>NZ_ML214300.1:761788-1063755 GCF_004785955.1 Halostella litorea | reverse complement strand
ACACGGACGTTAAGCCCGCCAGCGTTCCGGCAAGTACTGGAGTGCGCGAGCCTCTGGGACCACCGGATCGCCGCCTCCCACTCATACTACAGCCCAGTCGGCACCCGCCGACTGGGCTTTTCTCATATCATTCGCGGAGCCACCAGGCTCCACCACACCTCTCCCGTCGAGTAGCACGCTCGACGAGACCATCACCGCCCAGTGCCGACAGTCGACTGCGAGCCACGCCTCGGAAGCGCTAGGCTTAAACGCCGGACGCCAGTAGTATCACCCGCGCCAAGGTGGCAGAGTCCGGCCGAACGCAGCGGCCTGCAGAGCCGCCCATCGCCGGTTCAAATCCGGCCCTTGGCTTTTCAAACTATTCGCGGAGAGGCATCTCGGTACCTCCGCCGGGGCGATAAGCGATCGGGAGAGACCGCCCTCCACGTTTTACAGCGGCGGGCACGCCGCCGCCAGTCGGAACGATCCGCCGAGCGCCGGCAGCGCCCACGGCCGGATCAGAGGTTCGGCGTCCGGTTGAGTTCGTCCTCGCCGGGGAGCGTGCGGTCGGATTCGTCCAGCGTCCCGCTGAACTGGCGGCGGAAGCTGCCGGCGTCGACGGTCCGGGCATTGGCGGCCGTCTCGCGCACGATCCGGCTGTCGTCGTCCACAAGGTCGGCGAGCGTTTCGTCCGCGCGTTCGTCCGCGACGCCGCCGAGCAAGTGGGCTGCCCACTCGCGGACGCGTTCGCTCGGGTCGGCGGCCGCGTCGACGAGGGCGGGGAGGGCGTCCTCGCCCCGGAGTTTGAACAGCGACACCAGCGCGTTCCGGCGGACGGCGTGGTGGTCGTCGTCGAGCGCGTCGGCGATGGCGGCCTCGTGTTCGCCGCGGTCCAGTCTGTCGAGCGTCACGAGGGCCTCGGCGCGGACCCACGGTTCGGGGTCGTCGGTCAGCGCGAGCGCGGTCTCCGCCGCGACGGCGCCACCGACTTTCCCGAGCGCCTCGACCGCGAACTGCCGCACCTCGGCGTCGTCGTCGCCCGTCGCGGCGGCCTGCAGCGCCCGGCGGACGCGTTCGCTGCCCTCCCGCTCGGCCAGCGCGAGCGCTGCGCGGCGGCGTTCGACCGCCTCGTCCCCGGCCAGCGCGTCGAGCAACTCCGCGGTTTCGTCGTCGGCGACGGGGTCGGTGTCGCTGGCCGCCAGTTCCGCGGGCGACGCCTCGCCGATCGTCACGTCGCGGTCGACCTCGATGTCGTCGAGCCCCGCGGGCGCATCGCCAAAGCCCGGGCTGCGCTCGGGGCGGAGCCCCGGGTCCGGCGGACCGTCGGTCGCCTCCTCCTCGTCCCTCACGGCAGTTCACCCCCTGCCTCGACGAGCAGCGCGAGGGCGACGACGACCCCCAGCGCCCGGGGCAGCGTCGCGGGGACGCCGGCCGCGAGCAACAGCCCCGCGCCGACCGCCAGGTCGCCCCGGCCGCGGCGGAGCGCGCGGGCGACCCCGGCGACGCCGCCGCCGACGGCGAAGGCGACGGCTCCGAGGGGCGCGCCGACGACGCCGCCGCCGACCAGCAACACCGCGCCGGCGACGTACGGCGCGCTCGTCGCCAGCGCGAACGTCAGGACGCCGGCCAGCGCCCCGACCGCGAGGCTCGTCCGGTCGCCGCCGACCAGCAGCGGCGTCAGCCCGACGCCGACCAGCGCGAGGCCGGACCCGAGCGGGCGCAGTGTTGCCGCCCCGACGCCGGCCGACGCCGCGAGCGAGGTGACGACGCCGGCCACGAGCACGCCGGCCACGCCGACGCGCCGCGCTTCCGGCCGGCCGTCCCGGGCCAGCTCCGACCCGACCGCGAGGCCCCCGCCGAGGACGGTGCCGACGACGGCCGGGAGCCAGGCCGCCGGGGACGCGAGCGACACCAGCCCGAAGCCGCCGACGAAGGCGAACCCGACGCGCTCGCCGGGTCGGTCGGCGGTCGCCGTGAGGCACAGCGCCGCGACCGCCGGCCCGGCGACGACGAGCGGGAGTGCGGCCCCGACGACCGCCGTGACTGGGCGCGGTAACGGCCCGGGCGCGTTGAGCGCGACCCGGTACAGCGTCGCCAGCGCGACCGGCAGGAGCGTGACCAGCCCGGCGGCGGTCCGCGGCGACACCGGCGACCCCGCCGAGAGCCTGGCGAGGCCGGCCGCGCGGCGTCCGTCGGTCGGCTCCCCGACTCGGCCGCCGCGCATCAGCCGTCACCCCCTTCGAACCGCCCGGCGAGGTCGGTCTGGTCGGCGGCCACGAACCGGTCGAGGAACGCGGCCAGGTCGCCGTACAGGGCGGTGCCGGGCTCCTCGGCTATCCGCTCGGCGACCCCGCCGGCGACGACGTGGAGGTGTCGGTCGTGGAAGTCCAGCCTGGCCCGCGCGGCGTCCGTCGACGACTCGGCCTCCCGGCGCGCGAGGTAGCCCGCGAACTCCAGCTGATAGGGCAGGTAGTCGTGGTTGTCCCGGACCGACCGGTCGACCTCCAGCCCGAAGTGGTCGTACGCCCGCGCGAGGTCGAGGTTCACGTCGTTCCACGACGCCTCCGGCCGGTACGACGTCTCGTACAGCGACACCGGCGGCCCGCTGCTGTCGAGCGACCCGTCGCTCCGGTCCTCGTACTCGGCATAGCCGACCGTGAACAGGTCGTTGAACCGCGCGCACAGCGTCTCGTGGTCGTCCGCGACGGTCAGGTCCGGCGGCTCGACGTCGAGGCCGCTCGCTTCGACAAGCTCCCGGCAGGCGGCGTCGACCTCGCCCGCGCGGAGTCGCCGGTGGAGCGACTTGCTCGGCTCGTCGAACAGCGTCGCCGCGAGGGCGTACACGCCGCCCCGCGCGGCCGCCGCCGGGTCGACGTCCGCCGCGTCGATGCGCTTTGCCCCCTCGTCGGGCGCGTTCGTCTCGGGTCCGTCCGTCGTGCCGTCGTTCGTGTCGATGTCCATTCGGGTCACCTCAGGTGCTCCGCACCGCGTGGACGGTCACCAGCGCGACGCCGGCGATCGCCAGCCCCGCGACGGTCCACAGGATCGTCTCGTACGGCGGTCCCTGCGGCCCGCCGCCGAGCGGGACGTGGTGCCACTCGCTGACGGCCTTCCGGCCGGAGCGTTCCATCCCCGAGCCGTTCCACACGGCGAAGGCGACGTCGACGTCGTGGTCGACCGCGAGCGAGGTCCGGTTCTCGGCGTTGGACTCCAGGTCCCGCGACATGACCACTGTCCAGCGGCCGTCGTCGTGGGTCGCCGTCGCGTTGACGCCGCCCTCCTCGATCTCGGTCGTCGTCCCGGCCCCGCCGGCGAGCAGTTCCTCCCCGTCGCCGTCGGCGCGCCAGTACCAGACGTTCACCATGTTCCGCGTCCCGCCCATCGCTATCGGCGGGCGGGTGCTGGCGTCGGCCGGCACCTGGACCGCCGCGGCGTCGACGAACCTGCGCGGCCCCGTGACGTTCCGGTCGGCCGTCCCGTCGGCCCACGACAGCCGGACGTAGAACCGGTCGTCCGTCCGGGCCGACTGGACGCGCACCGTCTCGACGGACGTGTCGCTGGCGTTGGGCAGGCCGCTCGGCGCGCTGGCCAGCGGCACGTCGGCCGCCGGCACCGTGTCCCACGCCTCGCCCGACGGCCGCTCGGGGTTCCCGTCCGCGGACACGGACTCGACCGGGACCTCGTACGCCGGGCGCGCCGCCACCAGCGCCGGGACGAGCGCGCTGACGACGAGGATCAGGCAGGCGAGCGCGACCGCGCCGACGGCGACGGCGCGGCGGTCGCCGTCCGCTTCGCTACGCATCGTCGAACACCTCCGGAACGACGTTCCGGCGAGCGCGACGATGCTTCGCTTCGCTCGCGACCGTCGGCCGCTCGCGTTGCCGAGCGGCGTCGGGGCTCGCTTCGCTACGCATCGTCGAACACCTCCAGCCGGTACTTGCGCGCCGGGTTGGTGTCGGTGAGCAGGTCGAGCAGTTCGCTGTCGCCGCCGCGGTTCACGCGCTCTCGCTCGCGCTCGATGGTGTCGAGCGCGTCGTGGACGCGCTCGCCGAACAGCTCCTCGAGGTACGGCCGCGGGATGCGGTCGACGTCGACCGTCTCGCCGTCCTCGGAGTGCTGGGGCGGCGCGAACGGGGGGATGTAGTACACGTTCGGCTGCGTGCGGTACTCGGGGTGGAGCGGCAGCGCGACCCCGTACTCCTCGACGAGCTTGTAGATCGGTCCCTCCTCGTCGTCGAGGTAGCCGACCAGTCGGAGCTGGGGCGGGCAGTCCTCCGCGCAGGCCGGCGCGAACGTCTCGCCGTCCGGGCCCTCCCCCTCGATGCGGGGGTAACAGAAGATGCACTTCTCGGACGTCTTCGTCGTCGCGTTGTAGTACACCTTCTTGTACGGACAGCCCTCGACGCAGTAGCGGTAGCCGCGGCAGCGCTCCTGGTCGATCAGCACGATGCCGTCCTCCTCGCGCTTGTAGATGGCCTTCCGCGGGCACGCCTCGACGCAGGAGGGGTGCGTGCAGTGGTTGCAGATGCGCGGGAGGTAGAAGTAGTAGGAGTTGGGGTACTCGCCGGCCCCCTCGTCCTCGTCCCAGTTCGGCCCCCACTCGGGGTCGCTGTCGGGGCGGAGCGGCTCGTCGCTCCCGTCGTACATGATCGACTCGTGGTTGAACTCCCACGCCTCCCCGTAGTCCTCCTTGGCCGGGATCTCGCCGGGCTGGCGCTCGGCGTGCTCGCCGGACTTCCAGCCGCCGCCCGACTCCTCCCAGCCGCGGGGATACCCCTCCCCGGGTTTCGTCTCGACGTTGTTCCAGTACATGTAGTCGCTGCCGTCGCCCTCGGTCCACAGCGACTTGCACGCGACCGTACACGTCTGACAGCCGACGCACTTGTTCAGGTCCATCACCATGGCGACCTGGTGGTCGACCCCCTCCGCGAGGCCGACGCCGTCGTCCTCGCCGTCGGACTGGGATCCGTCGGTGCTCATCCGCCGTCACCCCCTTTCTTCCGCACGTCGACGCGGACGTCGCTGTTGACGCCGGTCGGTCCCCAGTAGTTGGGGAAGAAGTGGAGGTGTTCGCCCGAGTCCTCGGGGTACTGCACCAACTGCGTCGGCTTCATGTACATCGGGACGAGCGTGTTGAAGTTGTTCCGGCTGTCGTACTGGAACCGCTCCCACGAGAAGTAGTGGCGGACGGTTCCCGGCTCGCTGCTGGGGTAGATCTTCGCCTGCACCTCGACGCTCCCCATGTCGTTGTACACCTCGACCGTGTCGCCGTCCTCGATGCCCCGCTCGGCGGCGTCCTCCGGGTTGAGGAAGACGGTCGGCTCGCCGCGCTGGAGGCGCAGCAGCTTCTCGCTGTCCCGCCAGGTCGAGTGGATCGCCCAGCGGCTGTGGGGCGTGTTGTACGACAGCGGGTAGTCGCCGCCGGTGTTCTCCGGCCCCTCCTTGTGGGTCGGCAGCTGCTCGTCGAGTTCGAGGAACCAGTCGTGGTCGACGTAGTACTGCTGTCTGCCGCTGACGGTCGGCCACGGGTTCTTCTCCTGCACGAAGTCCTGCCACGGGGCGTACGCCTCGCCGTCCTCGATGTCGGAGGTCCAGTGGTCGCCGGCCGCGAGCAGCCGCTGGGGCTGTTCGACGGTGTCGGCGAACTCGATCCGGTCGTCGGTGTCCGCGGGGTTCGTCTCCGCGGAGTGTTCGAGGATGTACTCGCAGGCCGCGCGGTCCTCCGCTAGCGCGCCCGGCTCGTCGGTCTCCCAGTCGCGGACGTAGTCGTCGTGGATCGACTGGAGGTCGATCTCCCGGTCGAACTGCCGGTCGGGGACGGGGTCGACGCCGCGCTCGGTGGCGACCTCCTGGATCTTCGCGGCGAGTTCGCGGAAGATCTGCCAGTCGGTCTTGGACTCGCCCAGCGGCTCGACCGCTGGCGTGAACGGGTGCACGTAGGTGTGCATGTCCGTCATCGAGAGGTCGTGTTTCTCGTAGTGGCTCGCGGCCGGCAACACGATGTCGCTGTACATCGCCGTCGAGTCCATCCGGAAGTTGATGTCGACGACGAGGTCGAGTTTCGGCCACAGTTCCTCCTCGACGGCGACGTTGCCCTTGGCCTGGTTGAAGTAGTTGCCCCGCCAGACGAACATCGTGGTGGGGTCGGGCCGGGAGCCGTCCTCGCGCTCCTCGGGGTACACCGGCATCCACCCCTCGTCGACTGCCTCGCGGATCTTCGCGGCGGTGTCGGCGTCGGCGGTGTCGAGGATGCCCGAGTGGTAGTACGTCCACAGCGTCGTCGGCACGCCCCGGACCGAGCCGGTCGGGAACGAGAGCGTCTTCCAGCCGTGGAACGTCCAGATCTTCTCCTGGCCGACGTAGTGGTCGAGGCCGGTGCCCTGCTCGCCGAGGTTGCCGGTCAGCGTGACGAGCAACTGGATCGCGCGGTTGCCCAGGTCGTTGTGGTACCAGTCGTTGACGCCCTTGCCGTGGACGATCTTCGCCTTCCCGGCCTCGGCGAACTCGCGGGCGATCCGCTGGTACGTCTCCCGGCCGACGCCGGTCTCCTCGTGGACCGTCCCGGGGTCGTACTCGGCGAGTTCGTCCCGGAGTTCGTTCCACACCGTCCGGACCTCGACGGGGCCGTCTTCGGTCTCGACAGTCAGTTCGGCGTCGAGCCGCGGGTCGAAGTCGAGGTCGATGCTCTTCGAGTAGTCCTTCTGTCCGTCGCGCTCCCCGAGCGACCCCGGGGCCTCCCGGAGGTTCCCGTCGCCGTCGACCAGCAGGAGCATCCACTCAGGCCGGTCGGCGTCGGAGTCGACGGCCGGCACGTCGCTCGCCCGGAGGAACTTCCCGGTGTCCTCCCGGACGAGCAGCGGCATGTCGGTCTGCTCTTTCAGGTGCGCCTCGTCGTACAGCCCCTCGTCGACGATGGTGCGTGCCATCCCGAGCGCGAGGGCGGTGTCGGTGCCGCCCTCGGGGCTGATCCACTCGTCGGTGTGGATGGCGGTCTGGGAGTAGTCGGTGAACACGCCGACCCGTTTGGTCCCGTCGTAGCCGGCTTCGAGGAAGTACTTCGCGTCGGGGATGCGCGTGACGTTGATGTTCGACCCCCACGCGATGATGTAGTCGGCGTTGTACCAGTCGGCGCTCTCGGCGTTGTCGGTCTGGGTCCCCCACGTGATCGGCTGGCCCGGCGGGAGGTCCGAGTACCAGTCGTAGAAGCTGTGGGAGACGCCCCCGAGCAGGTTGACGAGTCGGGAGCCGCTGGCGAACGACACCGGACTCATCGCCGGGATGGGGGTGAAGCCGCTGATCGCGTCGTACCGGCCCGCCTGCACCTCGTCGACGACGTGTTCGGCGATCTCGGTCAGCGCCTCGTCCCAGGAGATCCGCTGCCACTTCCCCTCGCCGCGCTCGCCGACGCGCTTGAGCGGGTGTTTGATCCGCTGGTCGGCGTTGACGTAGTCGGTGTAACACGCGCCCTTCTGACAGCCCCGCGGGTTCGGATCCGGCAGGCTCTCGTCGAAGCGCGGGTAGTCGCCCGACTGCTCCTCGCGCCACACCTGCCCGTTTTTCACGTAGACGTTCCACGAGCAGCTCCCGGTGCAGTTGACGCTGTGCGTCGAGCGGGCGACGGAGTCCCAGTCCCACTCCTCGCGGTAGAGGTCCTCCCAGTCCCGGTAGGGGTAGTTGCCGATGGGGTCGTCGACCGCCTCCAGCCCGTCCATCTCGAACAGGCTGTCGGCCGCCGACGCCCCGCCCAGCCCGAGCACGGAGGCGATCCCGACCCCTTCGAGGAAGCTCCGCCTGGAGACGGAGCCGTCGGCGGGGTCGCCGATCGGGTCGCCGACGTCGGGGCCGTCGCCCGGGTCGGCGTCGGTTCCGTCGCCGTCCGGCGGGGCTGCCGTGCCGTCCGAACGGCCGGCGGTCTCGTCGCCCCCCGGTGGGTCGGTCGTCTCGTCGTCGTCGGTGGTGTAGTCGTTTCTGCTCATTCGTTGGTGCGGAGGAAAACGGTCGTCAGTGCCAGTACCGCGCCGACCGCGCCGAGCGCGACCCCGGCGAGGGAGTCGCCGCCGAGTTCGAGGCCGACGGCGACAAGCCCCACGCCGAGGAGCTTGCTCGCGCGGTCGAGGTGCCGATACGCCCGTGCCGACAGTTCGACGCCGCGGACGGCGTCGCCGGCCTCAGTCATCGTCGACCGCCTCCGTCGTGGTGTCGGCGTCGGCCGCCTCGCTGCCGCCCCGGAGCACGTAGTAGGTCACCAGCCCCGAGACGACGGGAACGACGACCAGCGCGGCCGAGAGGATCGGGTTGACCGTCCCGGTCCCGACGCCGAGGGCGCGGCCGAGCAGGTTGTTCATCCCCGCGATGGAGGCGACCATGATGAACTGGACCGCCGCGACGCCGACCGCGGTCTGCCACGGCCGGTCGAGCGGGCTCGCGGTGAAGTGGGTCGGCTCCTCCCGGTAGTCGACGAACGGCCAGAGCGCGACCGCCGCGAACACGAGCGTCGGGAGGACCACGCCGCCGAGGAACTCCGTCGACACGTGGACGCCGAGGACGGTGAAGCTCATCCACGTCGGGAGCAGCTTCAGGAAGCCGTACACCCACATCAGGAACCAGTCCGGCATGATGAGCTCCGGGGTCGCCGCGGGGTTGTTCGGGCCGTACTCGGCGATGTTGTGGACCGGCAGGAAGCCGGCCAACGCCGACAGCGCCGCCAGCGTCAGGAAGAACACGACGGCGCTCACGGCCGCCTGGTTCGGGAACGCCGGCAGCCCGACCACGACGGTGTCGTCCTCCTTCGCGACGGTCGCCTCGCCGCCGTCGCTGACCGCGGGCGCGTCGCCGGCGTCGCCCGCCGACGCCTCGCCGGGCGCGGCGGCTCCGTCGGCGGGCCGCGCGCCCTGCCCCGGAACGTCGTCGTCACGGGGCGCTTCGGTGTGTTTCTGCCGGACGAGGATCGCCATGTGGACGGCCAACAGGACCGCGATGGCCGCCGGGATGACGAGCACGTGGAGGAAGTACAGCCGGGGGATCGTCGCGCTCGACGGGAACTCACCGCCGAACACGGCCTTCCCGATCACGTCCCCGACGAGCGGGACGGAGGTGGCGAGGTTGTAGCCGATCCCCGTCGCCGTCGCGGCGAACTCGTCGAACGGGAGCGCGTAGCCCGTGTAGGCCGCACCCATCGCCAGCCCGGCGAGCCCGGTCCCGACGACCCAGTTGGGCTCGCGCGGGTTGCGGTACGCCCCGGTGAAAAACACCCGGAGCATGTGCAACCCGATGGAGGCGACGAACAGGTGGGCCGCCCAGTGGTGCATCCGCCGGATGAACATCCCGAAGGGCACGTCGTAGGTGATCTGCAGGACGCTCGCGAACGACTCGGGCACCTCCTCGCCCTGGAACTTCTGGACGCTGCCCTCGTACTCCACGCCGGTCGTCGACGGCTCGAAGAACATCCCGAGGAAGATCCCGGTCAGCACGAGCACCAGGAAACAGACCAGCGCGACCTCGCCGAGCAGGAACGAGTCCTCGGCGGGGAACGCCTTCCCGAGGAACCGCCGGCCCCGCTCCACGTCGAACCGGTCGTCGAGCCAGCCGTAGGCCCGGCCGCTCGCGCCCGACGCCCGCTCGGAGAGGCGGTCGATCCGGGACATCACTCACCACCCGGGCCGACCGGCCCCTCGAAGTCGCCAGTGGCGACGAGATACCCGTCGCTGGACAGCGTGATCGGGAGCTGCGGCAGCGCCCGCGACGGCGGCCCGCCGACGACCGACGCGCCGCTCGTCGGGTCGAACTTCCCGAAGTGACACGGGCAGACCAGCGTCTCGCCCTCCTCGTCGGACACCATACAGCCGGCGTGGGTACACACCTTCGAGTACGCCGCGTAGCCGGCGACGGTGAACTCCATGCTCGTCTCGCCGCCGTACGCGTCCTCGGGGTGGCGCACGAGCAGCGTCGGCGCGCGCTCGATCCCCGGCCGCGGTTCGGGGAACACGGTCAGCTTCTCGCCCTCTTCCAGCGCCGACTCCCCGATCCGGTCGCCCTCGCCGTCGACGAGGTAGATGCCGTCGGAGTACACCGGGCCGGTGTACGACCGGTCGAACACCCGCGTCAGGCCGGCCAGCGGCGCGGCGAGGCTCCCGACGGCTGTCAGTCCGCCTACCGTGGCGAACAGCTTCGCGTAGTCCCGGCGGGCCATCGACGCCCGCGCGTCGGTGAAGATGCTCTGGCGGTGGCCGCCGTCCGCGCAGTCGGCACAGCCCCCGTCGCAGTCGTCGTCGGCGCGGTCCGTCCCCCGGCTCATGAGTGCTCCCTCCGTTCGGCGACCTGCACGTGCGGGAGGAACCAGGCGTAGTACGCGACGGTCAACAGTGCCAGCGAGACGAACATCCCCGTCGCGTAGACGCCGAAGTACTGCGTCCGCGCGAGGGTGAGGTACTCGCCGGTAAACAGCGCGGCGAAGACGATCGCGAGGATCGTCAGCCCACCCATCGCGAGGATCCCCTCCATCGCGTCGGAGGCGTCGTGGTACTCGACCACCCAGCGGTCCTCGGTCCGGAACCACGGCAGTCCGACCCGCCCGCCGTCGGCCACGGCCGTCTCGCTCGCCGCCTCCGGGTCGTCGGGCCGCACCGCCGAGTCCATGAACCGGTGGACCGCCGCAAGCACGCCGACGAGGCCGAACAGCGCGACCCAGACGATGACGCCGACCTGGCTGGGTGCGAGTTTCTCCGGCGTGTCGACGATCCCGGAGAGCGGCCGCATCTCGCTGACGCCCTCGTCGATCGCAATCTCCTCGCTCGGTGGCTCCCCGTGGAGCGCCACGAACCACATCGGGCCGAGCACCGCGGCGATCAGGAGGCCGACGACGGCGGCTTCGCGTCTCACGGGGGACCACCCCGGTACCCGGGCCGCCGCGGGGCCCCCGACGGCGGCCTCGCGCCGCCGGGGGCCGCCGGCCGAACGATCCGCCAGACCGACCGCAGACCTGTTCGAGACATGTGCGACACGTCAAAACGTACCCGCCGTACCCCGGTAACCCCCGCACCATAGGATGTTGGGGATTTAAGTCAGGGATCGAACGCCCCCGACGGCGGCCGAACATGTTCAGAAAAACCGCCTAACCGGAGCCGATCCCAACCCCTCATATGGTGGCTCAGGGCGTCCACGCGGAGGTCGAGGTCGCGGCGTCGGCCTGCCGCGTCATCGACGTCTCCCGCGAGGCCGGGACGGTCCGGGCCGTCTCGCGGTGTGCGTCCCCGGCGGACGACCCCGTCACGGTCGAGTTCAGCGCCGACGCGTCCGCGGAGTTCGACGACGTCGAGGAGGTGTTCAACTGCGGCGACGAGGCGGTGTACCGGTTCGACTGCGAGCGCGGGTCGACGTCGGACTGTGCGTGCGAACTGGTCGAGAGTCGCGGCTGCCCGGTCCGGCACCTCCAGGTCGAGGACGGGGTCATCGTCCTCTCCTTCGTCGCCGGCGACGTCGCGGACCTCCGGGAGACCGTCGCGGACCTCCGCGAGCGGTTCGACGAGATATCCCTGCGGCGGCTCACCCGCTCGAACCGCCCGGAGGCGGGCGACGACCTCACGCTCCTCGACCACGCCAGGCTCACCGAGAGGCAACGCGAGGTGCTGGAGACGGCCCACGGGATGGGCTACTTCGACCATCCGAAGGAGGCGAACGCGACCGAGGTGTCCGACACGCTCGGGATCAACCGGTCGACGTTCTCCGAACACCTCTCGGCCGCGCAGTCGAAACTCCTCGACTCCCTGCTCGAAGCATGACCCGGGCCGCGACCGACCGAAGTGGGGTCGGCCGGCGGCCGTCGCGCTCCCCCCGCGCGTCCCGGGGGCGACGGCCGGACCCCCACGATACCGGACCGCTGTCGGAGGTGTAGCGTGTCGAACCAGTTCACCTTCGACTGCCCGGAGTGCTCCGTCGACGTCGTCGTCGACGACCCCATCCGCGCCCAGATACTGGTCGACGGGTGCGTGCTGTGTGGCGCGCCCGTCGGCACCGACGCCTTCAGCCGGGCCGACCCCGCAACGTCGGGGTGACGGCCCCCCCGTCCGGCCGCTTCAACAGGTGCTCTCCTGCCCGCCCTCGGCGTCGATTTCGCCGTTCGTCGTGACGTCACAGCCGACGTACACCGTGCCGTCGGTCTCGACGTCGCCGTTGACCGAGGCCCCGTTCGTCAGGTAGACGTCGCCGCCGGTCTCGACGTCGCCGTTGACGGTCCCGCCGTCGACCGTAACGGCGTCGGAGGCCTCGATGCTTCCGGCCGTTGAGCCGTCGCCGAGCGAGACGCTCCCCTCCGACTCTATCCCGTCGTTGACGTTGACGTTCTCGCCGGCCGTGACGTCGCCGTCCGATTCGACGCCGTCGTTGACGGCCGCCCCGTCGCCGACCGAGACGTCGCCGTCGGCCTCGACCCCGTCATTGACGTTGGCGTCCCCGCCGACGGTCACGTCGCCGCCCGCTTCGACCTCGCCGGCGGTTTCGCCGTCGGGGACGGCGGCGTCGCCGCTCGTGTCGACGCTGCCGCCGTTCTCGGCGACGGCGACGACCGAGAACGAGGCCTGGTCCGTCCGCCCGGCGGCGTCGCTGTACTCGACGGTGCCGCCGTCGGCCGACTCGACCGCGAAGTTCTCGACCCGGATCTCGATTGTGCCCTTGGGGTTGCCCTGTGGCTCGTAGGTGATCTCGTCGCTGGCCGCGTCGTAGCTGGCGCTTCCCTTGCCGCTGACGACTTCGACGTCCCCGGCCGTCATCGTCGTGTAGTCGATCCCGCCGTTCTCCTGCGGGTCGGTCAGGTCGACCGTCGCGCTGTCCTTGGACCCGAGACCGGCGGCGTCGAACGTGAACGTCTGGCTCGGGGTGTCCGCGGTCGAGTCGACGTCGCTGGCGGTGAACGACGCCGGCCCGGGGTCGTTACCACCGCCGCCCGTACAGCTGTAGTCGAACGTGTGGCTGTACTGGTAGTCCCGGATCTCGATCCCCGAGCCGGTCGCGTTCGAGGTGATATCGACCGTCGCCGTGCCCGACCCGCCGCCCGAACACGTCAGCGTCAGTCCGGTCGTCCCGCCGGCCGCGAGGCTCCCGGCGAACCCGTCGCTGACGGCCAGCGTCGGATCGTCGACGGTCACCTCCGTCTCCAGGTTCGAGAAGTCCGTCCCGGCGTTGTTCGTGATCTCGACGACGACGGCGTCGCTTTGCTGGTCCGGCGTGTTTCCGGTCGCCTGCACGCCGAGCAGCGCGTCGGCGTCGTCGGTGACGGTCACCGTGCTCGTCCGCTCGGCCGCGATAGTCGTGAACCCGGACGTCGGAACGGCTAACAGGAGGCTCCCGGAGACGACGAACAGCACGGCGAGCTTCGTGAGCGACCGCATCGTGCGTTCCCATCTAGGTTTTGATTCGAAATTGGTAAAAAGTGCCTGTTTCGCTACCGCCCGACGGCCGGCCGACCCGACCGCTACGGCCCCGCAGGTCTGGTCGTCCCGTTCCCGGTGTCGGTCCCGTTCGGCGCGTCGGTGGGTTCAGTTGTAACCGGCTCCGTGCCGTCGGTAGTCGCCGCCGGACCAGTCGTCGTCTCGGCATCGGTCCCGTTCGGCGTTCCGGTGGCGTTCCCGTCGTCGGTGCCGTTCGTCGCCGCCCCGTCGTCGGACATGCCGTCCGGCGGTTCGACGACGCCGGCGAGACCGTCGTCCGCGCCGTCGGCCGTTTCGTTCGTCCCGTTCGCGGCCGCGTCGGTATCGTTCGTCGCCTCGGTCCCGTTGGCCGCCGCGCCGGTGTCGTTCACGTCGCCGTCCGCGACGGTCACGAACGCGTCGTCGACGACCGGACCGCCGGTGTCGTTCAGGTACGGGCCGTCGTCGTCGCCGCCGGACGTCAGGAAGTCGAACGTCCCGTCGCCGTCGGTGTCCCGGTGGACCATCGCCACGAGCGTCTGACTCCCGTTCAGCGCGGTCCGGTTCGTCTCCAGCCCGGGCACGTCGAACAGGTCGACGGTGACGTTCTCGGCCTGGCCGGCGTCGACGAACGCCGAGACGCCGACCACGTCGCCCACGCCGCCGGTCGGGGTCGTCTCATGGACCGCGACGAAGCTCCCGTTCGTGCTGTTCGTGGCGTTGACCACGACGCTCGTCCCGTCGGAGGTCTGGTTCTCGAACGTAACGTTCGCCGTCTCGGGCTCGTCGGCCGGGGTCACGGCGTAGCTGACGTTCGTCCCGTTCAGGGTCGCGCCGGTGTCGGCGTCGACGACTGCGACGCGCACCGTGGCGTTCTCCTCCAGCGGCGGGTCGAGGGTGAGGTTCCCCTCGAACGTCCCGTTCGCGTCGACTGCGGTCTCGTTCAGTACCGTACCGTTCTCGCTGGCTTCGACGACGAAGTCGACGCTGGCCGTCGCCTCGTCGACGGTGAGATTCGTCCCGTCGCCGGTCTGGTTCGAGACGTTGAGCGTCGCCGTCGGCGGTGCCGGTTCCGCCCCGGTCACGGTGTACGCCACCGTCCGGTTGGCGAGTTCGTCGCCGGTGTCGGCATTCACGACAGCCACGCGCACCGTCGTGTTCTCCTCCAGCGGCGGGTCGAGCGTGAGATTCCCCTCGAACGTCCCGTTCGCGTCGACCGCGGTTTCGTTCAGGGTCGTGCCGTTCTCGCTGGCTTCCAGGGTGAAGTCGACGCTGGCCGATGCCTCGTCGACGGTGAGGTTCGCCCCGTCGCCGGTCTGGTTCGCGACGGCGAGTTCGGCGGTTGGCTCCGGGGGCTCCGCGTCCGTCCCGTTACCGACGGTGTCGTTCTCGCCGGCCGCCCGCTCCACGGTGTCGTTCGCGGCGTCGGCGATCTGTCGCTGGTCGGTCACGCCGTCCTCGGCCGCGTCCTCGGCGGCCTCGCTCGCGGCGCGCCGGGTGACGGTCTGGACCTGCTCGACCGTCACCTCCTGGCGCTGCACCAGCCCCGTCGCGCCGGCGGCGGCACCGCGGGCGGCGCTCTGGATCTGGACGACGCTGGCGGACTGGCTCTGCGACACGGCCCCGCTCGACGCGCCGTCGGCGATGACCTGGATCTGGACGACGTTGACCGTCTGGACCTGCACGATCGAGCCCTGCCCCGCGCCCCGCGCCGCGGCCTGGATCTGCCGGACGTCGACGACCTGCTCCTGGGCGGCGGTGCGGGCCGCGCCGCTCGCGGCCCCCGCGGCGGCGCGCTGGACCTGCACGACGTTGACCGTCTGGATCTGGACGACGCCGCTCGCGCCGCCCTGCGCGGCGGACTGGATCTGCTCGACCGAGGCCGACTGGGACTGCGACACCGACCCCTTCGCCGCGCCGTACGCCGCCTCCTGGGTCTGTGTGACGCTGACGCGCTGGCGCTGGGTCAGCGCCCCTCGACACGCGCCGCGGGCGGCGGCCTGCACCTGTTCGACGCTGGCCGTCTGCGTCTGGACGAGCGCGCCGTGTGCCGCGCCGGTCGCGGCCGCGCGGATCTGTTTGGGGTCGGTCGTCCCGTTCTCGTCGTACGCGCCCTCCGCGGCACCGAAGGCCGCGGCCTGCACCTGCCGCACGGTGACGGTCTGGCGCTGCTCGCCGTCGCCCTGCTCTTGCTCGGCCTCGACCGCCTGGCCCTGCACGACGGTGACGTTCCGCGCCCCCGCGAGCGCGCCGTAGGCGGCCCCCTGTCCGGCCTCCGCGATCATCGACACGTTCTCGGTGTCCCGGTCGACGGCCATCGCGGTCGCCCCGCCCGCGGAGCCGTTGGCGACGCGCCGGAGCTGTGCGGTCGTCGCGTTCCCGCTGCCGGCGACGGTCCCGTGGGCCGCGCCGTACGCCGCGCTCTGGACCTGGACGGCGGTCGCCGCCTGCCGCTGGGCCGCACCCGCAGTCGCCCCGCGGACGGTCGCCCGGATCTGCGATTCGTTTGCCCGCTGGCCCTGGATCAACACCCCGTGGGCGGCCCCCTGTGCGGCCGCGCGTATCCGCGATGCGTTGCCGCCCGTCGCGTTCGCGACCCGCGTCGCGGCCGCGACCGCACCCGCAACGGCGGCATCGCGCTGGGCCTCGGTGACGTTCGCGCCCCGGGCCTCGGCGAGTTCGATCCCGTCCTCGACGCCCGCCTCCGCGGCGGCTTCCGCGTCCTCCTGCGTGACCTGGGCCTGCGCGGCGTCGGTCGCGGCGGCGCTCGTGTCGCCTCCGGCAGTGACAGCGCCCCCCGCGGCGACGGGCGCGCCGCCGGCACTCGCCACCATGAGCGCGGCGAACGCGAGCGCGCCGAGCGTCGTCCACCTGCCGCTCATCGGCGGTCCCCCGTGGGTGCGTCCGGTACCGCGTCGTTCGGCCGTCCGTCCGGCCGCCCCGTCCGGTCGGGCGTCGGCCGGTCGAGCGCGCGCTTCGCTGCGGGTTCGGTCATGACCGGTTCGGTCGATGGATCGGTCAATAAACGCGGGTAACCGTTTCGCCGGCTTCGTGTCACGGCCACGTGACGTGTGCGCGTCACGCCGCCTTACCGCGGGCCGCCACCGCGCCGTCTCCGCCGCGCGACCTGACCGCTCGACTGGACGTCGGCGCGGCGTAGGACCGCGTTCACCGCCGACCGGTCGGGCTTTCCGAGAGCTTCGCGCGACTTTCCTCGGGCGAAAAGTAACCGTTTTAGGGAGTGCGTACGTCGGTCGACACATGCAACGACGAGCAGCGGCGGTGTATATCGCGTTCTTCCTCGTGCTCGCTGCCGGGTCGTACGCGTTCATCGCGACGGCGCAGGGCCCGTCGGTAACGCTCGAAAACCCCGAGTACGAACTGCAGAACGGAACGCCGGTCGATGCGGGCGACCGGGCGTACACGGTGACGAGCGTCACCGCTCCGACGGCCGAGGATCCGGGCGAGGCGACGCTGTCGTGGACGAACGAGTCCGCACCGTTCTCCGCGACGCTCCAGAACAACGCGACGGCGACGTACAACGGGAGCGACCACTACGTGTTCATCGCCAACGTCTCGGACCCCTCCGAGGCGACGCTCCGCACCACGCCGGCCAACGGCACCAACGCGAACATCACGTACGACGGCGAGGCCGGTCAGTACTACGTGGTCCGCGAGTTCGACGACGGCAGCCGCGAACTGACGCCGTACCTGCAGGACGAGGCGTTCACCAACCTGACGATATCCGAGGGGCAGGAGTTCGAGTATCAGGGTAACTCGACGACCGTCGCCAACATCACGACCGACGGCGTCCTGCTGGAGTGGAGCGGCGAGCGCACCGAGGAGGTCTCGGTTACCGAGGGCGAGCCGTTCATCCTGAACTCCTCGCAGACCGAGGGGACCGAGTACGTCGCGCACTTCCCCAGCGACGACACATTCGTCCTGACCACCGACATCGAGGGCTACGAGGACCAGATCGCCGAGCAGGAGCACTTCCACGAGCGCATCAACGGCGTCTGGGCGGTCGTCATCATGAGCGGCCTCGCGGGCGTCCTGCTCACCGGGCTGGCGTACCTCCCGCGGAAGGAGTAGCCGGCTTCGGTTTTCGCCGTTTTCTCGCGGGTTTCCGACTGCGACCGATCCGTCTTTCTGCCGCCGCCGCACCGTGCTGAGAGAGCGATTTCACGGCTCACTGTCGTTAAACGGGCCGGGAGGGAGTTGAACTACGCCCGGACTGCTCGCTTCGCTGCGCGTCCGGTCTACTTCAACTCCCACGTAACCGCTGCGCTCCTCACGTCTGTTCGTCGCCCAGCGGGCCGGGAGGGAGTTGAACCCCCGACCATCTGGTTAAAAGCCAGACGCTCTGCCTAACTGAGCTACCGGCCCGCAGTCGAGGATTCACGCCGGGACGGCTAAAGGGTTATCGTTCCACGCGCACGCCGGCGAATCGTTTTTGCCCTCCCCCTGCGCGTGTCTCGGTATGAGTGACCTCGACGAGGAGGCCGCCTTGCGCGAGTTTCTCGAGGAACTGCTGCGGTTCGACACGACCGGCGGGAACGAGGCCCCGGCGATGGCGTGGCTCCGGGACCGGTTCGAGGCGTTCGGCTTCGACACCTACGAGTGGACCGCGGACGCCGCCAAACTGGCCGAACACCCGTCGTTCCCGGACGACCCGGCCGAGATCGAGACGGCCGACCGGCCGTCGGTCGCGGGCGTCGTCGAACTCGGCGACCCCGAGGCGGGGCCGACGCTGGTGCTGAACGGCCACGTCGACGTGGTGCCGGCGACGCGGTCGGCGTGGTCGAGCGACCCGTTCGACCCCGAGTGGGACGGTGACCGCGTGACGGCGCGGGGCGCGGCGGACATGAAGGGCGGCCTGACGGCCTGCGTGTTCGCGGCGCGGCAACTCGCCGACCGGACTGACCTCGACGGGCGGATCGTCGTCGAGGGCGTGGCCGGCGAGGAGGAGGGCGGGATCGGCGCGGCCGCGGCGGCGCTGTCGAACCCCTACCCGTTCGAGCGCGACGCCGCGATCATCGCGGAGCCGACGGAACTGGGCGTCGTGGCGGCCGTCGAGGGGAGCGTGATGAAACGCCTCCGGCTCCGCGGACGGGCGGCCCACGCGGCGACGCGCTGGCACGGCGAGTCGGTGCTGCCCCACTTCGAGCGGATCCGGCGGGCGTTCATGGATCTGGAGGCGGAGCGCGAGGAGCGCGTGACCCACCCGCTGTACGAGGACCACCCCGTGAAGTGGCCCGTCACTGTCGGGACCGTCGAGGCGGGCAACTGGGCGTCGTCGGTGCCCGACGAACTCGTCGCCGAGGTCCGGATCGGCGTCGCGCCGGGCGAGAGCGTCGCCGAGGTGGAGGCGGAGTTCCAGGAGCGGCTGGACGCGGTGGTCGCCGACAGCGACTGGCTCAGCGAGCACCCGCCGACGTTCGAGCGGTTCTCGATCCAGTTCGAACCGGCCGAGGTCGACCTCGACGAGCCGATCGTGGGGGCGGTCCGGGACGCGGCGACCGAGGCCGGACTGGACGCGACGCCGTGGGGCGGGACGTTCGGCGCGGACAGCCGACACTACCTGGCGGCGGACATCCCGACCGTGGTGTTCGGGCCGGGGAGCATCGACCAGGCGCACTTCCCGGACGAGTCGATCGACGCCGGCGAAGTGACGCGGGCGGCGGCCGTCATCGCGGACGCCGCCGAGCGGTTCTGCGAGGGGTGAGCGCGGGACGGGGCCGCGCTCAGAGGTAGCGGTCGAGCGCCTCGGCGACGAGTTCGTCCGGGTCGGTGTTCCGCAGGGCGGCCTCGCGGCGGAGCCGCTGGTACACGTCCGGCGGGAGCGTCGTCGTCAGTTCGCCGACGGCGACGCCGTGGTCGGCCAGCGCCTCCTCGACGTCCGTGCCGCCGTTGACCGCGCTGGCGACGCTGCGGACCTCGCGGACGGTCAGGTCGCCGTCGAGGACGGCGAACGCGAGGAGAAACCGGGCGTTGCCCGCGACGCGGGCGACGTGTTTCGCCGCGGTGGGTGCGATGTGGCCCATGGCGACGTGGCGGCGGATCGACTCCGGGAGGTCGTGGACCCGCGCCCACTTCCGGATGAACGCGACGGTGGCCTCGCCGCCGGCGCGCTCGGCGGCGGCCTTGTACGACCCCTCGCCCCGGACCAGCGCGGCGCAGGCCGCCGCCCCGCGGAGCATGTACACGTTGTCCTCGCCGCCGACGGTGTTCTCGGCGAACGCCCGCACCGTCTCGGCGGCGTCGGCGAGGCTCTCGGGGTCGTCGGGATCGAACTGAACGGCGTCCCGCGCGTGCCGGCCGGTGACCTCCGCATCCCCGCGCACCACCGGCTCGCCGACCGGCGACTCCCGGTCGGCCGGCAGCCGCCCCCCGTCACTCTCGTCCGACCCGTCAGGCGTCATCTACCCATCCTATGGAGAGCACGGTCAAAAACCCACCCCGTCGTCGGTCCGTCGCTACTCGTCTTCGCGCTGCTCGGAGAGGTGCTCCCAGATCTCGGTACAGCCTGCCCCCTCCTCGACGTCCGCGAGGTGGTCGTCGACGGCCTCCTCCTCGTCGGGGCTCTCCTCGTCGGCCTGTGTCGTCGTGGTCATCGCTGTCCCTCCGTCTCGTACAGTTCGGGCGCGACGTCGGCGGACGTGTGCTGGCGCGAGCCGTCGCGCGAGCGAGCGTCGTCAGTCATCACCCCTTCCTTGTGGCGCTCACCCCTTAAGCCGCCCTTCGTCCACAAGCCCTACCCGGACTCCCGATTACCGGATACACTGTCCGGTACTGCGGTCGGCAACCACGGACAGAACCGCGTGACTGCGGCGCGACCGACGCCGGAGCGGCGTCATCAGGCGGTAAGCCTTGTGACTGTCGACGGGCTAAGACGTGCCCGGGGGCAAGGGCGGGCGATGACGGTGCCCGTCCGCACGCTCGACGACGGGGCGTGGATCAGCGTGAACAACGCGCGAGCGGTGAGCAACAGCGAGGTCTGGCCGGTCTCGGGGGCCGGCGTCTGCGACTGCGAGGTGGCGCACCTCCTCCCCGAATCGTTCTACGACGTCTCCGTCGGCCGCGACGCCGTCGCGGTCGGGGCGATCGTCCAGTGTATCGACTGCGGCGGCCACGGGACGATCGACGCACTGCCCGTTGGCCGGGTCGTCGACGGCGAGTTCCGCGAGTTCGACCCCGGCGCGGTCCGGCGGCCGCGGGCGACCGACGGTTGACCGCACCGCCGTCTGGCATGGCGTCACACGCCAGGCAAACCTCTCCGGTATATCCGAGACGAGGGGAGTACTGACGGTAGGGGCGGGGGTTTACGGGATGATCCCGTACGGAGGCACATGCCTACCGACGTCGAGGAGTGGAAAGAGGAGGTCTACGGCACGGACATCCGTGCCCATATGGAGCGGTTCGCGGAGGAGGGGTGGGAGGCGATCCCCGACGACGAGCACGACGCCTGGTTCGAGCGGTTCAAGTGGTACGGGCTGTACCACCAGCGCGCCGGCCAGGAGAGCTACTTCATGATGCGGATCGGGACGCCCAACGGCGTGCTCGAACCCGGCCAGCTGCGAACCATCGGCGAGGTGGCGAAGGAGTACTCGCAGGGGCCCGTCGAGAACCCCGAGTTCGGCAACGGCTGGGCCGACTTCACGACGCGCCAGTCGATCCAGCTCCACTGGATCCGGATCGAGGACATGCCGGAGATCTGGGACACGCTGAACGAGAACGGGCTGGAGACGATCCAGGCCTGTGGCGACTCGTGGCGCAACATCGTCGGCTGTCCCGTCGCCGGCAAGGACAAACACGAGCACGTCGACGCCCTCGACACCATCCACGAACTGCACGACACGTTCAAGGGCAACGACGACCACTCGAACCTCCCGCGCAAGTGGAAGGTGTCGGTCACCGGCTGCGACGAGGGCTGTGGCCAGGGCGACATCAACGACCTCGCGTTCGAGCCGGCCCGGAAGGAGATAGACGGCGAGACGGTCGAGGGGTACAACGTCCGCGTCGGCGGCGGCCTCGCCCGGAACGAGCCGCGGTTCGCCCGGAACATCGACGTGTTCGTCCGGACGGAGCGCGCGGCCGACGTCGCCGGCGGCCTCTCGGCGCTGTTCCGCGACCACGGCGACCGCGAGAACCGCTACAACGCCCGGATCAAGTTCCTCGTCGACGAGTGGGGCCCCGAGAAGGTCCGCGAGACGCTCCAGGACGACTACGTCGACTTCGAGCTCGAAACCGCGGGCGAGGACATGCGCGAGGGCTACTCGTACAACGCCGGGACGAAAGAGGGCCACGCCGACCACGTCGGCGTCCACGAGCAGCAGGACGGCAACTACTACGTCGGCCTGAACGTGCTCGTCGGCCGGATGGGCGCCGACGAGGTCATCGAACTCGCCGACCTCGCCGAGGAGTACGGCAGCGGCGAGGCCCGCCTCACCCAGCGCCAGAACGTCATCCTCACCGACGTCCCCGAGTCCGAACTCGACGACCTGCTCGACGAGCCGCTGCTGGAGCACTACAGCCCCGACCCGAGCCCGCTGATGCGCGGCTCGATCGCCTGCACGGGGACTGAGTTCTGCTCGCTGTCGATCATCGAGACGAAGAACCGCCAGGTGCGCTACGCGCGCTGGCTGAAGGAGAACGTCGACCTGCCCGACGACGTCGACGACTTCCACATCCACCTCTCGGGCTGTACGGCCTCCTGCGCCCAGCCCCAGATCGCCGACGTGAGCCTGCGCGGCATGAAGACCCGCAAGGACGGCGAGCCGGTTGAGGCGATGGACATCGGCCTCGGCGGCGGCCTCGGCGAGAACCCGAACTTCGCGGACTGGGTCACCGAGCGCGTCCCGGCCGACGAGGTGCCCGGCGCGATCCGGAACCTCGTGGACAACTACGCCGACGCCCGCGAGGACGGCGAGACGTTCCGCGAGTTCGTCGTCGACCGCGACGAGGAGGAACTCGCCGACCTCGTCGAGCCCGAGGAGACGGACTACGACGACCCGTACATGCACAACACGAAGCGGACGTGGTACCCCTACGCCGAGGACGACGACCTGGACGAAAGCCCCGCGCCGAAGTCCGTCGTCGACGACGGCTCCGCGCCCGCCGACGACTGACCGGCGCTCCCGCTTTCCGTCCCGGCCCGCTCCGCGGGCGCTAAGTGGTTCTACCTCCTCCGTTCGCCCATGGCAGACCGACTGATGAAGGTCAACGCGTACACGACCTTCGACCTGATCGACGCCACCGTCACGGGCCACGACTTCGAGATGGAGACGCTCGCCGTCCTCAACGCGACGTCGCCGCGGAAGCACCCCGACCGCGTGCAACTCCAGTTCGAGGTCGACAACATGCAGGAGGAGCACCTCCCGGCCCACATGGAAGAGGTGACGCTCTCGCCGGACGAGGCCCGGGAACTCGCGGCCGACCTGGAGAAACACGCCGACAAGGTCGAGGCGGCCACGGAGGGGTGACGCGTCCGGCGGCGGGCGGTCGTCGCGTGGGGCGCTAGCACGCCGCCCGCCGTAGCTGTCGGCGCGGTTGCCTGTTCCCCGGTTACGGGCCGACGCGCTCGTGTCGCGCCGCCGGCCGGCGAACCGTTCGGACCGTTTCGAACCGTTGTTCCGGCACCGGCGTCGCGGCTAAGCCGCCGTTACCCCCGGTCGAGACAGGTGTCGCCGCGCGGACCAGCGGCCGGCGCGCCTCCGCCCGCGGACAGATACGCGGACGGAGCCGAAACCCGACCTTGTGGCGGGAAACCTCTCCCTCCGAAATCGAACGGTTTCGGCCGCTTATGCGGCCGAGAGCCCTCTTCACGGTTGCATGAGACGCCGAACCGCAAGCGCCGTTCTGATGGCGCTCGTCGTAGCACTGACAGCACCCGCCGTCGCCGCGCCCGCCGCGGCGGCCGCGGGCGCGGAAACCGACTCGGCCGACTCGACGGTCGTCCTGCAGGAGGTCACCGTCGAGGAGCTCGAACTGCAGAACGTGACGGTCGAGAACGCGACGATCGAGTCGCTGACCGTCGAGGAAGCCGACCTGGCGGAGCAGGAGGGGGCGGACGAACTGAACGATTCGCTGAGCGAGAACGGGACGACGACGCTCACGAACGTCTCCTTCGAGAGCCTGACGCTGGAGTCCGTCGGCATCGAGGACCTCAACGTCAGCCTCTCGAACGAGACCGACCTCTCGGACGTGGACGCGCTGAACGAGTCCGGCGGTGACGCGAACGCGACCGACACGACGGCCGACGGGAGCCACGAACTCGTCGTGGAGAACCTGACCATCGAGCGGATGACCGTCGAGTCGCTGACCGTCGAGAACCTGACCGTCACCGGCAATGCGACCGCCGACGAATCGGAGGGCGTGCTCGGCGACAACGAGTCGAGCAACGAGAGCGACGAGGACGAGGGCGTCCTCGGCAGCGACGACAACGAGTCGAGCAACGAGTCCGACGGGATGGCCGCCAACGACACCGTCGGCGACCGGAACTCCGACGCGGAACGCCTCGACAACGTGACGATCCGGACGGTCGAGGTCGACGACATGACGATCGAGAACATGACCGTCTCGGAACTCGACGCCGGGATGGGCGAAAACACCACCGCCGGCGACGGCCTCGGCGACAACGCGTCGAGCAACGAGTCCGACGAGGGCGTCCTCGGCAGCGACGACAACGAATCCGAGAACGAGTCCGACGGCATGCTGGGCGACAACGAGTCCGACGCGATGACCGACGGGGACGCGGGGATCGTCATCGAGACGTTCTCCGCGGGCAACGTGACCGTCGAGAACGCGACGTCCGACTCGCTGTCGTTCCGGACCGAGAACGGCACGATGGCCGACGACGGGGCGCTGGACGGCAACGACACGACCGACGACGGCATCGACCTCGGCAACGAGTCCGACAACGGGACGGACGCCGACACGGCGGTCCCGGCGTAACGCTCGCCGACTTTTTTCGGTCGCCGCCCGGACAGCGGCGGCGCTGCGCGTCGCAGCGGAACCGACGGGTCCAAGCCGCCGCGGCGACTACCGTCGGGCAATGGACGTTCGGTTTCTCGGCGGCGCACGCGAGGTCGGTCGGAGCGCCGTCCTCGTGAACGACGCGCTCCTCCTCGACTTCGGGATGCTGGCCGGCAACCCGCCGCGGTTTCCCGTGGAGACGCCGGAGCCGGACGCGGTCGTCGTCTCGCACGGCCACCTCGACCACGTCGGGGCGCTCCCGTCGCTGCTCTCCGGCAGCGCTCGGCCGCCGATACACTGGACGCCGCCGACCCGGGAGCTGGCGCTGACGCTGGCGCGGGACACGCTGAAACTCCACGGCGGGACGATGGCGTGCCCGTTCACCGAGAACGACGTCCGGCGGCTCACGCAGGTCTCCGAGACCCACGGCTACCGCGAGACGTTCGAGGCCGCCGGCCACGAGGTGACGCTGTACGACGCCGGGCACATCCCCGGCTCCGCGCACGTGCTCGTCGACGACGGCGACACGCGACTGCTGTACACGGGGGACTTCCACACCGAGGACCGGCGAGGCGACGCCACCGCCTTGGGCCGCGCGAACGGACGCGGGGGGTCCGTGAGCGGACAGCGGCTCGTCCCCGGGACGACGGCGCGGCCGGACGCCGACGTGGTGATCTGCGAGAGCACGTACAGCGACGTGGAACACGAGGACCGCGCCGCCGTCGAGGAGCGCTTCGTCGAGAGCGTCGAGCGGACGCTGTGGGAGGGCGGCACGGTCGTCGTCCCCGCGTTCGCGATCGGCCGCACGCAGGAGATGCTGCTGGTGTGTGCGGCACACGACATCCCCTGTTACGTCGACGGCATGGGACAGGAGGTGACGCGGATGCTCGACCGCCACCCCGCGTTCGTCCGGGACGCCGACGCGCTGGGCCGCGGCAAGTCCCACGCGCGGTTCGTCACCGGCCGGAACGGCCAGCGCGAGCGGATCACCGACCAGCGGGCGGCGATCGTGACGACGAGCGGCATGCTCTCGGGCGGCCCAGTGATGACGTACATCCCCGAGATCCGGCGGAATCCGACGAACAAGATAACGATGACCGGCTACCAGGTCGAGGGGACGCCCGGCCGCGACCTGCTGGAGACGGGCAGCGCGGAGATCGACGGCCGCCGGATGCCGGTGAGCGCGCAGGTCGAGCAGTACGACTTCTCGGCCCACGCCGACCGGGACGGCCTGCTCGGCTTCCTCGACTCGTACCGCGACGCGACGGTGCTGGTGAATCACGGCGACCGCTGCGGGGCGTTCGCGGACGAACTCGCCGCGGACGGGTTCGACGCGAGCGCGCCCGAGGTCGGGGACGCGTACGCCGTCTGAGCGCCGGACGGTCGCCCACTCCGCCGAGTCAGCCCGAATCCGCGGCCGCCGCGGGGGGCGACCCCGCCGCCCCGCTCCCCTCCCGGACCGGCGAGGCCGCCAGCCAGAGCACGGCCGCGGCTCCGGTGACGGTCAGCCCCGCCCACGGGAGCACGCCGACCGCGCCGAACGTCCCGGCTGCGGCCCCGCCGACCAGTTGCGCCGCGCCGCCCGCGAGCGACAGCGCCATCGACGCGCCCGAAAGCACCGTCGCCCGCCCCACGTCGTCGAGCCGGTCGTTCAGGTACTGGTTGCGCAGGGGGCGGGTGACGGTCCGCGTGGCGCGGTACAGCACGAGCACCGGGACCAGCGCGAGCGGCGTGACTGCGACGGCGGCGTACGCGACCGCGAACCCCGGCACGAGCAGGCCGAACGACCGGCGGACGCCGACGGTCTCCTCCAGCCAGCCGGTCGCGGAGGCGGCGACCGCCGAGACGGCCTTGAACCCGGCGTACAGGAGGCCGATCCCGACGACCGGGACGCCGACGGCGTCGAGGGCCGGCTGCTCGAACGTCCGGGTCACGCCGAACAGGCCGGCGAACAGCGCGGCGTAGGCGACGAACCACCGCACCTCGGGGCGGGCGGCCTGTGCGTGGAGCATCCTGACCGCCTCGCGGACGGTGAACGCCCCGTCGCTCTCGGTCTCGCACTCGATGCACGGGAACGTCGCGAGGACGAGGACGCCCGCGAGCGCGAGGCCGGCGTTCACGAGGAACGGCAGCCCGGCGTCGACCGTGTACAGCGCCCCGCCGACGACGGCCCCGACGCCGGAGGTGACGAGCAACACGGTGCTGCCGCGGCCGTCGATGCGGGCGTACTCGGACTCGTCGAACCGCGTCGACAGCAACTCGTACAGCAGGGCGCTCTGGGTCCCCGAGCGGAACGCCCAGCCGACCGCCCAGACGGCCTTCACGAGGAGGATGCCGAGGGCCGACCCCGCGAGGACGTATCCGACCATCGCGCCCGCCCGGAGGGCGTTGCCGAGGGCGAGCGTCTCCCGCCGGCCGAGGCGGTCGCCGAGGTAGCCCGACGGGATCTCCGCGGCCAGCATCCCGAACGAGAAGACGGCCTGCGCGAGGCCGATGAAGGCCAGGCTGTACCCCTGGTCTTTCATGTGCAGGATGCTGACGGGGAGGTAGAAGCCGGCGGCGCTGCTCGCCCGGTAGGCGTAGTACTTCCGGATGAGTCGCCGGGACTCCGTCATCGATCGATCGTTCGTCCGCCGGGCTGATGTTCGTTCCCGGAAACGTTCTTTTGTAACCTCGGTGTCACGCGGCGGCGCGACGACGGCACGGCTAACCCGGCTCAATCGCGGTAAAGTCGCGTTGACGGTGTCGGGCCTCTATGTCCGCCGGCCCCCTCGGCCCGGCGTGCAACGATGCACCTCGACAGATCGCCCGTCGCGGTCGGGCACGACACGGTTCGATCGGTGAGCAAGCTCCTGCTCGGCGCCGCGTCGCTCGTCTTCGTGCTGTACCTCGTCACGCTCCTGCCGGGCGTCGACCGGCTGGTCCCGCGGACGCCGGTGACGTTCGCCGCGGTCGTCAGCGCCGTCGCCACGGCCGTGCTGGCGGGGCTGTTGCTGTACGCCGCGCCGAAGCTCGCGCTGCTCACGCGGCTGACGCTTGCCGGCCCCCGCGCGGTCGTCGGGAACGTCGCGTCGGTCGCGTACTGGCTCGCCGTCCTCGCCGCGGTGCTCGTGGCCCACCGCGGGCTGGCCGGCGTCGTCACCCCCTTCGTCGACGGCGGGCTCTACGACCTCGGGTTCCTGTTGCTGGCGCTCCCGGCGGTAGTGACCGTCGCGGCGCGGCTGTACGCCGCGCTGGACCCGGGTGCCGACGCGCTCGCCGACAGGCTCGCCGGCGACGCGGCGGGCGACGGCGAAGCGACCGCTGACGCGGCACCGGACGGCGACGCCGACGGCGACGCGACGTAGCCCGCCGGCGCGTGCCTGACGACGCCCCGGTGTTTCGTGCCGCGAAACCGAACCCCCGGATAGATGTGGCCCCGGGGTGAATCCCGTGGCACATGTCCCTCCACGCGGTCGAAGCGATCGACGACGCGATAGACGCGACGCGGGCGTTCCTGTGGCCGATAGACGTCGGCACGTGGGTGCGGCTCGCGCTGGTCACCCTGTTTGCCCTCGGTCCCGGCACGAACGTCACCTCGATCCAGGTCAACGCGCCGACCGGCGGGGGGACCGTCCCGGACGGAACCGTAACCCCCCCGGACGGCGTCCCCGCCCCGGCGCTCGACGAGCCGTTCTGGCTGGCGGTCGCCGGGGCCGTAGCCGCCGCGCTCCTGCTCGGCCTCCTGTTCCTGCTGGTCGGGTCGGTCATGGAGTTCGTCCTCGTCGAGTCGATCCGGCGGGAGTCGGTGTCCGTCCGGGAGTACTGGGGGCGGCGCTGGCGGCAGGGCGTTCGGCTGTTTGCCTTCCGCCTGGCGTTCGCGCTGTTGCTCGTCGGCGGGGCCGCCGCGGCGGTCGCGGTCGTGGTGTTCCCGGCCGCCTTCGGCGGCGGGGACGGCCTCGCCGTCGCCGCCGTCCTGCTTCTGTTCCCGGTCGCCGCCGTCGCCGCGGTCGTGCTCGGCCTCGTCCACGGGTTCACGACGGCGTTCGTCGTCCCGGTGATGGTCCTGGAGGACTGCGGCGTCCTCGCCGCGTGGCGGCGGCTCTGGCCGGCGATCGCCGCGAACCCCGTCGAGTTCCTCGCGTACGCCGTCGTCGGGTTTCTGCTCTCCATCGCGGGCGGCATCGTTGTCGGGACCGTCGTCGCCGTCGCCGCCGTGGCGCTGCTGATCCCCTTCGGGATCCTCGGGGCGATGGGCGTCCTCCTGGTGGGCGTTGCCGGGCCGGTTGGGATCGCGGTTGTCGCCGTCGCGGTCGTCACGTTCGTCGCCGCCGTGGTCGCGGCCGTCGCGGTCGTTCAGGTCCCCGTGATCACGTACCTGCGGTACTACGCGCTGTTCGTGCTCGGCGACGTCGACCCGGACCTCGACCTCATCCCCGAGCGCCGCGCGGCGGTCCGCGGGGAGCCGGAGCCGACCGGCTGACGGTCGGCCGCGGTCACGCGTTCGGCGCGTCCTCCTCGTCCCACCGCGTCACGACGAACCGCTCGTACCCCCCGAACGCGGCCTCCAGCGCCCCCATCCACCAGTTCCACCGCTCCGCGGGGGTGCCCTCCCGGCAGTCGGCGAGGTTCTCCACCACGAGTTCGGCCGTCAGTTCCTCCCCCCGGTCCTCGGCGAACCGCCCGGAGTCGACCAGGTCGCTGGCCGCCCGGGCGACGGCCCGCCGCTCCGCCGGCGTGCCCGCGAACGCCTGGCGCAGTTGCAGCATCAGCACCTCCCGGTCCATACCCCGGCGTTCGCGCTCCGGGGGCTTGACTCTCCCGCCGCGGCCGTTTCGATGTCCTTTTGGGCCGCGACCGACTCGTTGCAGCCATGGCAAGCTTCAAAGTCGTCGTCTCGGACCCCGAAACGGGCGAGACGTACCAGCGCGACGCGGACGACCAGGACGCGAACCGATTCCTCGGCCGGTCGCTCGGCGAGGAGGTCGACGGCGGCGCCGTCGGCCTCGACGGCTACACGCTCGAACTCACCGGCGGCTCCGACGACGCCGGCCGCCCGCTCCGCGCCGACGTCGACGGCCCGGACCTGCAGGAGATCCTCTCGGACGGCGGCACGGGCTTCAACCCGACCCGCGAGGGCGAGCGCAAGCGCATCACCGTCCGCGGGGCCGAGATCAGCGAGTCGGTCGCCCAGATCAACGCGAAGATCGTCGCCCGCGGCGAGGCGTCCGTCGAGGACCTCCTCGCCGACGAGGAGTAACGCCCCAGCCAGCCGCGAGTTTTCTCCCTTCTCTTCCATGGCAGACCGTATCCCCAGCGACCACGACTCCGTCACCACCGTCCGCGCGACGCTCGGCACCGCCGGGTCCACCCGTCGCCCGCGCGTCGAGGTCCCCGCGGACGACGCCGAGCAGTTCCCGGCCGACGAGGTGGTCCGCCTCGTCGTCGACGGGGCCGAGCGCCACGCCCGGATCGAGACGGCGCTCGGCGACGACCGGCGGGTGATCCCCGGCGCGTACGACGCCCCGCGGCTCGCCCGCGACCCCGGCGACGCACCGAACCGGCTGCTGGAGTGGGTGGACGCGACCGACGCCGTCTCGGTCGGCGGGTCGGTCCTCGTCGACGTGATCGAACCGGAGTTCAAGTACGGCGTCCGCGCGCCCGGCGAGCGGGCCGTCTACGAGGCGACCGAGTCGCCCGACGAGAGCCTCGCGTCGATCGCGGAGCGCCTCGAGGACGGCTGATCCGACGGATCGGACGAACGGCGAACGCCTCGCCGATCTACCATCAGATTCTTTATCTGTCGTGGGAGTGGTGGGGGCATGGACAGGCGCACGTACCTCCGACTGCTCCCGGCGGCGTCGCTGGTCGGCGTGGCGGGGTGCTCGTCGGACGACGGCACAGGCGGCGGTGGAGACGACACTGCGGAGTCCGCGACCGACGCCGAAACGGAAACGACCGACGCCGGAACGGGGACGCAGTCCGACGACGAACCCGAGACCACCGACGCCGAAACGGAGACGACTGAGGCCGAACCCGCGGTCGACCCGGAGGCGTCGATCGCCGACGCGGCCGCGGCGCTGGACGACGCCCTTGACGGTATCGACAGCGAGTCGGACTCCTTCGGGGACATCTCCGGCGGTGCGAGGTTCGAGGACGCCCCGATACGGTCGTCGGTCGAGTCGGCCCGGGGCCACCTGGACACCGCCGAGGAGGCCGACCTCTCCGCCGAGCAGCAGGCGGCGGTCGACGGACTGCGCAACCTGGCCGACTACGTCTCGGCGCTCACCGACGCGATGGTGCCGATCGCGAGCGGCTTCGACAGCCTGGGAACGGCCCAGAGCTACATCGACACCGAACGATACGGCGACGGGATCGACGCGCTAGACGAGGCCCGCGACGCCTTCCGGACGGCGAGTACGCGCCTCGAAACCGCGCGGACGGCGTTCGACGGGGTCGACGAGGTCGCGTTCGACTACGTCGACGCGACGCAGTCCGAGAGCGAGGCGGGACTCGACACGGTCGACACGGTCGTCGAGACGATGGACCCGTTCATCTCGGGATATCGGGGGTTCATCCGCGGGTACCAGGAGTTCGAGGCCGGGACCACGGCGCTCGAAGCCGAGGAGTTCTCCGACGCGGCGAGCCAGTACGACGCCGCGTCCGTCCGGTTCGACGACGCGGAGTCGGCGTTCATGGACGCCGAGGACGTCGCGCCGCCGGAGATGCGCTCCGACGTAATCGACCTGACCTGTTTCTCCGGGGCGCTCCGGGACGCGTCCAAGCACTACGCGAACGCGGCGCGGGCGCTGGAGGAGGGCGACCGGTCGACCGCGAACGAGGAGGTCGAGGCGGCCGAGGAGGACGCGAACCGCTGCGAGTCGGGCAGTTCCGCGTCGCTCGCGACGCCGGCGCTGTAGCGGACCCTTTTTGCCCGTCGCCCGGCAACCGCGGGTATGACAGATTCGAAGCGCGACGCGTTCCTCGCCGGCGAGCGCCCCGAGGACGTGGCGTTCTACCTCGCCGAGGACGCGGTCGACGACCTCGGCAAACTCGAGGACTACGGCCAGCGGGTCGGCGACGGCATCGTCATCGTGGTGAACGGCGACGACGGGCGGTCGGCGTTCCAGGCCGCGACCGGGCTGGACCCGATGGCCTTCGCCAAGGAGGCGATGGGCAACGAGGGGACGATCCACGCCGACCTCGAGGGCGGCGACTGCCCGGCCGGCGACGGGCCGGACCACGCGGCCCGGTTCGTGTTCGCGTTCGCCGAGGAGCGAAACGACGAGGTCGGCGGCATCTACGCCGAGGGCGACGTGATCCACGCCTACGCGCAGTGTGACTGCGGGGACGCGTACTCCCAGAAGTGGGTCGTCGGCGAGCGCTGACCGGGACGACTGTCCCGGACTGCGGTCGCGGGTCGGATACACGGCCCCTCCGGGACTCCCGAGAACGCGCCCGTCGTCGTAAGCGGTTTCTCCGCCGACCGCCTCGGTCACGCCGATGAGCGAGTTCGACGTGCTGACGGTCGGGAGCGCCGTCGTCGACCGGGGGCACGCGGTGACGAACCTGCCGGAACCGGACGGCGGCGCGTTCGTCCGCGAGTCGTCGACGGCGGTCGGCGGCGTCGCCGCGAACGTCGCGGCCGCCGCCGCGCGACTGGGCCGTGAGGCCGGCGTGGTGTCCCGCGTCGGCGACGACGCGGACGGCGAGCGCGTGGTCGCGGACCTCCGGGAGCGCGGCGTCGACGCGACCCGCGTCCGCCGGGGCGACGAGCGGACCTCCTACACGCTGATCTTCCGCGACCCGGACGGGCGGCGGATGATCGTCGCGGGCGGCGAGAGCGTCCCGAACCTACGGCTCGACGCCGCTGACCTCGACTACCTCCGGCGCGGCGACGCCGCCTTCACCAGCGCGTACGCGCCGGACCCGGTCGTGTCGGACCTCGTGGCCGCCGCGGCCGACGACCGGCTCCCGCCGCTGGCGTTCGATCTGGCCGGCCCGCTTTCCGAACTGGAGGGCCGCGGGGCGAACCGGGAGACGATAGACGCGGCGGCGACCGCCTGCGACCTGTTCGTCGCCAACGAGGTGTCGGCGCGGTCGTACCTCGACTGCGGGCCGCGGGAGGCCGTCGAGGCCCTCCGCGAGCGGGGCGTCCGCCGGGCGGCGGTGACCCGTGGCGCGGACGGCGCGCTCCTGCTCGACGGCGACGAGGTGATCCCGGTGCCGGCCGTCGACGCCCCCGTCGTCGACACCACCGGCGCGGGCGACGCCTTCACCGCCGGCCTGATCCACGCGTGGCTGCTCGACGGGCGGCCGACGGCCGAGGCCGGGCGATTTGCCGCCGCAGCCGCGGCGAAAAACTGCACCGCAGAGGGCGCACGCGGCGGCCTGCCGACGGAAGGCGAAGCGAGCGAACTCCTCGATTAGCGCGCGTCGTCGGCGGCCGCGACCAGTTCCGCGACCCGTTTTTCGTCCACGGGGTTCGTCGTCTCGCCGCCCTCCTTCAGAGCGGTTCCGACGATGACTCCGTCCGCGGTGTCCAGCAGGTCTGCGACGTTCTCCACGGTCGTCCCGCTCCCGACGAAGACGGGGGCGTCCAGCCCGGCCCGGTCGCGGGCCTCGGCGACCGCTTCGAGGTGGTCGCCCGCGACCTCGTGGCCAGTGCCAGCGCCGCTGACGACGACGCCCTCGGCGAGGCCGCGCTCGACGGGTTCGGCCACGGCCTCGGCGTCGATCCGGCGCTCCGCGATGGGCGCGGAGTGTTTCACGTCGAGGTCCGCGAGGACGGCCACGTCCGAATCGAGTCGGTCGCGCAGGCGGATCGTCTCGTGGGCCTCGCCCTCGACGATCCCCTGGTCGGTGACGCGGGCGCCGACGTGGACGTTCACCCGGACGAACGCCGCGCCGACCGCGCTGGCGACCGAGAGGGCGGCCGTCGCGTCGTTCCGGAGGACGTTGACCCCCATCGGCAGGTCGACCGCGTCCCGGACCGCGCCCGCGACGCGGGTCATCGACGCGACCACGTGCTTTGGCACGTCGTCGGGGTAGAACGGCGCGTCGCCGAAGTTCTCCAGCATGAGGGCGTCGACGCCGCCCGCTTCGAGTCGGCGGGCGTCCCGCAGGGCGGCCTCGCGGACCGCGTCGAAGTCGCCGTCGAACTTCGGCGCGCCCGGCAGGGGCGGCAGGTGGACCATGCCGACGACCGGCTTCGCGGCGTCGACGGCGTCGAACGTCATTCGTCGCCGTCCGCCGCGTCGCCGTCGGTCCCCTCGTCGGCGTCCTCCTCCGGCACCAGCGTCCGGAACGCGTCGAGGATCACCTGCTTGGTCACCGCGCCGCGGGTCGTCCAGTGGTTCGCGTAGTCCAGCATGTCGTCGTAGATGTCGGGCTTGCAGCCCGCGGCCTTGGGGTGCCCGCCGCCGTTGACCTGCCGGGCGACCTCGTGGCACCGCTCGAACGCGTCCGTGCCGCGGATGGACGCCGACCCGGCGGGCTTGACGACCACGGAGGCGTCGGCCCCCCGCTCGCGCAGGCCCTCCGCGACCTCGTTTTGCGAACAGCGGCCGTAGGTGACGCCGACCGTCCACGGGCCGACCTCGCGCATGTCGGCGCGGGCGACGGCGCGGTCGATCAGCGCCTGCTTCTCGACGCGGCGCTCCTCGACGAACGCCCGCGCGTCCTCGGGCAGGTCCGGCCCGTGGCGCATCACGACGTCGACGTACTCGCCGGGGTCGCTCCAGTACGAGAAGTCCGCCAGGTCGTCGCTCCGGGGGTCCTCGCGGATCCAGAGGTCGTGGTCGCGGGTGACCGCGGCCAGTTCGGAGAAGCGCTCGGGGAACTCGTGGTCGAGCGAGCGCAGCGCCACGTCGGCGGTGCACTCCTCGTCGCTGTCGCCGATCACCAGGTCGACGCCGGCCGCCCGAACCCGCTCGGCGACGTCGTCGTCCCACTGGTGGTGGTCGAACCAGCGCACCGCGTCGGCCGTCTCGACGGCGGCTTCGAGTTCTTCCTCGACGTACTCGTAGCGGTCGGGACACAGATCACAGACGAAGAGATCGATCCCCTCGGCCCCGTACTCCGCGACGTACTCGATGCCCTCCTCCAGGTCGTGTGGCCCGGCCGGCACCAGCGCCACGTCGCGGGAGACGCGGCCGGGGGCCTCCTCCGCGACGTCGATGGGGGCGTCGGGGTCGACGGTCCCGTCGGGATCGGTCGTTCCGCCGGCCGTACCGGCCGACGCGTCCGCCTCGTCGCCCGCCGCTTCGGGCGGGTCGTCGCCGTACAGTTCCCGCAGGAGCGCGACGCAGGCGAGTCCGTCGGCGTCGGGGTCGGCGACGACCGCGACGCTCGCGCCGTCTAACGCCTCGGCGGCGGCCTCCTCCTCGTGGCTCTCCTCCAGCGAATCGGGGACGAAAAATCCCTCACCGGGGATCACTGACTTGCGCCCGAGCGAGAGGTCGTCGTCGTCGATGAGCGAATCGTCCATACCCCAACGTCCGGGCGGCGCGGCAAGAACCCGCCGGTTTCCGGGGTGGCGGCGGGCCGCCGGGTCACCCCGCGCCGGGTCCCGCCCCGGCTACTCGCTCAACTGCCGCACCGTCAGCACGGGGACGGGACAGGAGCGGACGACGTGTTCGGCGACGCTGCCGATGAGAAAGCGGTTCTCGCCGTGGCGGCCGCGGGTGCCGGTGGCGACGAGGTCGACGTCGTTCTCCCGGGCGTACTCGCAGATCTCGACGGCCGGCCGCCCCTCGCGGACCACGGGTTCGACCTCGCGGTCGGCGCGCCCCTCGACGGTCGTCAGCGCTTCCTCGCCGGTCTCCTGCAGCGCCGCCCGCAGGTCGTCCCGGATCGACTCCGGCGAGGAGTCCACGTCGCTCTCGTCGACGACGTACAGCGCGTGGACGGTCGCGTCGAAGCGCCGCGCGAGGTCGAGCGCCACGTCGACGGCCCGCTCGACGCTCTCGGAGCCGTCCGTGGCGATGACGACGGTGTCGATCATACGCGTCGTTTCCGGGGGACGGGGCTTTAAACCATCGCGTCGCTACGCCGTCAGCACCGTCACCGGCCCGTCGAACTCGAGCGCGACCTGCTGGGCGCGGTCGCCGAACAGCGCCTTCCCGGTCGGCGAGCGCTGGCTGCCCTGCACGAACACGTGGTCCACCTCGAACTCGTCGGCGGCCGCGAGGATCTCCTCTATCTCGTCGCCGAGGCGGCCGACGGCCTCGAACTCGACGTCGCGGTCCGCGAACACCTCGCGTCCGATGTCGCGGGCGAACTGCTCGGCCCCCTCCTTGGCCTGGCTGACCCCGTACGCCGCGTCGAAGTCGGTGATCCCGGCGAGGGCCTCCTCGCGCTCGGCGAACTCCTCCTCGCTCGTCACGTGCAGGAGGACCAACTCGGCACCGATGCCGGCGGCGATCCCGCCCGCCTCGCGCAGCAGTTCCTTCGTCGATTCCTCCCCGTCGACGACCGCCAGTGCGCGCTCCATGCGTGGTCCTTCCCCCGACCCGATGATAAATCATGTCCTTTCGGAGGCCGAGGGTTTTTGCTCCCCGGTTTCGCAGGTTGGGGTATGCATACGGAGCAGGGTGCCGCCGCCGCCGACGAGCCGATCGCGGTCGAGACGGTTCTCGTCCCCGTCGACGGGAGCGAGGCGTCGGTCCGGGCCGTCGAGTACGCGGTCGCGGTCGCGGACCGCTACGACGCGGCCGTTCACGCGGTGTACGTCCTCGGCGAGGGGCTCGTCCGCGCGATAGAGAGCGGGTCGGTCGAGGAGGAGGAGGCCGCCTCCGAGGCCCGGGGGTTCATCGAGGACGTCCGCGAGGTCGCGGACGAACACGGCGTGTCGCTGTCGAACTCGACGACTTACGGGTTCTCGACGAGCAGCAAGATGACCCACCCGGGGAGCGTCGTGCTCGACACCGCCGACGACGTCGACGCGGACTTCATCGTCGTCCCGCGCGAACAGCTCACGGGCGAGCCCGGGGAGGTGCTGTCGAAGGCCGCGGAGTACGTGCTGCTGTACGCCAGCCAGCCGGTGCTGTCAGTGTAGCCGGAGCGACATCTCCAGCTCGAAGCTCTCGGCGTTGCACGTCTCGAACCCCATCTTCTCGTAGAGGTTGACCGCGGCCGTGTTCCAGCGCTCGACGGTCAGCCACACGCGCTCGACCCCCTCCTGCTGGCCGTAGCCAAGCAGCGTCTCCATGAGCCGGCTGCCGATGCCGGCCTCCTGGTACTCCTGCAGGACGAAGATGGCGAGTTCGTACGTCGTCACCCCGTCGTCGCCGTCGGGCACGAGCGTCGCGTGGCCCGCCACGTCGTCCCCGTGCCAGGCGACGACGTTCAGCCCCTCGTCGACGAGCGTCTCCAGCCACGACCGGACCCGGGTCTCCCCGGTCGGCGGGATGCCCTGCGCGCGGTCCTGCGGGTCGAACTCCAGGTACATCTCGACGACGGCGTCCAGTTCCGACGCGTCGAACGGCCGGACGCGGATCTCCCGCCCCTCGCGGTCCTCGAACGTCACCGGCGGCTCGGGGAACCCCTCTGCCGGCTCGTCGGGGTACACGCGGTCGTCACTCATCGTACCAGCGTCACCGACACGCGCGCGTTCAGCAGGACGAACTCCGTGATCGACCCGAGTTGGATCTTCCCCATGGGGCTGCGCTGGCCCCCGCCGATGACGAGTCGGTCGAACCCCTCGTCCTCCGCGATGCGGACCAGTTCGCTCCCGGGGTTGCCCGTGACGTGTCGGACCGTCGCGTCGACGCCGACGTCCTCCAGCACCGCCTCGACCTCAGCCTCCATCTCGTCCCCGGTGCGGTCGTACTCCCCGTCCTCCAGGACGGCGACGGTCAGGTCGTCGCCCGCCTCCGCCGCCCGTTCGACGGTCTCGCGGAGCGTCACGTCCATCTCGTCGCTCCCGGCGAGTCCGAGCAGCACTCTCATGCGCTGGTGTTCCGCCCGCCGTGTCAAAACAGTTGCCCCCGGCGGCCGCGGCCCGGACGGCCGTCCGACACCCGCGCTATCACTTCCGCCCCGCCGTGGCAACCCTTTTGCCCGCCGCTCGGAAAGGGAGGGACATGACCGACGACGCGCCGACGGCGGACGACCCGGACGGGGACGACTCCGAAACGCCGGCGGACCCCGCCACCGAGGGCGACTCGGCCGCCGGCGGCGGCGACGCCGACGAGCCGACCGACCCCCAGCCCGGCGTCCCCGAGGACGTGCGGAAGTACGACCGCTTCCGGAAGATGGACGGGGCGCAGTACGACCGCGCCAACGAGTTCCTCCGGGACCGAACGTACATCACGGCCCGCGAGTGGGCGATCGCACGGCTCTGTGCCGACTTCCGCACGGAGACCGGCGTCGAGATGACGAAGATAGGCGAGAACCTGCCGGAACTGGTCCCCTTCATGACCGACACGTACACGCCGCAGGCGGTCAACCAGGCCCGCGCCTCCTTCGAGGAGAAGGTGCGCAAGGCCGGCGCGACGTTCCTCTACGGCGCGATGTGTGACTTCTTCACCGCCGAGGAACTGGACGAACTGATGTACGAGACGACGGAGGTGGCGAAGTTCCTGCTGGAGGTCGAGGGCGTCGACCTCTCCGTCGAGGAGGAACTGGAGGCCGAGGACCGCATCTCCGAGGTGATGCGGGAGGTGCGGGCGTCGAGCGAGCGGCTCCGCCACGAGGGGACCGAGTGCCCGAACTGCGGCCACGAGATAGCCGGCGACGACTGACCGCGGGCGATCCCGCGGCGCCGGTCAAAGAGCGCGCTACTCCCCGCCGGGCGGCAGCAGCGGCGACGGGTCCGACGGCTCGAACGTGACCACCTCGTCGACCGAGAGGGGGCGGAGGTGGATCGGCAGTTCGCCGCGGGCGGCGGCGCCCTCGACCGTCTCCCGGGCCTCCCGGACGCCGTAGAACGCCGGGACGACGACGACGCGCTCGGTCGCCGCGTCCTCGACGGCGACGACGAGGAAGACGCTGTCGCCGGTCGCGGCGCGGAACACCTCGACGGAGTCGAACGCCGCGTCCGGGTGGTCGACGGCGTCGGCGACGGCGTCGAACTCCCCGTCGGGCACCAGTACGTCCAGCCCGAACCGCTCGTGGTCGGGCGGGAGCGCGGTGACGTCGCCGGGGTGGACCTCGATCGGATCCCAGCCGTTCTCGCGGTACTCCGCCGCCGTGGCCTCCATGTCGTCGACGACCTCCTCCCAGAAGTCGGGGACCGGATCCCCGGTGCCGCGGCCTGTCATACTCGACACCGCGAGGGCCGACGGTCAAAAACCTTCGTTTCTCAGTTCCGGGCCGTCGATCGTGTAGAAAGCTATTTCACGTCCGACCGACGGAATGCGACATAGTGAGCGATCTACTGTCACTCTCCGACCTCCGAACGCAGTTCGCCACGGACCGCGGTCAGGTGAAGGCCGTCGACGGGATCGACCTGACCATCCGCGAGGGTGAGACGGTCGGTCTCGTCGGGGAGAGCGGCTCCGGGAAGAGCGTGACGGCGCTGTCGGCCATGGACCTCGTCGAGGACCCCGGCGAGGTCGTCGGCGGCGAGGTCCGGTTCCACGACCCCGACCTCGCCGACCGGCTCGCCGACGAGTTCCCCCGCCACGCGGACGCGTTCGTCGACCGGAGCGCGGGCACCGTCGACCTCACGAGCGCCCCCGAGCCGGCGATGCGGTCGATCCGCGGCGGCGAGGTGAGCATGATCTTCCAGGACCCGATGACCTCGCTCAACCCCGCCCTCACCGTCGGCGAGCAGGTCGCCGAGAGCCTCCAGCTCCACCAGTACGGCGGCCGGAAACCCGACTCGTGGTGGAACGGGCTCCGCGAGACGCTGCCGTCGCTGCGGGGCGACGGGATCAGCGAGGAGGTGCTGGACGCGACCGTCGAGATCCTGGAGGACGTGGGGATCCCCGAGCCGGGCGCGCGGCTCGACGACTACCCCCACGAGTTCTCCGGCGGGATGCGCCAGCGCGTCCTGATCGCCATCGCGCTGGCCTGCCAGCCCCAGTTGCTGATCGCCGACGAGCCGACGACGGCGCTGGACGTGACGATCCAAGCCCAGATCCTCGACCTCATCGACGACCTGCAGGACGAGGTCGGCATGTCCGTCCTCTTCATCACGCACGACCTCGGCGTCGTCGCCGAGACGTGCGACCGCGTCGCCGTGATGTACGCCGGCGAGATCGTCGAGGAGGGGCCGGTCGAGGAGATATTCCACGACCCGAGCCACCCCTACACGTACACGCTGCTGGAGTCGATCCCCCGCGAGGAGAAAGAGCGCCTCACGCCGATCGAGGGCAACGTCCCGGACCTCATCGACATGCCCGACGGCTGCCACTTCGCGCCGCGGTGTCCGTGGGCCCAGCCGGAGTGTACCGAGGGCGAGATACCGTTCCTCCAGCACGGCCCCGACGACGTGAACCACCGCTCGAAGTGCGTCCTTCAGGAGTTCGACGAGTCGGAGTACGGCGAGGGCGCCGGCGGGATGGCCGCCGGCAGCGAGACGTTTGGCGGCGACCCCCTCCTCTCCGTCGACGGCCTGAAGAAACACTTCTCGGAGGCCGACGACCTGCTCGACCGGTGGCTCGCCGACGAGCCACAGGCCGTCAGGGCGGTCGACGGCGTCGACTTCGACCTCTACGAGGGCGAGACGCTGGGCCTCGTCGGCGAGTCCGGCTGTGGCAAGTCCACGACCGGCCGGGCGCTGCTCCGCCTCGTCGAGCCGACCGACGGCACGGTGCTGTTCGCGGGCGACGACCTCGCGACGCTCGACGACGACGCGCTCCGCGAGCGCCGGAAGGACATGCAGATGATCTTCCAGGACCCGCTGTCGTCGCTGGACCCGCGGATGACCGTCGCCCAGACGGTGATGGAGCCGCTGAAGATCCACGACCTGCCCGAGCGGCCGCCCGACGACGACCGGTCGAAGCGGGAGGCCCGCCAGGAGCGGGTCGACGAGCTGATCGAGGCGGTCGGCCTCGACGTCGACCAGCGCGACCGCTACCCCCACGAGCTGTCGGGCGGGCAGCGCCAGCGTGTCGGCATCGCGCGGGCGCTCGCGGTCGACCCCGACTTCATCGTCGCCGACGAGCCGGTGTCGGCCCTGGACGTCTCCGTGCAGGCCCAGATCCTCAACCTCATGGAGGACCTCCAGGAGGAGTTCGACCTCACGTACCTCTTCATCGCCCACGACCTCTCGGTCGTCCGCCACATCAGCGACCGCGTGGCCGTGATGTACCTCGGCAACATCGTGGAGGTCGCCGAGACCGCCGAGCTGTTCGCCGACCCGAAACACCCCTACACGGAGGCGCTTCTCTCGTCGATCCCCGAACCGGACCCGCTCGCCGACACCGACGACCGGATCATCCTGAAAGGCGACGTTCCAAGCCCCATCGACCCGCCGAGCGGCTGCCGGTTCCGCACCCGCTGTCCGAAGGTGATCCAGCCCGACGGCCTCGACGTGGACCAGGACGCCTACCGCGCGGTGATGGACTTCCGCGAGCGCGTCGAGAACGAGGCCATCTCCGTCGAGGCGATAGCGGAGTCGGCCGCTGACTCGCGTGCGGCGACCGACGGCGGGCAGACCCGGACCGACTCGGCGGCGTCCCCGTCCGCGGGCGACGACCCCGCCGTCTCGGACCTCCGGGCACACCTGTTCGACGACCCGCTCCCGCCGGAACTCCGCGACCCCGTCGACGAGGCGCTCGCCCTCGTCCGGGACGGGGAGTGGGACGAGGCGGCCGACCTGCTCCGCGACCGCTTCGAGAGCGTCTGCGAGCGCGAGGAGCCGACGCTCGGCGACGTCTCCCACCCGGCGGCCTGTCACCTCCACCCCGACAGCTAACCCCCGGTTCCGGCCGCTTTCGGGCGGTCGACCCTTATAGTATCCGCGCCGATCCGTTACTACGACGATAGTAAACTCGTCCCCGTTCGGCGGTCTCGGTGTGGCAATACCTACCGCAAGTTCGTTATATTTATACAGGGGTGAGGTCACATAGCAGGGTATGGCACGGGATATGGACCGTCGCACGTTTCTGACCGCGGCGGGCGGTGCAGCGGTAACGACTTCGATGACCGCCGGGTGTATCTCCGGACTCGTCGGAGAGGACGGCAACGACAACGGCGGCGAGGGCGGCACCCTCACGTACGGCCGCGGCGCGGCCTCCGACACGCTGGACCCGCAGGGGTCGACCAGCGGCGAGGTCGCCAAGGTGACCAACCAGGTGTACGACGCGCTCATCGGCTTCGAGCCGGGCGGTTCCGCGCTCGTCAAGTCGCTGGCGACGAGCTTCGAACTCGACGGGACGACGGCGACCCTCGAACTCCGCGAGGACGCCACGTTCCACAACGGCGACGACTTCACCGCCGACGACTTCATCGCGACGTACCGCCGCTTCCTCGACGAGGAGTACGAGTACTACTTCGAGGACGGCTCGATCTACGGCCCGTACCTGCTGGGCTCCGTCGAGGACGTCACCGCCGAGGACGACTACACGCTGACCTTCGAGATCAGCAAGCGCTATGCCCCGTTCCTAGCCAACCTGGCGGCGTTCGCGCTGGTCGTGCTCCCCAAGTCCGAGATCGAGAGCGGCACCGACTTCTCGACGACGATGGTCGGGACCAGCGCGTTCCAGTTCGAGAACCTCGACGAGGGCAGCGGCCGCATCCGCCTCTCCGGGTACGACGACTACTACGGCGAGGGCCCCCACGTCGACGAGGTCGTGTTCGAGGTCGTCAGCGAGAACTCGACGCGCGCCTCCTCGCTGAACGCGGGCGAACTGGACATCATCGACGGGCTCGACCCGCAGTCGGTCCAGCAGGTCCAGAACGGCGAGGGCGAGGTCGAGCGCATCGCCGGCATGAACGTCGGCTACATGGCGATGAACATCGCCGAGTTCGAGCCGTTCCAGGACAAGCGCGTCCGGCAGGCGATGAACTACGCCGTCAACACCGAGGAGCTGGCAAACAGCATCTACCAGGGGATCGCGACCCAGGCCAGCCAGCCCATCCCCGACAGCATCATGGGCTACAACGAGGACCTCGACCCGTACCCCCACGACCCCGACCAGGCGCAGTCCCTGCTCGAGGAGGCCGGCTACGGCGACGGGTTCGAGATGGAACTCGCCACGTTCCAGAACCCCCGCGCGTACAACCCCTCGCCGGTGCAGGCCGCCGAGACGGTCCAGTCGTACCTCGAGGACATCGGCCTCAGCGTGACGATCAACCAGCAGACCTGGGAGTCGTACCTCGAGTACACCAGCCAGGGCGAGCACGACGCCTGCTTCCTCGGTTGGATGACCGACAACGGCGACCCGGACAACTTCTACTACGCGCTGCTGCACCCGCAGGTCGACGCGCCCGAGGACCAGGACTGGGTGAGCTGGGACACCGAGGGGTACAACACCTCCAACCGCGCGGCGTGGGCGAACAACGAGTTCATGGGGCTCGTCGAGGACGGGCAGACGACCTACGACGACGACGAGCGCGAGAGCGTCTACCAGGAGGCCGGCGCGATCTTCCACGAGGAGTGTCCGTGGGTGCCGCTGGTCCACACCGAGGAGCTCCGCGCGCGCGGTTCCAACGTCGATAACTACGTCGTCGAACTGATCGGCGGCCCTTTCCTCAATCAGGTGGAACTGAGCTAACCCCTCGCTCACCTGATGATTAGCAAGCGATACGTCCTGAAGCGTCTGCTGTTGCTCGTCCCGGTGTTGCTGGGAGTGGCGACGCTGGTGTTCTCGATACTGCAGCTCTCGCCGGGCAACCCCGCGCGGGTGATCGCCGGCGAGCGCGCGAGCCGCGCCGCCGTCCGCGAGGTGGAGCGCCAGCTCGGCCTCAACGACCCGATCTGGGTGCAGTACGGCCGGTTCCTCTGGGACCTGCTCCACCTCGACCTGGGCGAGTCCTACATCATCCGGCGGGGCCAGCCGGTCACGAGCGTCCTTCGCTGGAAGTTCCCGATCACGCTCGAACTGGCCGTCTACGGGCAGATATTCGGCATCCTGTTCGGCATCCCCGTCGGGATCATCAGCGCCGTCAAGCAGGACACGCTCACCGACCACTTCTCGCGGTTCGGCGCGCTCGCGGGTATCAGCGTCCCGATCTTCTGGAGCGGGCCGCTTTTGATCCTGCTTTTCTCCGTCGAACTGGGGTGGTTCCCGACGAGCCGGCGGATCGGCTCCGAGTTCGCGGTGCCCCAGCTGACCGGGATCCTGAGCGTCGACACCCTGCTTTTGGGCCGGGTCGACGCGTTCGTCTCGGCCGTCCACCACCTGCTGCTCCCGTCGCTGGTCATCGGCGTCTACTCGATGGCGCTCATCTCCCGGATGATGCGCTCGTCGATGCTGGAGGTGATCCGGCAGGACTACATCCGGACCGCACGCGCGAAGGGGCAGGGCGCGAAGATCACGCTGATGAAACACGGGTTCAGGAACGCGCTTATCCCGGTCGTGACCGTCATCGGGATCCAGTTCGGCAGCCTGCTGGGCGGCGCGGTGCTGACCGAGACGGTGTTTGCCATCCCCGGGATCGGCCAGCTGCTGGTCGACGCGATCCAGGACGGTGACTACCCGCTCGTCCAGGGCACCGTCCTCGTGTTCGCGTTCGTCTTCACGCTGGTGAACCTCGTCGTCGACCTGACCTACTCGTATCTCGATCCGAGGATCGAACAATGAGCACGGACACCGACACCGCCGCCGAGGAGCGAGCGAGCCGCGGCCTGATAGACAGGCTGCGGGCCTCGCCGTTCCTCTCCGAACTCCTGTCGAACCGCCTGGCCGTCTTCGGCCTCCTCATCATCCTGGCGATGGTCCTTACCGCCCTCTACTCGCGGATCTTCCTCGACGTGGAGGCGATAAGCGACACGGCGCTGAGCTCGAACCCGCAGCTCGCCGGCCCCTGCGGCCAGCGCACGCTCACGGGCGCGCTCGGCAACGCGGGCTCGTGTGCTCACCCGTTCGGGACCGACATCCAGGCGCGGGACGTGTTCCTGCGCACCCAGTACGGGGCGTGGCTGGCGCTGAAGTACGGCACCGTCACGGTCGCGGCGTCGACGACGCTCGGCGTCGGGCTCGGCATCGTCGCCGCCTACTACGGCGGCTGGGTCGACAACGTGATCATGCGGACGATGGACGTGCTGCTGTCGTTCCCGTCGCTGCTGCTGGCGCTGGCGCTCGTCGCCATCTTCGGCGTCGGCCTCTGGAAGGCCGTCTTCGCGCTGACGCTGGTGTACACGCCGCGGTTCGCCCGCGTCGTCCGCGGCGCGGCGCTGAAAGTGCTTGAGGACGAGTACATCGACGCTTCCGTCGCGCTCGGCGCGCGGGACTCCCGGGTGATCGTCCGCCACGTCCTGCCGAACTCGCTCGCGCCGATCACCGTCCAGAGCACGCTCAACTTCGGCCTGGCGATCATCGACCTGGCGGCCCTCTCGTTCCTGGGCTTCGGCGCGCAGGCCGGCACGCCGTCGTGGGGCCTGATGCTGTCCAACGGCGTCCGCAACGGCCTGCTGGCCGGGGTGTGGTGGTGGTCGTTCTTCCCCGGTCTGTTCCTGGCCGTCACCGTCCTCGGGTTCAACCTGCTGGGTGACGGGATGCGCGACGCCCTGGACCCGCGGATGCGGGAAGCGGTCGACTGACCGTGGCCCCCGCGTGGCTCGCCGCCGCCGCCCGCCGGTTCCTCCTCGCTGCCGCCGCCGGCGGTGGGGTCGGCGTCGCCGGCGTCGCGGCGTTCGTCGTCCGGGCCGATCTCCGGACGGCCACCGAGCAGGTGTTTGCCCTCGGCGCGCTCGCCTTCGGCCTCGGCCTGCTCGGCTGGTCGGGGTCGGTGATGGCCGGCCGCGGCTTCGAGAACATGCAGCGCTACCTCGACACCGGGTCGAACTGGACCGAGTCGGACTCCCGGCGCGCGATGGGCCGGATCGCCGGGTTCGGCCTCGGCGTGATGGTCGCGGCGTCGCTCGCGACCGTCGGGCTGTAGCGGGTCCGCCCGCTACGCCACACCTTTTTCCGCGAAGCCGCGGCCAACGGGCGGCGTGACCTGACCGCCGCCCCGCGGCGCTCCGCGATAGCGCGACACGCCGCCGCGGGTCCCCCAGTGTCGCCTGCCCGCTAGCCGCGCACGTTCTCCCCGTCGGCGTCCCCGAACCGCTCGCCCTCGCGGGCGTCGTACACGACCTCGCCGCGGAGCAGGGTTAGCTCCGGGAACACGGCCGTCCGTCCCTCGAACGGCGTCCACCCGCACTTCGAGTGCAACTCCTCGCCGCGGACCGGCCGGGCGTCATCGGGGTCGAACAGGACCAGGTCGGCGTCCCGCCCGGCTTCGATCCGACCCTTGTTCGGCAGGCCGAAGATCGCGGCCGGGTTGGCCGCCACGAGGTCCCGCACGCGCTCGTAGGAGAGCCGGCCCTGCCGGGCCTCTTCGAGCAGCAGCGGGAGCATCGTCTCCACGCCGGGGACGCCGCTGGGCGCGTCACGGATCCCCGCGTCCTTCTCCGCGCGGGTGTGGGGCGCGTGGTCGGTGGCGACCACGTCGACGGTGCCGTCGGCGACGCGCTCGTACACCGCCTCGCGCCGGTCCTCGCTCCGGAGCGGCGGGTTCATCCGGCCGAACGTCCCGAGGCCGTCGAGGTCGTCCCGCGAGAGGAAGAGGTGGTGCGGCGTCACCTCGCAGGTCGCGCCGGCCTCGCTGGCGGCGTCGATCCCCGCTGGCGTGCTGGTGTGAGCGATGTGCAGGTCGGCGTCGGCGTCCGCCCCGACCTCGACGGCGCGCTCGACGGCGGCGGCCTCGGCCGCGGCGGTCCGGTAGGCCGACCACGCGTCGGCGTCCGCGTCGCGGCCGGTGCCGTCGCCGGCCCGCTCCAGCGCGCCCGCGTCGAACAGTTCGGCGTCCTCCGCGTGGACCGTCACCGGCACGTCGGCCTCGCTCGCCCGCGCGACGGCGTCGGCGAACCGGTCGGCGTCGATCCCCATGTCGCCGGTCGAGTCCGCGAGGAACACCTCGCCGAGCGCGAACAGCGGCCGCTCGAACAGCGAGTCGGGGTCCCAATCCGGCGACACGCCGCCGTTGATCCCGTAGTCCACGTGGGATTCGCGGGCGAGCGCCGCCTTCTCGTCGAACGCCGCCCCGGTCACCGTCGCCGGGTCGGTGTTGGGCTGGTCGACGACGGTCGTCACCCCGCCTGCTGCGGCGCTTTTGCTCCCGGTCGTCCACGTCTCCTTGTGCGGGAACCCCGGCTCCCGGAAGTGGACGTGGGCGTCGACCGCGCCGGGGAACAGCCGCTTTCCGGTCGCGTCAACGTCGGGTTCGCCCAGCCCCGTCTCGACCGCGGCGATGGTCCCGTCCTCGATGCGCACGTCGCGTTCCCGCCCGTCCGGCAGGGTCGCCGACCCGATGATCATACGGCCCACTCCGCGGGGCGTGTCGGTAAGTCCCCCGGATCAGTCCACGCGCTCGACGGCGGCGTCGCGGTCGCCGACGAACGCGCCCTCGATGGCTGCCCGAACCGGTTCCGGCTCCGCGGGGCCGCCCGCGGCGGCGACGCTCCCGACCGAATCCGGGTCGAACGGGACGCCGAGCGCGCCGTACACGTCGGTCAGCACGGTGGCCAGTTCCTCGCGGTCGGTCACGATCACGACGCCCGCGACGAGCGCGGCGTCCTGCCGGACGCGCTGGGCGATGCCGACGAGTTTCCCGTCGCTCCGGAGCGAGTGCGTGCCGGGACAGAACGCGTCGGCCGGTTCGCCGCGCTCGGCGTCGACGCCGACGCTTCGGAGCGCCCGCTGGACCGCCGCCGTGGCGCGCTCGTAGCGTTCGTCGATCCCCCCGCGGAGGTCAGCGACGGGTTCGGCGAGCGCGAAGGCGAGCGTCGACCCCGCGTACGCGACGGCGCGGCCCCCCACGTCGCGCTCGACCGGCTGGAACCCCCGATCCGCAGCCGCGGCCCGCGCGGCGTCGTAGCCGTCCGCGCGGGCGTCGCGCCGGCCGAACGCCACCTGGCGGTGCGGCGTCCAGACACGCAGGGCGGGCTCGCCATCCTCGCCAGTCGTCGACAGCATCCGCGCCGTCGCGTCGCGGTCGGCGTCGACCGTCGCCGCGCGGCCCCGGAGTACGCGCATACCGGCCCCTGAACCCGAGACGACAAAACGCCTCGGTCCCAACGGCGGACGATGGCCGTCACGCTGTCGGTGCCACTCGACTCACCGTACCCCCGGTTCTCGCTGTACAACTCCCCGTACGCGGCCCACGACCGCGGCCGCGCAGTCGACCTCTACCCGGCGACGAACGACGCGCCGAGCCCGGTCGCCGGCGAGGTGGTCGACACCCGGACGGTGACCGCGCCGGGGAAGCCGTACGCCGTCGAGCACGACCACCTGATCCTGATCGCCGTCGACGAGGCCGCTTCGCCCGTCGAGCGCCCGGACGGCGACGGCCCCGTCGCCCGCGTCCTCCACGTCGACCCGGCCGTCGAGGCGGGCGACCGTGTCGCCGTGGGCGAGTCGCTCGGTGAGATGGTCCGGTCGGGCTTTTTCGCGCCGTGGGTCGACAACCACCTCCACGTGGGCTTCCGCGACCCCGACGCGAACCCGTACCGGGCGTCGGGGTCGCTCTCGCTCGACGTCGCCGCGGACGTGCGACCGCTGGCGTGGGACGGGACCGGAATCGTCGTCGAGACGGGGGAGACGTACGCCGTCCTCGACTCGCCCGCCCATCCCGCCCCCGGCGCGTACTACGCGGGGATCCGCGCCGGCGGCGGCGTCCTTGACGGCGGCCTCCCGCACTACGCCGGCGGCGGGCTGCTCGGGGACCGCTCGGACGGGCCAGTGTCGCTGCTTGGCACGCGGGTCGGCGTCGCGGACGGGCGGACGGTCGCCTGGGACGACGTGGCGGTGACGGCGAACGGCGACCGGGTTATCGGGCTCTCGCTGTTCCTCGGGCGGGACCGCGCGGGCGCGAAGATCGTCTGTCCCGACGCGGATCTGTCGGTCGGGGACTGCGTCAGCGTCGCCGTTCGCGACTAGTCGAACGCGACCGCGTCGAGCGGTTCGACCTCGCCGAACAGCCACTCGGCGTGGTCCAGGGCGTACTCGCGGTGGTCCTCCTCGATGAAGCCGACGGCGTCCTCGACCAGTACCGGCCGGTAGTCCCGGAGGCCGGCGCTGCCGGCGGTGTGGAGGACGCAGACGTTCGCCAGCGTCCCGCAGATCACGAGGTCGTCGACGCCGTGGCTGTCGAGGTGGCCCTCCAGGTCCGTCCGGTAGAACGCGTCGTACGTGTGTTTCGTGACGACGTGGTCGTCCTCGGCGACGTGCAGGCCCTCGACGATCTCGGCCTCCCAGGACCCCTCCACGACGTGCTCGCCCCAGCGGTCGAACTCGTCGTAGTAGTGGGCGTCCTCGAACTGCTCCGGGGGGTGGACGTCGCGGGTGAACACGACGGACGCCCCGGCGTCGCGGGCGCGCCCGAGCAGGTCGTCGATCGGGTCGATGACGTCCTCGCTGGCGGGGGCGTACAGGCTCCCGTCGGGGTGGGCGAAGCCGTTCTGCATGTCCACGACCACGACCGCGGTGGAGTCGGGATCGAGTCGCATGGCCGACCGTACGCGTTCGGGTGGAAAACCGTTTGGGCCGCCCCCGGGTCGGGTCGGCTTTCCGATCTTTTTTACACTCCCGCACCAACCGTCGACTATCGTATGCGAGCGATACCCACAGCCCTGATCGTTGCGATGGTCGCCCTCTCCGCGGTGGTGCCCGCTGCGGCGGCGGCCGACGCGTCGGACCGGCCGACCGTCGAGCGAACCGCCCCGGACCGGCCGGCCGCCACGCAGGCAACGGCCGCACAGGAGGCAAACGACACCGCACCGGCCGACCCCGACGAAGACGTGATCGGCTGGGAGAACGGCCACTGGTACAACGAGAGCGTCGACGTGGTCCGGAGCGACGGCCTGAACGACACCGAACTCGACGCCGTCGTCGCCCGCGGGATGGCCCGCGTCGAGCGGGTACGCGGGCTGGAGTTCGAGCGGACGGTCCCGGTCGACGTGATCTCCCGCGACCAGTACCGCGAGGAGAACGCGGGACAGTTCACCAACCTCACCGACGCACAGGCCCGCCACGAGAACGTGAAGTGGGAGGGCACGCTGATGGTCGGCGAGGACACGGACGCGGTGGCCGCCCAGGAGAGCCTGTACGGCTCCAGCGTCGGCGGCTACTACAGCCCTTCCGAGGGGCGGATCGTGGTCGTCTCGGAGAACACGACTTCCCCCGAGATGGACGAGATCACCCTCTCGCAGGAGCTGTTCCACGCCCTCCAGGACCAGCAGTTCAACATCTCCGGCTACAACCAGTCGACGCGGGAACTCCACAACGCCCGCGACGGGATCATCGAGGGCGACGGGAACTACGTCGACTACCTGTACGAACAGCGCTGTGAGTCCGAGTGGGACTGCCTGATGCCGAGCGGCGGCCAGAGCAGCGCCGGCGACGTCCACCTCGGCATCTACCTCACCATCTTCCAGCCGTACAGCGACGGCCCGTCGTTCGTCGAGGGGATCTACGAGAGCGAGGGCTGGGACGGCGTCAACGCCGTCTACGGCGACCCGCCCGCGAGCACCGAGCAGGTGATCCACCCCGAGAAGTACCGCGAGGACGCGCCGACGAACGTCTCCGTCGCCGACCCGCCGAGCGACGAGTGGGAGCGCCTGGCGATCGAGAACGGCATCGACTACGCTAGCTTCGGCGAGGCCGGCATCTTCTCGATGATGCTGTACCCGACCTACGACAGCAACGGGGCGACCCAGATCGTTCAGGTCCAGAACTTCATCAACCGCGGGAGCGACGGCCAGCCGAACACGCTCGACCCGTACAACTACTCCCACCCCTACAGCGACGGCTGGGACGGCGACAAACTCGTCCCGTTCGTCAGCGACGACGCCGCCGAGAACGAGACGGCGTACGTCTGGAACACGACGTGGGACTCCGAGGCGGAAGCCACGGAGTTCGTCGAGGGCTACCGGCAGGTGCTGGAGTACCGCGACGCCGAGGCGGTCGAGGGGTACGACGGCGTCTACCGGATCCCCGACGAGGCGGCCTTCGGCGACGCGTTCGCGGTCCTGCAGGACGGCGACACCGTCACCATCGTGAACGCGCCGACGCTGGACCAGCTAGACGCGGTCCACGCCGACGCCCCCGACGTGACCGGGTACGACACGGGCGACGAGGAAGACGGCAACGATTCCGGCTCGGACACCGAATCCGGGAGCGGCGACTCGGATAGTGACTCCGATAGCGATGATTCTGATTCAGACGACAGTGACTCCGACTCGGATAACGACTCCGAGAGCGACGACTCAGGTTCGGATAGCGGCCCCGACTCCGGCGGTCAGCCCGGCTTCGGCGTCGGCGCGGCCGTCGCCGGCCTGCTCGCCGCCCTGCTGCTGGCCCGGCGGCACGCGTAGGCCAACGGTTATCCTCCCCGCCCCCTTTCTTCCGACGATGCGCGTCCGCGTCCTCGTCGTCGCCTGCCTGCTCGTGACCGCCGGCTGTGCTCTGCCCGGCGGGCGGGACACGCCGGCGGGCCACGACGAGGACCCCCTCGGCTGGGAGGACGGCCGCTGGTACGACGACGGCGTCGACGTCGACGCGAGCGACGGCCTCGACGAGCGGGAACTGGAGGCGGTCACCGCCCGCGCGAAGGCCCGCGTCGAACGGATCCGCGGGCTGGAGTTCGAGGGCGACGTGTCCGTCGAGGTGATCTCCCGCGCGGAGTTCCGGGAGCGCGGCGGGCTGGGGCGGTCGTACTCCGCCCACGACGACCAGGTGTGGGAGGCGGCGCTGCTCGTCGGCGAGGACACGACCGCGCAGGCCGCGTTCGGCGAGGTGTACGGCGGCTCCGTCGCGGGCTACTACTCGGGCGGCCGGATCGTCGTCGTCGCGGACGACCCCGACGTGGCGGCCGTCTCCCGGGAGACGCTCGTGCACGAACTGGTCCACGCGCTCCAGGCCCAGCACCTCCGGCTGGGCGGGTCGGCGTCGTCGGTCGACGGGCGGCGCGCCGCCACGGCGCTGGTCGAGGGCGACGCGAACTACGTGATGGACCGCTACGAGGAGCGTTGCGGGAGCGAGTGGGACTGCATCGAGCGGGCCCAGCGGGGGTCGTCCTCGCGGTCGTACAACCGCGGGCTGTTCGTCGCCACGTTCCTCCCGTACTCCGACGGGCCGGAACTCGTTTCCGACCTGCGCGAGCGCGGCGGCTGGGACGCCGTCGACGGCGCGTACGACGACATGCCCGCGAGCACGGAGCAGGTTATCCACCCCGAGCGCTACCCGGACGAGAAGCCGGTCGACGTGACGGTGCCCGACCGCTCGGCCGACGGCTGGGAGCGGTTCGGCGGGACGGAGACGCTAGGCGAGGCGACGCTGTACGCGACGTTCCGGCACAACGGCGTGATCCCCGAGGACCACCTGACGAGCGACGCCCGGCGGTACAACTACTCGCACCCGATCACGGACGGCTGGGCGGGCGATACGGTGGTCCCGTACCGCTCGGGCGGCGAGTTCGGCTACGTGTTCGAGAGCGAGTGGGACACCGTCGCCGACGCCCGCGAGTTCGCCGGGGCGTACCGCGACCTGCTCGGCGAGCGCGACGCGACGGCGGTCGGCGACGGCGTCTACCGCGTCCCGGAAGACGACGCGTTCGGCGACGCGTTCCGGGTGGTCCGCGAGGGCCGGACCGTCCGCGTGGTGAACGCGCCGACGGTCGACGACCTCCCGGCGGTCCACGCGGAACGGGCCGGCTAGACGGGTCGGCGCGAGCCGTCCCGCCGGGGACGCGGGTCGGACCGGATAGCTTTTTCGCGAGCGCCGGGAACGTGCCGGTATGACGAACCCCTTCGACACGGTGTCGGCCGACGCGATCCTCGACGGGACCGCGACGGACGCCTACTTCGAGCGCACCGAGCGGACGCTCGAACACGCCGGCAGGAACCCCCGCGTCGTGGCGGAGGTGACCTGCGACCAGTTCCCGACCGGCGAGTTCCAGGCGTTCGCGGGCGTCGAGGACGCCGCACAGCTGTTCGAGGGTCGCGACGTCGACGTGGACGCGCTCCGCGAGGGGCGGCTGTTCGACGGCGGGCCGGTCCTCCGTATCGAGGGGCCGTACCTGGAGTTCGCCCGCTTCGAGACGTCGCTGCTTGGCTTCCTCTCGGGGGCCAGCGCCTTCACCACGAACGCGCTCCGGGCGCGCAAGGCGGCCCCCGAGTCGCTCGTGCTCTCCTTCGGCGCGCGCCACGTCCACCCGGCGATCACGCCGGTCGTCGAGCGCGCCGGCCTGGTCGCCGGGCTCGACGGGTTCTCCCACGTCGCCGCCGGGGAGGTGCTGGGCCGGGAGGCCGGCGGCACGATGCCCCACGCGCTGATGATCTGCTTCGGCCGGGGCAATCAGGAGGCCGCGTGGGCGGCGTTCGACGAGGCCGTCGGCGAGGACGTGCCCCGCGTCGCGCTCTGTGACACGTTCACCGACGAGAAGGACGAGACGATCCGCGCGGCCGAGACGCTCGGCGACGCCCTGGACAGCGTCCGCCTCGACACCACCGGCTCGCGGCGCGGCGACTTCCGGCACATCGTCCGGGAGGTGCGCTGGGAGCTGGACGCCCGCGGCCACGAGGACGTGGGGATCTTCCTGTCGGGCGGGCTGACGCCCGAGTCCCTGCGGAACCTCCGCGACGTGGCCGACGGCTTCGGGATCGGCGGCTACGTGACCGACGCCGACCCGTTCGACTTCGGGCTGGACATCGTGGCCGTCGACGGCGAGCCGGTCGCCAAGCGCGGGAAGCTCTCCGGGACGAAGCAGGTGTACCGCACGCCCGACGGCCGCCACCACGTCGGCCTGGCGGCGGCGGACGCGCCCGCCGACGCCGAACCGCTGCTGGAGCCGCTCGTCCGCGACGGCGAGATCGTCCGCGAGTTCGACATCGACGAGGCGGCGGCCCGCGCCCGGGCGGACGTCGAGGCGGTCGGGTTCGAGTGAGCCGCCGGCCGCGGGTCAGCCGGGCCGTCCGGGCTGTCTGACGGCGTTTACCGCCGCGCCGAGCAGGACGACGATGCTCGCGAAGTACAGCCACGTGACGAACAGCAACACGCCGCCGATGTAGCCGTAGGCCTCGTACGTCCCGGCGTTGGCGGCGTACAGGCGGAACCCGAGCTGGAGGAGCACCCAGCCGACGGCGGCGACCACCGTCCCCGGCAGCACCTCCCGGACCGTCACCTCGTCCGGCGGGAGCACGTAGTACAGCGGCAGGAAGGCCAGCGCGAGGACGGCGACCAGCGCGAGCGTCCCCAGCACGTTGACGTACGGGATCCGGAGGTCGATCACCCTGAGCGCCAGCGCGACGGCGACCACCAGCGTCGCGGCCGCGCCGACGGCGACGACGACGACGAGCGCGTCGCGGACCTGTTCGGCCAGCCCCGGCTGCTGCTCGTCGCCGTACACCTCGTCGAACGCGATGTCGAGTCCCCGGAACAGCTTCAGGCCGCTCCAGGTCAGCGCGACGAGGCTCACGACCGACGCGCCGACCCGGCCCTCGGCGTTGGTCAGCGCCTCGGTCACGACCTGCTGCCCGGACCCGGACAGGTACTGGCCGGCCAGCGAGACGACGCGGTCGGCGAAGGCCTGCCCGCCGACGGCCGAGGCGACGACGAGCGCGAGCAGCATGAGCGGGATCAGCGAGACGAACGCGTAGTAGGCGATGCTCGCCGCGAGGAAGGTGAGGTTCCGTTCCCGGACGAGCCCCGCCACGGAGCGAGCGGTCGACACGTCCGACGTACGACGTCAAGGGGGTCGTTCGTTCGGCCTCGCGGCGGCCGGCGCAGCCGCTGGACGCGTGTAGCTGGCAGAGAGGAGTAAGCCCCCTTCTGTTCGGCCCGACATTCGGCTGAGCGTCCGCGCCACCCCGAAGGGTTCGCCGGGCTACCTGTCGCGCGGACTTGCACCGGCGAGGTTTCGCCGTTCCACCGCTCCTCCGTCGTCGGCGTGGTCACGGAGTGACCGCGCGTCCCTCGGCGGGTCAGCTCCCCTCCCTCGCGGTCGGGTTCGCGCGCCTCATCGGTCGGACGGAGACGTGTCGTTTCTGTTCCAGAGCCAGCGGTCTCCCGCTCCGGACTTGCGCCCGGTCGCCCGCCCGGCGGTGGGGGGACTTTCCTCGCGGTCGCGGGGCGTCCCGGGGGGACCGCCCCGCGTGGCACGCGCGGCCCGTCGCCGGGCCGCGCGCCGCGGCAGTCAGGCTCTCTCTACCGGCCGATCGTACTCCGTTCGCGCGGTTAAGTCGTTCGGTCGGATCGCCACATGCCGCGCCGGTAAGACCGTCTTACGCCGGGTAACGTCGCCTTTCGGCCGCCGGCGCGGTGCTTGCGAGGTACGTACCAGTCCGAGGCCGAATACCAACGTTTCGGAGCCGCTTCCCCGGGAACGAATCCAGTTTCGACCGTTCGAAGGGAAGGGTTGAAGGCCGTCTACCCCTTTGGAAGGTGTATGTCTCAGGTACAGAGCGTCGATCTCTCGTACGAAGACGGCGCGCGAGCGGTGGAACTGGCGCGGGAAGCCGTCGAGTCGTACGTTCGAAACGGTCAACGCGAGCAGCCGGGAAGCATGCGCGACGCGTTCTACGCCCGTACCGGCGCGTTCGTCCGTCTCGAATCGACGCGAGGGCGGGGGAGTCTCCGGGGCTGCTCCGGCGGGTATCAGGGCAACGACCAACTCGGCCACGTCATCGTCGACTCGGCGATCCGCGCGGCCAGCGACGACTCCTGTGGCTCCGAGGTGACGCCCGCCGAGCTGTCGAACCTCACTGTCTCGGTCTGTGCCGTCTGTAACGTCGTCCTCACGGACGACCCCGTCGCGGACATGGAACTCGGCACACACGGCGTCGCCGTCGACGCCGGCGGCAAGAGCGGCTGGCTCTACCCGACCGTCCCGGTCGAGAACGACTGGTCCGAGGCCGAGTACCTCGCGCGCGTCTGCCGCAAGGCCGGCCTCCCCCCGAACGCCTGGCAGGACGACGACGTGATGGTGAACCTGTTCGAGGGGCAGATCTTCCGCGAGCGCGAACCCGAAGGGAGCACCGAGGAACTGTAGGGACGCTTCTCCGATCGACGCTGCGGCCGTCACAGCGACGGCTCAAGCGGCAGGTCCACCCGGTGATGCCCTCCGCGTCAGTCCTCGGCCGCGTCGTCCGACTCGCCGCCCGTCCCGCCGTCACCGGACGTGTCGGCCTCGGCGGTCCGCGGGTCAGCGTACTCCCGACCGAAAAAGCCCCGAAGCGCCATCGTGGTCCCGATGTACGACGCGGCGACGAGAAACAGGAACCCGACGACGAACTCCCAGACCATCCTATCGCTCGCCCTCCGGCGCGAGTGCGTCTATCACGCGCGCGGCGTTCTTCGAGAACGCCCGGCGCATCTTGTCCTCGGAGACGTCCAGCGTGAGTAGCTCCATGACGCCGACGTTCGGGTGGGCCGACGGCGCGCCGCTGCCGAACATGACCCGGTCGGGGTGTTCGAGCAGGGCGCGCTCCAGTTGTTCGCGGTAGCGGACGAAGCTCGTGTCGAGGTAGTAGTCGTCGAACTCGCCAAGCAGGTCGATCGCATCGTCCATCAGTCCGCGGTCGAGCGGGTGGCCGCCGAAGTGCGCGAGGACCACGGGGAACGAGCGGTCCAGCAGGGCGTCGGCGACGACGTCCGGCGGACAGGACGCGCCGCCGTGGACCAGCACCGGCAGCCCGACGTCGTCGAGTTCGTCGAGCACCCCCTCGTCGGGCAGGCCGTCCGTGGCGGGGTTTATCTTGAAGCCGTAGAAGCGGTCGTCGTAGGCGTACTGCTCCACGTCCTCCGGGGAGGTGTGGCTGTCGTCGCGGGACGCCGTCAGGTTACGGAGCCGCGCGCCGGCGGACTCGCCGGGCGTCCGCGGGCCGTTGATGCGGGCGAAGGCGACGAACGGGCGCTCGACGGAGAGCCGGGCGACGGCGTTGTTCGACTGCAGGTAGCTCCGGCCGTCGCCGGAGCCCGGGAACACGACCGAGCGGACGACGCCGGCCTGGTGCATCTCGCGCTCCAGCTTGTCCGGCGAGATGGCCCGGCCGCGGACGGCCGAGACGTCGTCCGGGTTCAGCCGCGCGTGCACGTCGACCACGCGGAACCGGTGTTCCAGCTCCAGCATTTCGTGGACGTTCCCGGTCGCGGTATTTCTGGATATCGGTTCCTCCGGGGCGGGGCGCCCGCGGCCGTCGTCACGCCCGCCCCGACGATTGCTTGCGGTTCGCCCGCCCGGGACCACCAATATTTATATAGAACCGCAAACGATTCGTAGGCGAGGATTCACCATGGCAGACTCGAACCCACAGCAGCGCATGGGCGGACAGCCGATGTTCGTACTCTCGGAGGACAGCCAGCGAACACACGGGAAGGACGCCCAGCAGTCCAACATCTCGGCCGGGAAGGCGGTCAACGAGGCCGTCCGGACGACGCTCGGCCCCCGCGGGATGGACAAGATGCTCGTCTCCGACTCCGGCGACGTCGTCATCACGAACGACGGCGCGACGATCCTCCAGGAGATGGACATCGAACACCCCGCCGCCGAGATGATAGTCGAGGTCGCCGAGTCCCAGGAGGAGGAGGTCGGCGACGGCACCACGACCGCCGCCGTGCTCGCGGGCCAGCTCCTCGCCAAGGCCGAGAGCCTGCTGGAGGACGACGTCCACCCGACGACGATCGTCGAGGGGTACCACGCCGCCGCCGAGGTGGCCGTCGACGCCGTCCAGGACCAGGCCGTCGACGCGGACGTTGACGACGACCTGCTCGCCCAGGTCGCCGAGTCCAGCATGACCGGCAAGGGCACCGGCGGCGTCGCCGCCGAGGCGCTGGCCCGGACGGTCGTCGACGCCGTGGCCCACGCCCGGACGGACGACGGCGTCGACCGCGACGCGGTCACCGTCCACACGCGCGTCGGCGCGAGTTCGACGGCGACCGAACTCGTCGAGGGGATCGTCCTCGACGAGGACCCGGCCAACGACGGGATGCCCCGCGCGGTCGAGGACGCGACGATCGCCGTCCTCGACGTGGACCTGGAGGTCAACACGGGCGACGTCGACGCCGAGTACTCCGTCGACTCCGTCGACCAGCTGACCACCGCCATGGAGTCCGAGGAGCGCGAGCTCCGCGAGTACGCCGAGACGCTCGACGACGCGGGCGTCGACGTCGCCTTCACGACCGGCGACCTCGACGACCGGGTCGCCTCCTACCTCTCGAAGCGCGGGATCCTCGCCTTCTCCGGCGTCGACGACGACGACGCGAAGGGGATCGCCCGGGCGACGGGCGCGGCCCGCGTCGGCGCGCTCGACGACCTGGCGGACGACGACTTCGGCAGCGCGGACCGCGTCCGCACCGAGGCGTTCGGCGACGACGAACTGGCGTTCGTCGAGGGCGGCGCGGCCGCCGAATCCGTCACGCTGTTCGTCCGCGGCGGCACCGAACACGTCGCCGACGAACTGGAACGGGCCGTCAACGACGCGCTCGACGTCGTCATCGCCGCCGCCGAGACGGGGCAGGTCGTCCCCGGCGCGGGGGCCAGCGAGATCGCGGCCGCCGACGCGGTCCGCGACGCCGCGACCGGCACGGAGGGCCGCGAGCAACTCGCCGTCGAGGCGTTCGCCGACGCGCTCGACGTGCTCCCGCGCACGCTGGCCGAGAACGCGGGCATGGACCCGATCGACGCCCTCGTCGACCTCCGGGCCGCCTACGACGCCGAGGGCCGCGCGGGCCTCATCACCGACGGCCAGTCCGGCGAGGTCGGCGACCCCGTCGAGCACGGCATCGTCGACCCCGTGGCCGTCAAGCGCGAGGCCATCCAGTCGGCCACCGAGGCCGCGACGATGATCGCCCGCATCGACGACGTCATCTCCGCGGAGTGACGCGGTAACCGCCTCCGCCCGTCCGCGACTTTTACCTCCGTCGGCGTCGCCGGGACCGCGCTGTTTTTCCCGCTGTTGCTGTCACCTCTACGTCGACCGGCGCGGCGCGTTCGTGACGGTGGTGGCCGTCGCGACGCTGGTCGTCGTGGCCGAACTCGCGTACTTCGAACGGCGCTCCCTCCTGGAGGGGGTCCGGCGCGTCGAGAAGCGCGCGTAACGGGTCGCCGGCCGCTCACCTGTCGTCCAGTTCCGATCCGCAGTCCGGACAGAACTCCAGGGTCGGCAGGTCGTACTCCGCGAGCGCCGCCCCGCAGTGTGGGCAGTACGCCGGGGACTCGATGGTCCCCTCGGGCTCGGTGCCGGCCCCGGATTCCGGTCCGCTGTCGGGAGCGGCAGCGCTCGGCGGGTCGGCGTCGCCGCCGCTCGGCGGTGCGGGGTCGTCGTTCGGCCGCGATTCCGCGGCGGTGGCTCCGCCGCCGACGTGCCGGTCCGGCTCCCCACGGGCCACCCGCCCAGTTCCACCCGCGGCCTGCCTACCGTTCGCCGCCCGCCGCTCGCGACCGGCGCGTTCCCGCGACGCGGACCGGTCGTCCGGCGGCGCGTCCTCGTCTGTCGGTCCGGGATCCCCGCTCCGCGACGGCCCGCTCGCCGCGCCCGGGTCGGAGCCGTCGGCGGGAGCCGCGTCGTCGCCGTCGTCGCCGCCGACGAGGTACCAGCCGGCGAACAGGACGAGCAGCGCCGCGCCCGCGGCCCCCAGGAGGAGCGGCGCGTTCTCCAGGTCGAACGGCGACCCGTCGTGGGCGGCGGCCGCCGCCGCAGTCGTGTTCCCGTCGCCGTCGTCGTCGCCGCTACCGTCGGTCGTCGCCGCGCGCACCTGGACGTCGCGCACCTGCATCGCCTTCGCCCCGTCGTCGTCGGTGACCTGCAGTTCGACCGCCCGCTCCCCGGGCTCCTCGAAGGCGTGTTCGACCGTCGCGCCGGTCGCCTCGTAGCTGCCGTCGCCGTCGAGGTCCCACTCGTAGCGTTCGATCGTCCCGTCAGGGTCCGACGACCCGGAACCGTCAAGCGTCACCGCCTCCCCGACGGTCGCCTCGGTGGGCGCGTCGACCGACGCCTCCGGGGCCCGGTTCGGGGGCACCACGTCCACCGTGACGCTCCGGCGAGTCTCGGTGTCCCCGCTCGCGGCCCGGACGGTGAACTCGTAGGCGTCGGTCGGGGCCGCCTCGTCGACCGCGACAACGTACGTCGCCGTCACCGTCCCGCCGGCCGGCACCGGGTCGGTCCAGAAGACGGAGTTGCGGTTCGCGGCGACGGAGCCGTTCGGCGACCGGATCTCGGCGACGGTCAGCGAGTCGGGGACCCCTTCGACCCGGACGCCCATCGCGTCCGACGGCCGGTCCCCGTCGTTCGTCACGGCGACCGTGACCTCGACGGTGCCTCCCGGGGTCGTCTCGCCCGGGTCGGACACCGAGAGGGCGATCGGCACGGTCGCGGCGGCGGCCGGGACCGCGAGCAGCAGGGCGACGGCCACGACGGCGAACGCCCGTCTCATGACCCCCGCCGGTTGTACGCGGCGATGACGCCGACCACGTCGGCGAAGTCGAGGGTCATCCCGTCGGTCTCGGGGACCGGTTCGTCCTGGTTGTAGAGGCTGATCGCGGTGACGACGCCGTCGAACGTCACCTCGCCCTCCGGCCCGGCGATGGCCTCGACCGGCGTGGCCGGCTCCCCGGCTTCCTCGCGCACGACCACCGTGGTCTCGCCGCTGGAGACGCCGCCGCTCTCGGAGTCGACCCGGAAGTCGAGGGAGTACTCCCCGGGCCTCGTCGCAAGCACCGTGAACTCGACGTCGCGGCGCTGGCCGGGTTCGACCGGGACCGGCCCACGCCGGTCCGGGCTGGCGACCAACCCGTCCTCGGCCTCGACGGTCACCGTCACGTCCCCGGCGCGGCGGTCGCCGACGTTCTCGACGGTGGCCGCGACGGCGAACTCCTCGTCGACGGCCCGCTCGGTCGCGGCCCCGTCGATCGCGACGACCTCGACGCTGGCGGGGAGCGTCGTCGATTCGAGCGTCTCGGCGACGCTCTCGGCCGACGACTGTAGATCCCGCTCCTTGCCCTGGAGCGTGTCGGCCGCGTCGGTGACGTCGCCGGTATCGGCCGACCGGTCCTCCAGATACGTCGTCGCGGCCCCGAGGAAGCCGGCCCTGTCGAGGCTCGTCTCGGTCGCGTTCTCGATGTGTGCCTGCAACGCCGCCAGCGTCTCCCGGTCCGGGTCGTCCTCCTCGCGGGTCAGCGCCGCCTGTTCGACGGACGACCGCTCCTCCGGTCTGCGCTCCTGTATCCGGCCCTCGATCCGTCTCAGGAGCGTCTCGGCCTGCGCGTCGTCGCCGCGCTCAACCGCCGTCCGGAACTCGTCGAGCAGTTCCGGAAGCGGCGGGCTGGCCTCGGTGATCGCCCGCTGGGCGTCGAGCGCCGTCTCGATGTCTCCGGTTCGGATCGCCTCGGCGAGTCGGTCGTGGTGGTGTGGGATGTCCGTCATCTGTTACCCCGGCGTCCAGCCGTCGACGCGGTGTTCGCCGGCGAGCGCGCTGTCGACGACCTCCGCGTGTATCTTGCGTGCGATCAGGATCGCGGTGCCGGTCGCGCCGACCGCGAAGCTCTCCACGAGCAGGCTGAAGATGCTCGACAGCAGCGAGACGAGCGCCTGCAGGGCCTGGAGGCCGTAGTCGGCCCAGGAGTCCGCTTCGCCGATGTCGGCGACCGAGTCGACGACGTTGAAGTCGCCGAGGTCCTGCTTCAGCGTGTCGAGGTCCGACGCGATGCTCTCGAAGTTCCGTTTGACGGTGGCGACGGCGTCGTCGCGGGCCCGTTCGACCGCGGCCGTGCTCCCCGGGAGCCCGCCCGCCACGCTGTCGGGCTGGAACCCGCTGTGTAACTGGATCTGTTCCTTCCAGATGCTGGTTCCGAACGCGATGTCCCCGAGCGACTCCGGCGGCGACGACATCGACAGCGGGGCGACGCGGGAGAACTCGACGGTGGCGCGGACGATCCCCTCGACGACGTCCGCGAGGCTCTCTATCGCCTCGGCGATGAGGTCGGCCGTCGCCGCCGCCCCCGCGGCGATGTCGCCCCAGAGGTTCCGGCACTCCGATTTCGCCTCCGTGCGTGCTTCGGTCCGGCCGTCGTCGGCCGGGAGCATGTTCGTAAACAGGTAGTCGACCCCGTCGGCGATCGTCTCCCCGGCCGTGTACAGCAGGCCGCTCGCCAGCACTCCGGACGCCATCGACGCGAGCTTCTCGCCGATGGCGATCTTGAACAGCAGGAGCTTGATCCCCGCGCTACACACCGACTCCGCGAGCCGCCGGGCGAACCGCAGCCCGGTGGTGTCGTTGCCGGGACCTATCGCCTCCAGCACGCCGTGGGTCGCCTCCTCGCCGATACGCAGCCGGCGGACGGCCTCGTTGCCCGCGCCCGGGCTGATCTCCCCGGTGGCGGCCGCCGTCTCCAGTTCGCCGATCGTGTACGCCGCGAGCTCCCGGTCGCCGGCAACCTCCGTCAGCGGGTCGAGCGTGGAGAGGACCGAGTCGTCGTCGATCGACTCCGCGAGGTCGAGCTTCTCCGAGCGCCGGCTGCGGAACGTCGCGCCGACGTTTACCTCCCGCCGGGCGACGCCCTTCAGCCCGTCGTCGTCCGTGATCCGCAGGGACACCTCCGTCGACTCGGCCGTCTCGAACCGGTGGGCCACTCGCTGGCCGCGGCTCTCGTACTCCCCGTCGCCGTCGAGGTCCCACTCGTAGGTCGCGACCGTTCCGTCGGGGTCGGTGGAGCCGGACGCGTCGAACGTGACCTCCTCGCCGAGCGCCGGCTCGGCGGTCGAGACCGAGATGTCCGGCTCCGGCCCCTGTAGCTCGGCGACGGACACGGTCCGGGTCACGTCGTCCGTCGCGCCGGCGTCGTCGGCCACCCGGAGCGTGACCGCGTGGTCGCCCGCCTCGCCGAACGCGTGGTCGACGGTTCGGCCGGTCGCCTCGTAGCTGCCGTCGCCGTCGAGGTCCCACTCGTAGGTCGCGACCGTCCCGTCCGGGTCCGTCGACCCGGACGCGTCGAGGGTGACCCGCTCGTCGACCGCCGGGTCGGCCGGGGCGTAGTCGAACGCCGCGGACGGCGGCTCGTTCGCCGTCGCGACGCCGACGGTCCCGGTCGCGGTGTCGGTCGCGCCGTCGTCGTCCGTGACCCGCAGCGTCACGTCGTACGTCCCCGCCGAGTCGTACGTCACGCCGACCGCCTGACCCCCCGTCTCGTAGCTGCCGTCGCCGTCGACGTCCCACTCGTAGCTGGCGATGCTGCCGTCGGGATCGCTCGCGGGGCTGCCGTCGAGGGTCACTCGCTCGCCGACCGCCGGGTCCGACGGCGAGACGGTGAAGTCGGCGGTGGGGCCGGCGTTGCCCTCGCCGACCGGGACCGTCCGCTGGGCTGTGTCGTGGCTCCCGTCGTCGTCCTCGACTGCGAGCGTCACCGTGTACTCCCCGGCCGACTCGTACGTGTGGCGGACGACCTCGCCGCGCACGTCCGCGGTGCCGCTCCCGTTGAGGTCCCAGTTGTACGCCTGAACCGTCCCGTCGGGGTCGGCGGACGGGCCGGCGTCGAACGTCACCTTGTCGCCCACGGCGGGGTCCGACGGCGAGTAGGTGAACGCGGCGTCCGGCTGGCTGTTGGCCCCGCTGACCGGGACCGTCCGGGTCGTCGTGTCCTGGTTCCCGGCGTCGTCGGTCACCCGGAGCGTCACGTCGTAGTCGACGTCGTCGGTGAACCGGTGGTCGACGGTCCGCCCCGTAACGTCGAACGAGCCGTCCCCGGTGAAGTCCCACTCGTAGCTCGCGATGCTGCCGTCGGGGTCCTCGGAGCCGCCGGCGTCGAACTGCACCGTCTCGTCCGTCACCGGCTCCGAGGGCGAGAAGGTGAACGCCGCCGACGGCCCGCCGCCGTCGCCGGTCGTCAGCACCACGTCGTCCCAGTACACCGTGAACTCGCCGCTGGACAGCGTGAGCCACGAGATGTCGTTCTCGAAGTCGGTGACCGGCCGGGTCGCCGACCCGCGCTCCTCGCCGTCGACGGCGAAGCTGAGGCTGACCCCCGTGTCCGTCCGGTCGTAGGTGAACTCCAGGGTCTGCCACTGTCCGGTCTCGTACGGCCCGAGGTCGGTGCCGCCGGGGCCGACCAGCCGGCCGTCGAGGCCGAACTGGACCAGCCGCCAGCCGTCGCCGTCGTCCCACGACTCGGCGCTCGTCCCGAGGCCGACGTCCCCGCGGTTGTCGTGGCAGCCGACCTCGCCGTTCGTCGTCGGGTACACCGAGAGCCGCAGCGTCGCGGAGCCGGACTCCGGCAGCTCTATCGGCGCGTTCGCGATCGCCTCCCAGCAGCTGCCCGAACTGCCTGTCAGCCGCAGCGCCCTGCTGCCGCTGGCTGTCGGCGCGTCGACGACCTGTTGGTCGGTGTTTCCGTTCTTCTTCCACCCGTTCGGGTAGTCGCCGACCGCGTAGTCCTCGAACCCCTCCGAGAGCGTCGCCGCGTCCCGTCCGGCGGCGGTCCCCGCGCCCCCGACGACCCCGACGCCCAGCGACCCCGCAGCGGACTTGAGCACCGTCCGCCGACGTACCGGCAGCGTCCCCTCGCTACCGGCGTCTCCCGGCGGCGGCTGTTCGGATCCCATAGATGTTCGATACCTAATGTTGGCCGATGAAAATGTTAACGGCCGAGACAGAATACTGCGACGGTGCGTGCGCTAGAGTTCCAGCCGCACCGCGTCCCCCGGCTCCACGCCGAACGCCTCGTCGCCGCGCCCGCGATTCACGTCGAGTTCGACGTTGCCGTGGCTGCCGACGGTGACGAGCCACTGCCCCTCCGGCACCGCGGCGAACGTCTCGCCGACGGGGACCGACTGGCCGTTCACGGTCACGGCGTCCAGCGCGGCCACCACGTCCCCGGGGACGTTCGTGATGGCGTTGCCGAAGCCGTCGACGACGAGCACCTCGCCGACGACGGCGTCGTCCTCGACGGTCGGGTCGGGGAAGGTCAGGTCCTTGACCCCGTCGACGGGCGTCAGCCGGTCCAGCGAGCCGAGGTCGGCGACGCCGGCCTCGTGGACCGCGGCGGCGGCCGGGGCGAACACGTCGCGGCCGTGGAACGTGTTGCTCCTGCGTCGCGGCTCCGCCGCTTCGCCCGCCGCGGGGCGTGGCACCTCGGCCGCGTCCTCGTCGATGGCGAACCACTCGACGGCGCCGCCGCCGGCGAGTTTCCGTGCCGCCGGCACCAGCACGCCGTTGTCCGGCCCGACGAGCGCGTGGCCGCCGGCGCGGGCGACGACGGCGGCGCGGTCCGTGCCGACGCCGGGGTCGACGACGGCGAGGTGGACGGCCGGCGGGAACCACGGGAGCACCTCGCGGAGCCAGAACGCCGCCGCGCGCACGTCCTGCCGCGGCAAGTCGTGGGCGACGTCGACCAGGCGGGCGTCGCTCTCGTTCAGGATCACGCCCTTCATCGCCGCGGGGTACGGCGAGCCGAAGTCGGTGGCGAGCGTGATCATCACTCGCCGTTGCTGTCGCTCTCGCTGACCCGCTGGATGCGCTCGATCCCGCCGATCTCTTGGATGACCTCGACGACGGGGTCCGGCACCAGCGGCTGCCAGTTGGTGCCCTTGATCATGCGCTCGCGGACCTCCGTCCCCTCCAGGACGTCGCGGTTGAACATCGGCGACTGGCGCACCTCCACGCCGGCCTCGTTGAACAGCTGGATCACGAGGGGGTTGTTCGAGTAGGCGACGTCGAAGTCGGGGCTCATGCTCTGGACGTGGCTCACCCACACGGAGTTGCGGTCCAGGTCCTCGATGGGGACGGCGTAGGTCACGAGGTCGACGTCGACCAGCGCCTTCGTCACCATCATGATCCGCTCGCCCGCGGTGAAGGGGTCGTGCTTGCTGTGGGAGTCCCCGGCGCTCCCGATGCCGAGGACGAGTTCGTCGACGTCCTCGGCGATAGCCTGTACCATGTTGCGGTGGCCGTTGTGGAAGGGCTGGAACCTGCCGATGTAGAAGCCCCGTTGCATCGTTCGTACCTGGGACCTGTCTGTTTATAAGGGTGGCGAGTCCGGGGGTTCGGGGAGATCGGGGGCTACAGTTACTGTACTGGTGTTTCTAGGCGTATGGGAGATCGGGAAAGCAGGGAGAAAGTATATCAGTTCCCCAGCCTTCGGATCAGCCAGCAAAGCATTCTATGAGCAACGATACGGACACGGACGACGTCTCCCCCGAGTCGGCGGAACACGACCCCGGCGAGGGGGCCGACGTCCCCGCCGACGAAGAGGAGGGCGTCGCTCGGGGCCCGGACGAGACCCGGGAGCCGGACGACGCTCCGAACCCCGACGAGCGCCCCCGCGCCGAGGCGTCGGACGCGGAGGCCGAGGAGGACCCGCTGGCTGACCTCGGGAGCGAGGTCGACGCGGAGATCGTCGACGACTCCGAGGAGGACAACCTGCTCGGGGGGCTCCAGATAGAGTCGACCGAGGACATCGACGTGCCGGACAAGCTCGTCGACCAGGTCATCGGGCAGGACGACGCACGGGACATCGTCAAGAAGGCCGCCAAGCAGCGCCGCCACGTGATGATGATCGGCACCCCGGGGACGGGGAAGTCGATGCTGGCGAAGGCGATGAGCGAGCTCCTCCCGAAGGAGGACCTCCAGGACGTGCTCGTCTACCACAACCCGGACGACGGCAACGAGCCGAAGGTCCGGACGGTGCCGGCCGGGAAAGGCGAGCAGATAGTCGAGGCCCACAAGGACGAGGCCCGGAAGAAAAACCGGATGCGCTCGTTTTTGATGTGGATCATCATCGCCATCGTGCTTGGCTACACGCTGCTGTCGCCCGCGAGCATCCTGCTTGGCATCCTCGCGGCCGGCGTCGTGTATCTCGCCTTCCGCTACTCCAACCGCGGCAGCGACGCGATGATCCCGAACCTCATCGTCAACGCCGCCGACGAGAGCACCGCGCCGTTCGAGGACGCGACGGGTGCCCACGCCGGCGCGCTGCTGGGCGACGTCCGCCACGACCCGTTCCAGTCCGGCGGCATGGAGACGCCCAGCCACGACCGCGTCGAGCCCGGCGCGATCCACAAGGCGAACAAGGGCGTCCTGTTCGTCGACGAGATAAACACCCTCGACATCCGCAGCCAGCAGAAGCTGATGACCGCGATCCAGGAGGGCGAGTTCGCGATCACGGGCCAGTCCGAGCGCTCCTCGGGCGCGATGGTCCAGACCGAGCCCGTCCCCTGTGACTTCATCATGATCGCGGCGGGGAACTTAGACGCGATGGAGAACATGCACCCCGCGCTCCGCTCGCGCATCAAGGGGTACGGGTACGAGGTGTACATGGACGACACCATCGAGGACACCCCGGAGATGCGCCGCAAGTACGCGCGGTTCATCGCCCAGGAGGTCGAGAAGGACGGCCGCCTGCCCCACTACACGCCCGAGGCCATCGAGGAGGTCATCCTCGAAGCCAAGCGCCGCGCGGGCCGCAAGGAGCACCTGACGCTGAAGCTGCGCGACCTGGGCGGGCTGGTCCGCGTCGCGGGCGACATCGCCCGCGCCGAGGACGCCGAGTTCACCACCCGCGACCACGTGCTGCAGGCCAAGCGCCGCAGCCGCTCCATCGAACAGCAGCTCGCGGACGACTACATCGAGCGCCGGAAGGACTACGAGCTCACCGTCAACAAGGGCGACGTGGTCGGCCGCGTCAACGGCCTGGCGGTCATGGGCGAGGACAGCGGCATCGTCCTCCCCGTGATGGCCGAGGTGACCCCCTCCCAGGGGCCCGGCCAGGTGATCGCCACCGGCCAGTTGCAGGAGATGGCCGAGGAGGCCGTCCAGAACGTCTCCGCGATCATCAAGAAGTTCTCCGACGAGGACATCTCGGAGAAGGACGTCCACATCCAGTTCGTTCAGGCGGGCGAGGGGGGCGTCGACGGCGACTCCGCCTCCATCACGGTCGCGACGGCCGTCGTCTCCGCGCTGGAGGACGCGCCGGTCCGGCAGGACCTGGCGATGACCGGGTCGCTGTCGGTCCGGGGCGACGTGCTCCCGGTCGGCGGCGTCACCCACAAGATCGAGGCCGCCGCGAAGGCCGGCCTCGACACGGTGATCATCCCGGCCGCCAACGAGCAGGACGTGATGATCGAGGAGGAGTACGAGGAACAGGTCGAGATCGTCCCGGTCACCCACATCAGCGAGGTGCTGGAGGTGGCGCTGGCCGGCGAGACCGAGAAGGACGGGCTGGTCGACCGCATCAAGAGCATCACCGGCTCCGCCCTCGAACGGCAGGTCGGCCGCGGTAGCCCCAGCCCGCAGTAACGCGTGGCCGACTGGGCGACGTTTACGGGCGTCGCCTTCGTCGTCGTCTCCTTACTTCTGCTGCTCTCGCGTGCGACACAGACTTCGATGACCGCCGAGCGGCCGCGCTCACGGTCCGATGAGGTCCGAGGCGATCCCACGTCGCCCGACGCGGAGGCCGTCGACGGCGGCGTCGCCGACCCCCGGGACGGGGACGCCGAAGTCGTGGGCGGGCCCCACAACCCGTTTCCGCCGGGGTCGCCGTCCCACGAGACGCTTCGACCGGACGAACGGTCCGGGATGACGTCGGGCGTACTGCTCGCGAACGTGGCGCTCTCGCAGGGGCTGTTCGGCGCGGTGCTCGTCGGCGCGGCGCTGTACACGGGCGTCCCGGCGGCGGCGCTGGGGATCGAGCCGACGCCGGCGAGCACGGGCTGGCCGGCGCTTGCGGTCGGGGTCGGCCTCGGCGTCGCGCTGTACGCCGGCAACGAGGCGGCCGCCGCCGCGTTGCGCCGGGCGGGCGTCGAGCCGAACGACGAACTCCGGGCGCTGCTCGCGCCGGAGAGCGCGACGGGGTGGGTGGTCCTGCTCGGGACCGTCCTGCCGGTGATCGCGGTCTTCGAGGAACTGCTCTTTCGCGCGGCGCTGGTCGGCGCGGTGTCGACCGGCTTCGCCGTCTCGCCGTGGGCGATGGCGGTCGTCTCGACGGCGGCGTTCGCCCTGGGTCATGGAATGCAGGGGCCGGGCGGCGTCGCCGTCACGGGCGCGCTGGGGTTCGTGCTCGCGGCGGCGTTCGTCGTCACCGGGAGCTTCCTCGCCGTCGTCGTCGCCCACTACCTCGTCAACGCCCTGGAGTTCGTCGTCCGCGAGGGGCCCGTCGCGGAGCGGTTGGGCGGGTAGCCGGCCCATGGAAAGACACTTGTCGCGGCTGCGAGTTGCACCCGGCATGGTGTCGCTGGACGACGTCGACGTGCGCGGCCTGACCGTCGCCGCCGCCGTCGTCTACCTCGTCGCCGCGGGCTATGCCCTCGCCACGAACGACGCGACCGCGACGCTGCTGACCGACGCGACCTTCTCGCTGGTGATGGTCGGCTTCGGCGTCCTGCTGCGCGTCCGGAACCCCGGCGCGGGGCGGATGCGGGTGGCGGGCGGCCTCTTCGTCGCTGCCGGACTCGTGCAGGCGTACCTGCTTGTCGCCGCCGACCCGGCGGTCGGCGACGGCGCGGTGAGTTTGCTGTTGCTGGCCGCGTTCTCGCTGTACGTCTACGAGGTGTTCGTCCGGCCGCGGATTGAGGCGCGGTAGCTACAGCCCCTCCAGCGACCGCAGGCGCTGTTCGACGGCGGGCGGCGCGGCGCTCGGGCCGTCGCCGACGCGGTGGTCGGGGATGAGCAGCGGCGCGGGGTTGTCCGCCAGCGCGGACCGGACGAGCCGCAGGTCCTCGTCCGCCTCGGCGTCCAGTCCGGGCGTCATCCGGGCCAGCGCCTGCACGGTCACGCCCTCGCCGTACGGGAGGTCCCGGACGGTTTCGAGGACCGACCGCCGGTCCGTGGGGACGGTGAGCGCGACCCGCACGTCCGCGAAGTCGTCCTCCTGGCCCTCCAGGTAGGCGAAGATCCGGTCCAGCAGTTCGTGCTCGCCCTCGGCGTCGTCGGCCGGGTCCTCGGGGAACGAGACGCTCACGACCCGGCCGCTCGCGACCCCGACCTGGACGTGGCGGTCGAGGTACGGCGACTCCCGCGCGTAGATGCCGGCGTCTTCCATACCTCGGCGGTGGGCGGTCGCGGACTTCAACGTTCGCACGCCCCGGCGGGGATCACAGCTCCCGGACCTGTCGGCGCGTGCGGCCCAACATACAATGCGGCCCCTGTGGTCCCTCGGACGGGGATACGCATGGACGCGTTCGACCGTACGACGCCGGGCGGGGGGTGGGGAGCCGACGCCCGCACGGGAACGGGGGGAACAGTATGACGGCGGAACATGGGGCCGAGTCCGTCGGAACCGGAAGCAACGAAACTGGGAAACAGGGGCTGTCCGGCGCGCGGCTAGCCGTCGCGGTCGTGGGCGGGGCGCTCGTCGCGGCGGGCGTCCGCCGGCGCTCGGCAGGCGGGGCGGCGCTCGCGGCCGCGGGCGGCTGGCTGCTCTACCGGAGCGTCCGCGGCCGGGGCTCGGCGACCGAACGGGCCGGCGCGCCGCCGGATGCGCAGACGGTAGAGCGGGCCGTCACGGTCCGGGCGTCGGCCGACGACCTGTACGAGCGGTGGCGCGACCCCGACGAACTCGACCGGTTGCTGGCGGGGTTCGCGGACGTGAGGGCCGCCGGCGAGGACCGCCAGCGCTGGACGGTGGCGGAGCCGCTCGGGCGGCCCGTCGCGTGGAACGCGCGGATCACGGAGGACAGCCCCGGCGAGGCCCTGCGCTGGGAGTCCGAACCCGGCGCGACCGTGCCCAACGAGTGGTCGGTACGCTTCGCGGACGCTCCCGGGGACCAGGGGACGGAGGTGACGCTCCGGATCCGGTTCGACCCGCCGGGCGGGTCGGTCGGGGACGCCGCGATGTCGGTGTTCGGCGTCGTGCCCGAGGTGCTGGTCGGGGAGGCGCTGCGGCGCTGCCGGAGCCTCGCCGAGGCGGGCGAGACGCCGACGCTGGACGGGAACCCGTCGGGCCGCGGCCGGGGTGATCGGCTGTGAGGGCGCTCTGCTGGGAGGGGGTCGACGACCTCCGCGTCACGGAGGTGCCCGACCCCGAGGTGGTGAACCCCCGGGACGTCGTCCTGCGGGTGTCGCTATCGTCGGCCTGTGGCTCCGACCTCCACATCCTCAACGGCTACCTCCCGACGATGCGGGAGGGCGACGTGATCGGCCACGAGTTCATGGGCGAGGTCGCCGAAGTCGGCCGCAAGGTCGAGGACGTGTCGGTCGGCGACCGCGTGGTCGTCCCGTCGTTCGTCGGCTGTGGCAACTGCGCGTACTGCGCGGACGACCTGTGGTCGCTCTGTGACAACACGAACCCGAACGCGTCGCTCCAGGAACCGGTGCTCGGCGACGCGACGGCGGGCATCTACGGCTACACGCACGCCTTCGGCGGCTACGCGGGGTCCCATGCCGAGTACGTGCGGGTGCCCCACGCCGACACCAACTGCTTCCACGTCCCGGACGAACTCGACGACCAGCAGGCGCTGTTCGCCTCGGACGCGTGGCCCACGGGCTACATGGGCGCGGACTTCTGCGACATAGAGGACGGCGACGTGGTCGCGGTGTGGGGCTGTGGCGGCGTCGGGCTGATGGCCCAGGAGAGCGCCGCGCTCATGGGTGCCGAGCGGGTGATCGCGATAGACCGGCTCCCGGAGCGCCTGGCGATGGCCGAGGAGCACGCCGGCGCGGAGACGATAGATTACACCGAAGTCGACGTCGTCGACGAACTCAAGCGCCGGACCGGCGGCCGCGGGCCCGACGCCTGCATCGACGCGGTGGGGATGGAGGCCCACGGCACCGGCGTGGCCCACGCCTACGACCGCGCGAAACAGCGGTTGCGTCTGCACACGGACCGCGGCGAGGCGCTCCGGCAGGCGATGCGGGCCTGCCGCAAGGGGGGGACGCTGTCCGTACTGGGGGTGTACGGCGTGATGGACAAGTTCCCGCTCGGGGTCGCGGTGAACAAGGGGCTCACCGTCCGGACCGCCCAGCAGCACGGCCAGCGGTACGTGCCGCAACTGCTCGACCACGTCGCCGAGGGCGAGATGGACCCCTCCTACCTGGCGACCCACGAGCTCCCGCTGGCGGAGTCGCCCGAGGGGTACGACCTGTTCAAGCACAAGGAGGACGGCTGCGTCCGGCCCGTGTTCAGGCCCTGACCGGCGGCCCAAACCGGCGGGCGTCAGTCCGCCGACTCCGGGAAGAACAGGTCCTCGATCCGGCAGTCGAAGTGGTCGGCGAGCTTGAACGCGAGTTCGAGCGAGGGGTCGTAGCGCTCGCGCTCGATCGAGTTGATCGTCTGCCGGGTCACGTCGACCGCCGCGGCGAGGTCGGCCTGGCTCATGTCCGCGCGGTCGCGCCGCTCGCGGAGGTCGTTTCTCATGAGCGGCGGCTCACCCAGGTGTAGGCGACGCCGAACACCACGAACACGAGGACGTAGCCGTACAGCGCGCCCCAGACGGCCGCCGGCATCGTGTAGATATCCAGCGCGGCGAGCGTGCGGGACGCCGACGCGCCGACGACGAGGACGACGCCGATGACCCCTAACGTCGTCTGGCTCGCCCGGCGTTCGACCTCGTTGTCGCGCTCGTCGAACAGCTCCACCGGGGAGAGCCACGCCGCGGCGGCGAAGCCGACGATGCCGAGCCAGTACACGGCCTCGCCGATCAGCGGGTAGTCGAGGAAGCGAAGCGAAAGCGAGAGGACGACCGCGACGGCGATGCTGCCGAACATGAGCCGGCGGTAGTGCCGGCGGCTTGCGACCCGTTCCTTTGCCGAGAGTGCTGTTTCAGTCATGGGTGTTGGGCGGGAAAAGTGGTGTAAAGCCACCTTTACAGTAAAGTCTACTTTACACTCCCACTTAGTTCTGCCGGTGAGACCGCTTCGACTCCCGCTCCGGCCCGCAAGTCTTATGTACAAATCCGTCCGTTAATGTACGATGATGAACGCCGACGAGGTCGCGCCGGCGGTGCGGTCGATACTGGAGGCCGCCCGTGAGCGCGGCGACGACGGGCGAGCGCGGGTGAGCGTCGACGCTCGCTCGCTGCCGAACGCGCTGGCGGCCGCCGAGGCCGACGGGCGCGTGCCGGTGATCGCGGAGGTGAAGCCGACGAGTCCGACGACCGACGGGACCGCCGAGGCCGACCCCGTCGAACTGGCGACGACGATGGTCGAGGGCGGCGCGGCGGCGCTGTCCGTGCTGACCGAACCGGCCCACTTCGGCGGGTCGCCGGAGTACCTCCGGGCGGTCCGCGAGGCCGTCGACGTGCCGGTGCTCCGGAAGGACTTCGTCCTGCGCGAGTCGCAACTGGACGCCGTCGCGGCCGACGCGGTCCTGCTGATCGCGCGGTTCGTCGGCGACGACCTGGCCGACCTGCTCTCGGCCGCGCGCGAGCGGGGGTTTCAGGTGCTCGTGGAGGTCCACACCCGCGAGGAACTGGCCCGTGCAGTCGAGGCCGGGGCCGACGTCGTGGGCGTGAACAACCGCGACCTGGCCGCGCTGGAGGTCGACCTCGGGACGTTTGAGCGCGTCGCCCCGGACGCGCCCGAGGGCGTGACGCTGGTCGCCGAGAGCGGTATCGGGACGCGGGCGGACGCGGCGCGGATGCGGGCGGCGGGCGCGGACGGCCTGCTGATCGGCTCGGCGGTCATGGACGGCGTACGGAGCGAGGACGACGAGCGGGCGCCGGCCGACATCGTCCGGGCGAACGCGGAGCGACTGACGCGACCGACGGACCACTGATACTATGAACGAACGAGCCACACGAGCGACGGGACGGACACGATGAGCACGAGCAAGTTCGGGGAGTACGGCGGACAGTACGTGCCGGAGGCGCTGATGCCGGCCGTCGAGGAACTGACCGACGCCTACGAGCGGTACGTCAGAGGCAACGAGGACGGCTTCATGGACGAGTTCCGGCGGCGGCTCCGGGACTTCGGCGGGCGGCCGACGCCGCTCCAGCGCGCCGAACAGCTGTCGGCGCGCTACGACAGCGAGGTGTACCTCAAGCGCGAGGACCTGGTCCACGGCGGCGCGCACAAGCTGAACAACGCCTTGGGCCAGGTGCTGCTGGCGAAGTACATGGGCAAGGAGCGCATCGTCGCCGAGACGGGCGCGGGCCAGCACGGCACCGCGACGGCGATGGCCGCGGCCCACCTCGGGATGCCCTGCGAGGTGTACATGGGCGAGCGCGACATCAACCGCCAGCGGCCCAACGTGTTCCGGATGCGACTCAACGGGACCGAGGTCACCCCCGTCACGGCCGGCCGCGGTACGCTGAAGGAGGCCATCAACGAGACGATGCGCGACTGGGCGACGAACGTCGAGGACACCCACTACGTCATCGGCTCCATCGTCGGCCCGCACCCGTTCCCGCGGATGGTCCGGGACTTCCAGTCGGTGATAAGCGAGGAGGCCCGCGAGCAGGTCCGCGAGCGGGCGGGCCGGCTGCCCGACAGCGTCGTCGCCTGCGCGGGCGGCGGGTCGAACACGATGGGCGTGTTCCACGAGTTCGTCGGCGACGCGGACGTCGACCTGTACGCCGTCGAGGCGGGCGGTAGCTCGCTCGACGTGGACGAGGAAGCGGGCGTCGCGCCCAACTCCGCGTCGCTGTCGACCGGCGACGAGGGCGTGCTCCACGGCGCGCGGACGAAGCTCCTCCAGGACTCCGACGGGCAGGTGATGGAGTCCCACAGCGTCTCGTCGGGGCTGGACTACGCCGGCGTCGGGCCGGAACTGGCCCACCTCGTCGACGAGGGGCGCGTGACGCCGGCCACCGTCGACGACGACGCCGCGCTGGAGGCGTTCCACCGGCTCTCCCAGGAGGAGGGGATCATCCCCGCGCTGGAGACGGCCCACGCCTTCGCGTTCGCCCACGAACACCCCGACGAACTGGGCGACGTGACCGTGATCAACGTCTCCGGCCGCGGCGACAAGGACTTGGAGAGCGTCATCGAGGAGAGCGCCGAGCGCGACCTCGACGCCGCGCCCGACATGGACGCGTTCGCGGGGGGTGGCCTGTGAGCCGCATCGACGAGGCGTTCGCGGACGGCCCCGCCTTCATCCCGTACCTCGCCGTCGGCGACCCCGACTACGAGTCCTCGAAGGCGTACGTCGAGGCGCTGGCCCGCGGCGGCGCCGACGTGATCGAACTCGGCCTCCCGTTCTCGGAACCCGTCGCGGAGGGGCCGACGATCCAGGGCGCGGTGACCCGCGCGCTGGATGCCGGGATGACGCCGGACCGCTACTTCGAGTTCGTCGAGGAACTCGACGTGGACGTCCCGCTCGTCTGCATGACCTACTACAACCTGATCTACCAGTACACCGCCGGGGACGACCGGCGCGAGGGTCCCCGCCCGTTCGTCGAGCGCGCCGCCGAGGCCGGCATCGAGGGGTTCGTCGTGCCGGACCTCCCGGCCGAGGAGGCCGACCCGCTCCGCGAGGCCTGCGACGACCACGGCCTCGACCTGGTGTTCATCGTCGCGCCGACGACGGAGGGCGACCGACTTGATCGGATCATGGAGCGGGTGTCGGGCTACGTGTACGTGCAGGCGCGGCTGGGCGTCACCGGCGCCCGCGGCGACGTGAGCGGGCAGACCGACGAGGCGCTGGCCCGCCTGACGGAGTGGGACGTGCCCAAGGCGGTCGGCTTCGGCATCAAGACCGGCGAACACGCCGAGCGCATCGTCGCCGGCGGCGCGGACGGGATCATCGTCGGGTCGGCGCTGGTCGACATCGTCGCCGAGGGCCACGAGGCGAACCGCCCCGTCGACGAGGTGGCCGCCGACCTCGAAGCGAAGGCCCGGGAACTGGCAGAGGGCGCGGCGGCCGGCTACGCGCAACGCGTGCCCGAACCGGAACGCACATAACCGCGACTTGCCACAGGTTCACACACTATGACAACCGGTACCGAGGCGCGACTCGAACGGATCGGCACAGGGGGGCGATACGTCATCGTCCCGATGGACCACGGCCTCACGATGGGGGCCGTGAAGGGGCTCGCCGACATCGAATCGACCATCGACGCGGTGACCCGGGGCGGCGCGGACGCCGTCCTCACGCAGAAGGGGATCGCCCCCCGCGTCCACGACAACAAGAACGGGCAGGGCTACGTCGTCCACCTCAACGGCTCGACGACGATCGGCCCCGACGAGCAGGACAAGCGCCTCACCGGCACCGTCGAGGAGGCCGTCCGGGCCGGCGCGGACGCCGTCTCCTTCCACATCAACGTCGGCAGCGACTACGAGCCCGACCAGCTCTCCCAGCTCGCCGAGGTGACCGCCGAGGCCGACCGCCTCGGCATGCCCGTCCTCGCGATGGCGTACGCCCGCGGCCCCGGCGTCGACTCGACGGACCCCGAGTCGCTCGGGCACGCGGTCCGGCTGGCCGAGGAACTGGGCGCGGACGTCGTCAAGACGGGGTACAGCGGCGACGCGGCGAGCTTCGAGCGCGTCGTCGAGGCGACGCGCCTCCCGGTCGTCATCGCGGGCGGGAGCAAGGGCACCGACCGCGAGACGCTGTCGATGGTCCGCGGCGTGATGGACGCGGGCGGCGCGGGCGTCTCGATGGGTCGCTCCATCTTCCAGCACGACGACCCCGGTGCGATCGCGGCGGCCGTCGCCGCCGTCGTCCACGACGACGCGAGCGCCGACGAGGCGCTCGAAGTGTCCGGCCTCGCCGTCGAGGCCTGACCCCGGTCGAGCCGCTACTGTTTTCTCGGCGTTTCCCGTACGTCGGGGGTATGGGAGACGCGACGTTCGACTTCGAGGACGAGACCGTGATCGTCACCGGCGGCAGTTCCGGCATCGGCCGCGCCATCGCGACGGCGTTCGGCGAGGCCGGCGCGACGGTGGTCGTCGCCGACCTCCGCGAGGAGCCCAAGGACGTGGACGCCGACCTGCCGACCCACGAGGCCATCGAGGACGCCGGCGGGCGCGCGGAGTTCGTCGAGACCGACGTGTCCGACCCCGACGAGATGCGCTCGGTCGTCGAGGCGGCCCGCGAGTTCGGCGGCGTGGACGTGATGGTGAACAACGCGGGCATCTTCGGCGGCGGGTCGATCCTCGAAACCGACCCCGACACGCTGGACAGCCTGCTCGGCGTGAACGTCCGCGGCGTGTTCGTCGGCTGCCAGGCCGCCGCCGAGGACATGCTGGAGCGCGACGACCCCGGCGCGATCGTCAACACGGCGTCGATCAGTTCGAACCTCGCCCAGCACGGGCAGGTCGCCTACGACACCTCGAAGGGCGCGGTCCGGATGATCACCCGCGGCGCGGCGCTGGAACTGGCCGACCGGGGCATCCGCGTCAACGGCGTCGCGCCCGGGCAGATCGCCACCGAAATCTCCGAGGGCTGGACCGAGGAGGCCGAGGAAGGCGAGTTCCTCAAGCCCGTCCCGCAGGGCCGCGCGGGGCGGCCCACGGACGTGGCGGGGGCCACGCTGTTCCTCGCCAGCGACGCGGCAGGCTACACGACCGGCGAACTGGTCCACGTCGACGGCGGCTGGCAGGTCTGCTGAGAGCGGCGCGTGGTACTGAGTGGCACGCCCCCGAAACGGCTTTCTCGGCGGTCCTGCATCCGCCCGTATGGACGACCCCGACCACGGCTACCGCGGCGAGCAGGTCGCGTTCTACGACCGACTGGTAGGCGAGCGCGGCGACGCGGCGTTCTACCGCGACCGGGCGCTGGCGGCCGACGGGCCGGCGCTGGAACTCGCCTGCGGCACCGGGCGGGTGTACCTGGAACTGCTCCGGGCGGGCGTCGACGCGGACGGCCTCGACGCCTCCGCCGACGCGCTCGACCGCCTCCGGGGGAAGGCGACCGAGGCCGGCCTCGACCCCGACGTGTGGCGGGCCGACATGGCGTCGTTCGCGGCCGACCGCGCGTACGGCCTCGTCTACTGCCCGTTCAACGCGCTCCAGTTCTGCCGGACGATAGCGGAGCAGGAGGCCCTCCTCCGGCGGGCCCACGACGCGCTCGCCTCCGGCGGCGAGTTCGCCTTCGACGTCTTCGTCCCGGGGTTCGACGTGATCAGCGCGGAGTACGGCGAGTGGCAATCCGAGTCGGTCGAGTTCCGGGGCGAACCGCACGAGTTCCGGCGGCGCACCCGGATCTCGGACGAGGTGGCTCAGGAGATCCGCGTCGAGGACGAACTGTACGACGCGGACGGCGAGCGGGTGTTTTCGGAGTCGCGCCGCCTGAAACTGCTCCCGAAGCGCGAGGTGGAACTGCTGGTCCACCGCTCGCCGTTCGCGGAGTGGTCGGTCGCGGGCGGCTTCGACGGGTCGCCCCTCGAGGACGGCGACGACGTGCAGGTCTGGACGCTGCGGACGTGACGGCGCCCGCTGGCTAACGGTGACGGTTCCGCCACGTTCATGGCCGCCCCATTCGAGCGTTAGGACATGACACGATCGGTGTGGCTCAAGGCCGACGGGAGCGTCGGCGACTGGGAGGCGCGGCGGCGACGGATCACGGCCGGGCTGGAGTCCGGCGTGGACTGGGTGCTGGTCGACGACCACGACGTGGAGCGCGTCCGCGAACTGGGCGACGTGAACGTCGCGGCGTTCGTCACCGGCGGCGACGTGGACGTGATAGACGACCCGGAGAGCGAGGGGGGCGCGACCGCCGACGCCTACGTCGTCGGCAAGGAGGGCGAGGGAGACGGAACGGTCGACCTGCCCAACGACTTCTCCGGGTCGGCGGACCTCTCGACGCTCCGGCGCGACGACGAGCGGGCCGACGGCGCGTACGTCCGCATCTTCGACGAGGACTACGAGGCGTTCGCCGAGGCGGCGGCCGCCGAGGCCGACTACACCATCGTCGTCGGCGAGGACTGGACGATCATCCCGCTGGAGAACCTCATCGCCCGGATCGGCTCGGAGACGGAACTGATCGCCGGCGTCACGACCGCCGAGGAGGCCCAGACCGCCTACGAGACGCTCGAACTCGGGGCCGACGCCGTCCTGCTGGACAGCGACGACCCCGACGAGATCCGCGAGACGGTCGCGGTCCGCGACGAGGCCGAGCGCGAGACGCTTTCCCTGGAGTCGGCGACGGTGCTGACGGTCGAGCGCGCCGGCAGCGCCGACCGCGTCTGCGTCGACACGGGGAGCCTGCTGGACCACGACGAGGGGATGCTCGTCGGGTCGATGTCGCGGGGACTGGTGTTCGTCCACGCCGAGACCGCCGAGTCGCCGTACGTCGCCTCGCGCCCGTTCCGGGTCAACGCCGGCGCGGTCCACGCGTACGTCCGGACGCCCGACGGCGGCACGAAGTACCTCTCGGAACTGCGAAGCGGCGACGAGGTGCAGGTCGTCGACACCGACGGCAACACCCGCGAGGCGGTCGTCGGCCGGGCGAAGATAGAGCAACGCCCCATGTTTCGGGTGGAACTGGAGGCCGACAACGGCGACCGCTTCGAGACGCTGATCCAGAACGCCGAGACGGTGAAAGTCGCCACGGAGGACGGCCGCACCGCCGTCACCGAACTGGCGGAGGGCGACCGCGTGCGGGTGTACTACGAGGACACCGCGCGCCACTTCGGCGAGGCCGTCGAGGAGAGCATCATCGAGAAGTGAGGCGGACCGCCGCACCCGTCCCGGTAGTTGCCGACTCGGGCGGCAACGGCCGGAACTGAGGACAGCGGACGAACGTTACGTCGCCGGGCCCTCGGCCTCGTCGGCCGGTTCGCCGATCCGGCTCGTACACCAGTGACAGAAGTCCAGTTCCTCGTCGATCTCGTTCCCGCAGTTGGGGCAGTGGACCGCGTCGGGGTCGTAGTTGGCCTGCCGGACGGAGATGACGAACGCGTCGATGGCCGCAAACAGCGTCACCGACAGCAGGACGAACGTCTCGGTCCGGGACATCGCCTCGACGGTCGCGGTGGCGCGCTCTATCACCGTCCCGGACGTCGCCGGTTCGGGCATCAGAAGTGCCGACGCGGAGATCGAGAGGGCGGCCCACAGCAGCGCCCGGACCCACTGCCGCAGGTAGGCGTGGCCGAGACCGGGGAACAGAACGGAGAGGCCGACCGCGAGTGCCGACCGTAAGCGGGACATACTGACGCGACCTTGACAGCGCCCGGCCGTTAAGCTTCGGGTTTCGAACGCAAACGCTCGACCAGGTCCCGGAGCGTCGCGAGGTCGTACTGGCCCGGCGCGGTCGCCTCGTCGGGGTCGACGGGCGCGTAGCCGATCCGCGAGCCGTACACCGGCGCGACGGCACGGGAGTGGCGGCCCGGTTCGCCCATCGCCATCGTTGCGACGGTCTCGCCGCGCGCGCTGAACTCGCGGGTGAGCATCAACACGGTGAGCACGTCCGCCGGGTCGGTCGCCGTCACGGCCAGTTTGCCGACGTCGGCGTTGTCGACGGCGTCGGCCAGCATGTCCCGCAGTTCGTCGGCCGCGGGCGTGCCGTCGAAGTCGTGCATGGAGGCGATCGCCGCCGCGTCGTGCTCGCGCGCGTGGTCGACGACGCCGCTCCCGCCGCCGTGCCGGATGGCGTTCAGCTCCACGTCGACGGCCTCGACGGCGTCGTGCTCGGCGGCTTCGGCGAGGTCGTCGAGCCGGCCGGCGTCGCCCGCCTCGCCGCCCTCCCACTCCGCGCGGTTGGTGGCGATGAGCGGCAGCACGCCGTCGTAGGCCGCAAGCTGGTCCAGCGGGTCGTCGGCGAGGTCCATCCGGAACTCGACGGCGTCGGCGTGCTCCCGGGCGGCGGGTTCGTCGTCCAGGTCGGCGGTGGCCGCCGCCAGGACGAACGAGTCGAAGTTCATACGGACGAATGGTGCGGGCGGGCCAAAAAAGGGCGGTTCGCGCCGGCCGGCCGGCGACGAACCGACGCAACTGTCCCACCCGACGGGGCCGGGCGGGACCGCTCCGCCCGCGGAGCGTGTCCCGATTCGGGGAAGGGCAGGCCGTAGCGTCACAGCATCCGCGAGCGAAGCGAGCGGTTCACCGCGGTCGAGCGGAGCGAGGCCGCGGCCTTTTTGATCGACATTTTTGCCGGGAGGGTGCCCGCAGCGGGCCGAAGGTCCGTGAGGACACCCGACCGGGAAAAAGGTCGCCTAGAAGAACTTGAACAGGTCGTCCCGTTCGGCCTCGTGGAGGTGGTGGCGTATCGCCTCGTTCAGCGCGTCGATGTCGCCCTTCTTCGCGGAGATGGGGGCGACCGACTCCTGCCACTGCTGCCACGGCGGGTAGAGGCCGAACCGGTCACAGATGGCGTCGAGGCGCTCGTCGCGGTCGTCGACCTTGTCCATCTTGTTGACGGCGATGACCGTCGGGATGCCCAGGTCCTGCAGGAAGCCGTACATGTCGATGACGTACGGCACCTCGTCCTCGCCGGAGTGGCGGTCGATGATGTCGACGGCGCTCTTGCCGTCCAGCACGAGCACGGCGACGAGGACGTTGTCCGCGCGGTCCTCCAGGTAGCGGACGATGCCGTCCTTCGTCGCCTCGCGCTGTTCCTCGGAGACGCCGGACATGAAGCCGAAGCCGGGGAGGTCGGTGAGCACGAAGTCCTCGGGGGCCCAGTCGTAGTGGTTCGGCGAGCGCGTGACGCCGGGCTTGCGGCCGGTGTCGAACGTGTGGCCCGTGATCTCCCGCATCAGCGTCGACTTCCCGACGTTCGACCGGCCGACGAAGGCGACCTCGGCGTCGCGGTCGGGGCGCTCCTCGAACATGGTCGCCGGTAGCGCTCGCCCGGGGTTAAGGGTGCCGTCTCGGGGTGCGGGGCGGCGTCCCGGCCGGGGGCCGCGCAGCCGAGGCGTAGGCACGGGGGTTTATTCCCCCGCGGGCACGAACCGCCGCCCGTGCGCCTCGTAGAGGTCATGATCCCGGCGGGCAAGCGCGAAGCCGTCCTGCGCGAACTGGACGACGAGGGGATCGACTACGCCGTCACGGACGAGACGAGCAGCCGCGAGTACACCGCGGTCGTCACGTTCCCCCTGCCGCGCAACGCCGTCGAACCGGTGCTGGACCGCCTCCGGGAGATCGGGATCGACGACGACAGCTACACGATCATCATCGACGCCCGGACGGTCGTCTCGAACCGGTTCGAGAAGCTACAGGAGCGCTACGCCGACGAGGAGCAGTCGGACCAGCGCATCGCCCGCGAGGAGATCCGGACGGAGGCGTCCGACCTGATGCCGGACCTCCGGACGTACCTGACGCTGGCGGTCGTGAGCGCCGTCGTCGCGACGGCCGGACTGCTCGTCGACTCGCCGGCGGTCGTCGTCGGGTCGATGGTGATCGCGCCCGTGCTCGGCCCGGCGATGGCGACGAGCGTCGGCACCGTCGTCAACGACGAGGATCTGTTCCGGCAGGGGGTCAAGTACCAGGTCGTCGGCTTCAGCGTCGCCGTCATCTCGGCGACGGTCTTCGCCGTGCTGGTGAAGTCGCTGTATCTCGTGCCGCCCGGGCTGGACGTGCTCGGACTCGGGCAGGTACAGGGCCGGCTCTCGCCGGACTTCCTCTCGCTGGCCGTGGCGCTCGGCGGCGGGATCGCCGGCGCGATTAGCCTCTCGGGGGGCGTCTCGGCGGCGCTCGTGGGCGTGATGATCGCCGCGGCGCTCATCCCGCCGGTCGCGGCGGTCGGGATCGGCGTCGCGTGGGGGCTGCCCGACATCGTGCTCGGCGCGGGCGTGCTGGTGCTGGTGAACCTGTTTTCGATCAACCTCGCCGCGCTGGCGGTGCTCCGGTACATGGGCTACCGGCCGGAGCAGTGGTTCGAGGCCGACGAGGCCCGGTCGAAGACGCTCCGGCGGCTCGGGACGCTCGTCCTCGCGCTGGTCGTCCTCTCGGGCTTTCTCGCCGGGGTGACGGTCACCTCGTTCCAGACGGCGACCAGCGACCGGGTGATCCGCGACGAGGTAAACGCCGTCCTCTCCGAGGAGCCCTACGGGAACGCCACGCTGATCGACGTGACGATCGAGCGGTCCGGCGGCCCGGTCGGCACGCAGGCCGAGCGGGTGACCGTCACTGTCGGCCGGCCGGTCGACGAGCAACAGCCGGGGCTCGCCGACCGGATCAGGGAACGGGTGGAGAACCGGACCGGGAACGACGTCGCCGTGCAGGTGCAGTTCGTCTCCGTCCAGAACGCCGAGGGGTCGACGCGGCTGGCGGAGCGGGACGGACTCCGGGAGCGACCTGGGGCAGCGCTCGGACGCACCGCGCCGGCGTAGCGGCGACGGGACCCGGCGTCCCCCGATAGCTCAAACGGCCGTTTCACATTCCGTGAGCTACTTTCTGTCGGGTGTCGCAGATACGCCCGCATGTCACGAAAGATCATCGCAACGCTCGCCGTCGCGACGCTGCTCGTCACGGCGGGCTGTCTGGGAGCTATCGGGGACTCGTCGGCGGACACGCCGACCACGGCGGCCGACGACGGTGCCGACACTGCGGACCGCGGCCACGACGACGGCCGAACGGTCCAGGTGCGGGCGAACGGCGAAGTGACGGCCGACCCCGACCGGGCGATCCTCGACGTCGCCGTGCGGGCGACGGCCGACGATCCCGAGACCGCACGGGAGCGACTCAGTGCGAACGTCTCGACGATGCGGGCGGCGCTGGCCGAGATCGGCATCGAGGACGACCAGGTCGAGACCGGCCACTACGTCATCCGGCAGGACCGGGAGTCCCGCCGGAACGACGACGTGACCCGTTACGTCGCGATCCACTCCTTCGAGGTCGAAACCGACGACGTCGACGGCGTCGGCTCCGTCATCGAGACGGCCGTGAACAACGGCGCGACCGACGTGAACCAGGTACAGTTCACCCTCTCCGAGGAGGCGCGGAGCGACCTCCGCGCGGACGCGCTGACGGCCGCCATGGAGAACGCGCGGGCTGACGCCGACGTCCTCGCGGAGAACGCGAACCTCTCGATCGCGGGGGTCTCAGCCGTGTCGACCGGCTCGGTCGACGTGCGGCCCTACCACGCCGAGGCGATGACCGCCGCGGCCGACGCCGGCGGCACGAACGTCGAGTCCGGCCCGGTCACCGTCTCCGCGCAGGTGCAGGTGACGTACAACGCGACCGCGGCCTGACGACCGCGGACCGCCCGCGGGTCGTTCGCGACCCCGCGGGGGCCTACCCGTCGAACGGCAGTTCGGGCTCGTAGCCGATCGCCTCGACCGCCGCGTCGAGCACGCCCTCGACGTTCTCGCCCTCCGCGACGCTCATGTAGTGGTCGGCCTCCACGTCCCGCGAGCGGTCGGCCTTGTTACAGACCGTCAGCACGGGGACGGCCTCGAAGTCGCCCTCGACCGCGTCCCGCAGTTCCAACTGGGCGTCGAGCGGGTAGCCGCAGTCGCCGCTCGCGTCGACGAGAAAGAGGACGCAGTCGGCGAGGTGCTCCAGGGCCGAGATGGCCTGGGACTCGATGTCGTTTCGCTCGTCGGCCGGCCGGTCGAGCAGTCCCGGCGTGTCGACGATCTGGTAGCGGATGCGGTCCCGGTGGAAGTGGCCGACGCCGATCCCCTTCGTCGTGAACGGGTACGACGCCGTCTCGCCGCGGGCGTTGGTCACGCCGTTGACGAACGACGACTTCCCGACGTTGGGGTAGCCCGCGACGACGATGGTCGGCTCGTCGGGGTCGATATCCGGGAGTTTCCGGAGCTGCTCGCGGGCGTCGCCGAGGCGGGCGAGGTCGTCCTCGACCTCCTCGACCACGTCCGCCATGCGGGCGAACGCCTGCTTTCGGACCTTGCGGGCGGTGTCCGTGTCGCCCCGCAGCCGGCCTTGGTACTCCCCGCGGATCTCGGCGACCTTGCGGCTCGCCCAGGTCACCTCCGAGAGGCTCTGTCTGACCTCGTCCACGTCGACCAGCGCGTGGGCGAGTTCGTAGTAGAACGGGTCGACCTCGTCGAAGTCGGGCCACGCCGTCGTGACGTTCTGCAGGTTGTCCGAGAGGATGTTCGACGCCGTCTGGAGCATCGACTGCTGGGCCTCGAAGCCGCTCTTGGCCCGGCCCGCCCGCGCCGCCCGCGAGAACGCCTTGTCGATGAGCTCCTCCGACGTGGGCGTCGTCGGGAGGTCCTCGAAAATCATGTCCGTCCATAGACCGCCACCGGGTAAAAGCGCGCGGATCCGGCCCTCTCGCCTGCGGCTGTGGCGAGCCCGACGCTCGGCGGCCCCGAAGCTCCGGCGGCGACCCGACGGACCGCAGGAAGGCACTTACCCGTCGGCGGCCTACCTCCGGGCATGAACTGGCGCGCCGTCGGCATCGGCTTCGCGGTGGAACTCGTCCTGGGACTGTTCGCGTTCGCGCTCCCGGGCGTCGGCCACGCGGCCGCCGGGCTGGTCGGCGGGTTCGTCGCGGGCTACATCGCCGGCGGCGGCCTCCTGCGCGGCGCGTGGCACGGGCTGGTCGCCGGGGGCCTGGGCGGGATCCTGATCGCCGTCGCGCTCGGCGTCGGCGCGGGGACCGTCGGCACCGTCGCCCTCGGTCCGCTCGGGCCGCTGGTCGGCGGGACCGTCTTCCTCGTCGCGCTGTTCGTGGCGCTGCTGATGGCGATAGACAGCGCGATAGCGGGCGCGGTCGGCGGCCTGCTCGGCTAGGACGCTGTTCGAGCGGGGTGATCGCCGGACGAGGCCGTCAGCATCGGTGGACGCATCCGACGCAGTGACCGAGGCGATCACCCGACTCGTTGGATTGGAAACCCGGCCCGGAGAACCCGCCAACCCGAACGCCGGGGCGAGCCGATTCAGTCCTCGTAGGTGATCGAGTTGTCGCTTACCTTCACCCACTGGGAGTTCTCCGGGTCGGCCCGGTAGAGCCCCTCCGGCATGCCGTCGACATCCCCGTCGGCATAGATGACCTTGCCCGGCGTATCCGGGTTCCGGCTATCCGCGCCGTGAACCCGGGCGCTCGGGAAGATCACGCACTCCTCACCGAAACGGGGCTCCTGATCGAACCGCCCGAAATCGTGAACCCCGGCCCGGCTCCTGCGGCCGTCGTCCCAGACCATCAACGCGGGAAGGCTCTTGTACCGGTCGGCGTACTCGACGAGCGTGTCGACGGCGTCCTGCCCGCGGGGGTTGATCAGCAGGGGCGGCGTCCCGACCGAGTCCCGCACCCGGTACCCGATATCGGCGACGTCCTCGCTGCCACCGTCCTCGATCTTCGGGCCGACGAACGTCGTCCCGTTGAACTTCCCGCCGAAGTCGTACAGTACGACCTCGTCGGCCACGTCGTAACTCGCGGCGAACGCGTCGGTGTTCTGGACGACGCTCCAGGAGAAGTTCGCGCCGTCACGCCATCGGAACGCCGTCCGTTTTGCGTTCAGCACCTTGAGGTTCCGAATGTAGTTCCCCTCGAAGCTGTTGGTACCCGACCCGCCCGTTGCCGCGGCCGGCACGAAGTCCATCCCGATGTCGACGCCGGCGAAGTGGCCGGTGAAGACGTTCGATTCGCAGAACATCCCCCGGTTCTCGACTCGAACCCCCGTCGCGGTCTTGTCGCTGTTGGTGAAGTCGATCACCAGTTCGGGCTCGATTTCGGCGAAGTTGGTGTCGACCATCCGCAGCCATCCCGCGGGGTCGTCCCCGGTCGCCCGCCAGTGGCCGCCGCGCAGTTCGAAGAAGTCCCCGCGGTTGAGCTGTCCGTACTCGGCGGGTTCGTAGACGGTTTCGATGGCCCAGCCGTTGCCGGTGTACTCGACCATCGTCATCCCCCGGAACCGGAGGGTGACCCCACCTGCGCCGTTGAGGTTGACCGTCACCGTGTCGTGCCACTGCCAGGGGTTACCGTCCGTCCGCGGGGTTACGACGACTGTCCCGCCGGCCGGGATGGCGTCGATGGCGTTGCGGACCTTCGCCGAGAGGTCATCTCCCGGCATCGCGGCGGCGTAGACGGTTCCGTGGACGTCGCGGGGGGCCAGGGTCGCGCCCCCTGCCCCGTCGCCCGAATGATCGTGGGGACGGAGCGGTTGCTCGTCGGCTGTCTGGGAGTCCGTGGTCTCCGCGGCCTCGGTGTCGGTGAGTGCGTCCCGCGGGGTTTCGCTGGTCGTCCGGGTCGGTGTGCCGTCCGTCTCGTTACACCCTGCGAGGCCGGTGAGCGTCGCTACGACCCCGCCGAGGTAGGATCGCCGCTTGAGGCGGTCCCAATCCATGACTCCTGTTTGTGACGGTATGTATTAATAATTACCTGTCGTAATTATGTTTGGACCAAAGATCGGGATTGCTAACCGCTCAGGGGTGAATACTCTATTTTTCACACCTGATAAACGGAATTCTGAAACAAGTTTCAATGCATTCCCCCCCTACTGACCTGTATGGGAATTATCGATTTCATACTGGGAAACCACCCGGATTACAGCTATCCGTCGATCGAAGGGTCAATCAGGCCGTTTGTCATCGAAAACTGGACGACGCTCGAACGTGACGGCGATAAGATACACTCGCTGGAAGTGAACGGAGAGAAGAGCAAATTGATCTCGGTAGATTCGTCGTTTCCGGATGGACAACGGCCAGTTGAACTGTTTCCGGAAGCCGACGGAAACAAATTGAAGGTTGTGTTCAACTGCCCCGCCGAAGAGATCGAAATCCGAGGCGGAGTCTCAGAGGAATCTGTCATCGCGGCGGACAATGGGAACATCTCCGACAGGATGGTTGAATTCGGTGATGAGCAGGAACGAGCGGAAGTCGTGGTGCAGCAGGACTGTATCCTACGGGTGAACTCCGTCAGATTTCACCTGAAGTTTTGAGCGATCCTTTTTTCACACGTGTCTATCGCCCATCAAGTCCCACCGTCGGAGAACGACTGGTTGCCGACTGATCGACGCGCTACCGCCGCTCTTCCAGCGCCGCCCGCAGATCCGCCACGTCCATGTCCTTCATCGACAGCAACACGAGCAGGTGGTAGACGATGTCGGCGCTCTCGTGGGCGATCTCATCGTGGTCGTCGTCCTTGGCCGCGAGGACGAGTTCGGTGCTTTCCTCGCCCAGTTTCTCCAGCACCTCGTTTTCCCCCTTCTCGCTGGTAAACAGCGAGGCGGTGTAGGAGTCCTCGGGCAGGCGCTCCTTGCGGTCCTCGATGACGGCGAACAGTTCGTCTATCACGTCGTCCGCGTCGTCGGTGTCGGGTCGCGCGTCGCCGCTCATGCGAGTTCCGCCACCTCCCGGATGTCGTCGAGGTCGTCGAACTCCTCGCGGGGCTGGCGGCCGCTCTCGAACACCGACTCGTCGACGCTGACCGGCGCGTTCGTCCGGGCGGCGAGCGCCAGCGAGTCGCTGGGTCGCGCGTCGACGGTCGCCTCGCCGCGGGGCGTCTCGATCGCGAGGTCGGCGATGTAGGTGCCGTCCTCGACCGCGCTGACGGTGACCCGGTCGACGCGGCCGCCAAGCTCCTCGACCACGTCGAGCAGCAGGTCGTGGGTCAGCGGCCGGCCGATGTCCTCGGCGTCGAGGCCGCGCGCGATGCTCGCCGCCTCGTCGAACCCGATGAAGATCGGGAGCACGTCGGGCTCGTCCTCGACGGCGAGCACGGCGACGGGTACCGGCCCGTCGGGCGTCCCGGCGACGCGGACGGCGTCGATTGTCGCGTCCATATTCGACCCTCGGCCCGCAGGGAGAAAAGTTCCCTTACTGCGTCGCCGGCGTCTCCGCGAAGAAGGCGAGTTCGTGGATCCGGTCGTCCTCGGTCAGTTCCGGGTGGAAGGACGTGCCGACGACCGGGCCGTCACGTACCGCCACCGGGCGGCCGTCCCACTCGGCCAGCACCTCGGCCTCGCCGACGTCGGCGATGACCGGCGCGCGGATGAACACCGCGGGGAACGGCTCGTCGAGGCCGTCCACGGCAAGCGGGGCCTCAAAGCTGTCCTTCTGCCGGCCGAAGGCGTTGCGCTGGACGGTCACGTCGACGAGGTCCAGCGTCTCCACCCGGTCGTCGCCGGCGTCCGTCGCGGCGACGATCAGCCCCGCGCAGGTCGCCAGCACGGGCTTGCCGGCGGCGACGTGGTCGCGTATCTCGGCGGCGATCCCCTCGTCGTGGAGCAGGCGGGAGATGGTGGTCGACTCCCCGCCCGGCATGAGGAGCACGTCGCAGTCGGGGACGACCCCGGCGTCCCGGATCTCCACTACGTCGGCCTCGCGGCCGCGGCGCTCGGCGGCGCGGCAAACGGCGTCGGCGTGTTCGCTCACGTCGCCCTGGACGGCGACGACTCCGGCGGTAAGCGTCATCGACCCCCGCTACGTGCCCCGAGTAAAAAACCCGCTCGGCCGGCGGCCGTCACCCGATGATCGACAGCACCTGGACCACGACCCCGAAGAGGACGCCGAAGGCGACGACGGTCTTCGGGTCGATGGTGATGGCGTTCCGGTCTTCCGCGTCGAAGTAGCGGACGAGCCCCGCACTGGACATCAGCCCGCCGCTGTTCTCTCCGCTGCTCATACCCGGCTATCCGCATCGCCAGTGGGTAAACCTTTCGCACCGCTCCGGCCGTGTCGGCCCGGTACACGAGTGGGAAACCCTTATGCGCGACGCGGGGCTACTCACGGCGAGCGCAGCATGACTGTAACACTCAAGGACTTCTACGCCGACTGGTGTGGCCCCTGCAAGACGCAGGACCCCATCCTCGAGGAGCTAGAGGAGGACTGGGAGGGCCGGTTCGAGGTCGAGAAGATAAACGTCGACGAGAAACAGGACGTGGCAAACGAGTACCAGGTCCGCTCGCTCCCGACGCTCATCGTCGAGAACGACGACGGCATCGTCGAGCGGTTCGTCGGCGTCACCCAGCGCGACGACATCGAGTCCGCGCTGGAGAACGCCGGGGCCTGAGGCGGCCAACTCCGCGACGCCCCGACCGCCGCCCCGGGTGCGGGACGGCCCGTCCCCTCGGGTCGTCAGTTCGGCGACCGTTCTCGGTTATCAATAATTGTTGCGTATTTTATGTAGTCGGACGGCCAACGGTCGACTATGGCCGACACGACCTTCGAGACGGTCGATACGATGCTGGAGAGCGTCCAGTCGGACGTGGACGACCCCGAGCTTTGCTTCAAGCTCCGGACCGCTCGCCAGCTGCTCGTCTTCCTCGAGGAGCGCTACGCCGTCGGTCGGGAGGCCCTGGAGGACGCCGACTTCGACGACGAGACGCTCGACTCGCTCCGCCAACTGGGCTATCTGGAGTGACGGGTCGGCAGGCTCCCACACGTTTAACTCCGTCCGGGGCCGACCCGCGGCCATGGTCTCCCGTCATTGGCTCTACTTCGGCGGGTTCGTCGTCTCCGGGATCCTGCTGGTCGGCGTCGGGCTGCTGGGGGCGATAGACGCGCTGTCGGTGCTCTCCGGGGGCGCATACTACGGCGAGGAGTTCGTGCTGTTGGCGATGCTCGCGGCGGCGGCCGAGTGGGTCGCGGCCGGGGTCGTCCTCGGCCTGTTCGCCGCCGTGTTTCTCGCTGCCACCGTCGTCTCCGTCCTCCGGAACGCGTCGGTCCCCCGGAGCGACCGGCTGGTCGCCGTCGTCGAGTGGCTCGAACGCGAGTACCCCGTCCTCCGGCGGATCGACGCCTCCGACCGGGTCGCACCCACCGCCGAGGACCGCCGCCAGCGCCTCCGGGAACGGTACGTCGAGGGCGAACTGAGCGAACGCGAGTTCGAACGCGAACTGGAGCGGGTGCTTGACGAGGGGTCGGACGGCGGGTCGCGGTCGGGGAGCGACACGACCGTCGAGTTTGAGCGCCGCTCGAAGTGAGTGCCGGCCCGTGCGGGTCGCCCCGCTCCGGTCACTTGAATTCGACGCCCACGTCGTGCATCCCGTCGTTGTGCCGGGCGATGTTGATGAGCAGCGGCGTCACGCTCTCGACTTCGGCGGCGTTGGCGACGGGGCCGGCGTCCAGCGCCCGAATGCCCTCGATCCCCTCCGCGAGCATCGTGACCGTCTCCTTCGCGCCGTCGTCGTCGCCGACGACCAGCGTGTCGACGTCGAGTTCGACGTCCAGGTTGGCGAGGCGGTCCGCCGCGAGGTTGTGGAACGCGCCGACGACCCGGACGTCGTCGGGGGCGGCCTCGGCGGCGACGGCCGTCACGCTGCCCGCGCCCGGCCGGTGGTAGTGCATCCCGTCCCCGTCGCCTTTCATGCCGACGGCGGGCGAGACGAGGACCGCGTCGTCGTCCAGCCGGTCGGCGACGGCCTCGACGGTGTCGGAGACGTGGTACGGCGGGACGGCGGCGACGACCACGTCCGCGCGGTCGGCGGCCATCCCGTTCTCGAACCCCTTGATCTCGCAGTCGACGCCGCGGCTGTCGAGTTCGGTCTCGTACTCCTCGGCCTTGGTCCGGGCCTTCTCCGGGTCGCGCGAGCCGATCAGTACCTCGTGGGCGGTGTCGTACGCCCAGCGGAGCGCGAGTCCCTGCCCGATGTCGCCGGTGCCGCCGAGTAGTGCGATTCGCATACGCGCACGTCGGACGCTCGGGGATTAAGCGTTGGGAGTCCGGCCGGCGTCGCCGCCCCCGCCATCCTCCCGTTCGCTCTCCGCCCCCGCCGAGCGGGCCGCCAGCGCGACGCCGACCGCCTGCGCGAACAGGAACCCCGCGGCCACCGCGACCCGGGAGAGCGTCAGGCCGAGCGTGGCCGCGGCCACGAAGCCGACCAGGACGGCGGCGAGCCAGCCGCCGACCAGCCGCTCGAAGACGCGGCCGTCGAGCCCGAGGCGGTCGAGTCCGCCGTAGAACGCCAGCCACGCCGCGACCGGCGTCAGCGCCCAGACCGTCGCCGGGAGGACGAGGTCGGCGGGGAGGTCGAGCAGCCGGTCCAGCGCCGCCAGCGTCGGGAGGGATCCGTACGGGAGATACAGCACCAGTAGCCAGAAGAAGCCGGTCGCGCCGTCGCGGTCCGCGCCGAGGCGGTCGTACCCCCCGTCGTCGAGCCACGACGCGAGGGCCCAGACGGCGAGCGCGCCGCCCGTCGCGACGGCCGCCGTCGGGAGGCCGGCCTCCGCGGGGACGCCGACCAGCGCACCCGTCACGGCCAGCAGGTAGCACCCGCTGGCGAACGTCGCCAGCCAGGTCCAGTCGGGCATCAGACCGCCCGCCGGATGCGGTCGTAGCCGCCGTAGTACGCTAGCCACGTGGCGAAGAGGAACACGACGGCGAAGGCGACGCTGCGGGCGGTGAACGCGACCCCGTCGGGGGCCGCCCGTTCGACCATCCACAGGAGGGGCGTGCTGAGCAGTATCGTCCCCCAGAACAGCGTCAGGTCCCCCGGGCGGTCGCCGTCCTGGCCGATCGACCGCCCCAGGATCCGGGAGACGATCGGGTAGGCGACGACGAAGGCGATGGCGGCCACGAGGAGGAACGCCGCGGCGTTGCCGGCGACTGACACGCCGACGACGCTCGCGACCAGCAGCGAGAGGGCGACGGTCCAGGCGCGCCGTTCGAGCGTAGCGCGGTCCATACCCCGGGCTTGGGGGCCGGGGCCGGATAAAGCATCAGGGAGCGTCCTCGTCGTCGGGGTTCGTCGCGGCCCCCTCGACGCCGCCCCCGTCGTAGGCGTCCCGTTCGCCGACCGCCCGGAGCCGCTGCTCGACGTCGGTTTCGAGGGCGTCGAGGCGGTCCGCGTCGGCGTCGCCGCGCTCGCGCAGGCGGGCGATCCCCTCGCGGGCTTCCGTGAGCAGGCGGCGCGCCTCGGCCTCGTCGGCCTCGGCGGCGCGGGCGAGTTTCGACTCCACGCTGTCGACGTCGGTCACGGTCGCCGTCCCACGCGGAGCGCCAAAAGCGTCCGGGCGAGCGCATTTCCCGTCGGCCGTGGTGGGCCGGGTATGGGACGACTCGCATCCGGCTTCGCGGCGGGCGTCGTGGCGACCGTGTGGAAGACGACGGCGGCGATCGCCGGGCGGCGGCAGGGGCTGACCGCGCTGCCCGCGCCGTTCCCGCTGGCGCTGGTCCGGCGGCTGCTTGGCGGGCGCGCGCCGCGGACCGTCGAGTACCCGGCCGCCGCCGTCGCCCACCTCGGCTACGGCGGGACGATGGGCGCGCTCTTCGCCGCGCTGTCGCCGCGCGGCGACGGCGGAACGGCGCGCGCGACCGCCCGCGGCGCGGCGTGGGGCGCGCTCCTGTGGCTGGTCCAGCAACTGGTGTTCTTCCCGGTCGTCGGGTGGGGGCGATTCGGCCGCGACCTGTCGCGGGCGGCGGCCGCCGAGACGCTGTTCCACCACCTCGTGTACGGCGCGGTCCTCGGCGCGGTCACTCCAGCAGGTCGGGGAGGTCGTTGACGGAGTCGACCACCGCGGCCGCCCCGGCCGCCTCGTACTTCTCGCGGCCGGACGCGCCGGTAAGCCCGCCGGTCAGGACGCCGACGCCGCGGTACTGGCGGTCGGGGTCCGCCTCCGCGGCGTTGACCGCCGTCCGCACGTCGTCCAGCGTATCGCCGACGAAGACGACCCGCCCGGCGTCGAACCGCTCGGCCAGCGTCACGAGCGCCGCCGGGTCCGGCTTGCCGGCCGCCCAGTCGTCCATCGTGAACCGGGCTTCGGCGGGCACGTCGAGGCCGACCCGCTCCAGCGCGATGCTCGCCTCGGCGGCCGGGCGGCCGGTGAGCACGCCCACGTCGAAGCGCTCCGTGAGGGCGTCGAGGGTCGACCCGTCGGCGATGGTCGGCTCGTCGTGGATGAACCCCTCCGTCTCCAGTTCGGGCTCGCCGCCCTCGATGGCGCGGTACAGCTCCGCGCCGAGGTACAGCTGCTGGAACACGTCGCGGAGCCGCTCCGGGTCCCAGCGTTCGCGGACGCGCTCGGCGGCGTTCGCGCCCAGCGCGTCGACCACGACGGCCTCCGCGGCGTCGACGCCGCCGCCCTCCGCGGCGATGGCGTCGGTGTAGTCGGCGATGCTGTCGCCGTACCCCTCGCCCGCCGCGAGCACGTACAGCGCGGCGGCGTCGGTGAGTTCCCAGTCGTTGTTGAACCCGCCCGCGTCCTTGAACTGCTGGATCGCCTCCTTCGGGATCGTCCGGCCGTGGACGCGCTCTATCGACTCGACTATCGCCCGGCGGTAGGAGTCCGCCACGTCGACGAGCACCCCGTCGACGTCCAGCACGACTGCGTCGGCGTTCATGTCCGACGGCAGGCAGGGCGGGGATAAGGGCGTGTCGCTCGCGGCGGCCCCACGGACGCGCCGCGGCTACCGCCGACCGTGCGGCCCGTCGACGGCGCGGTACAGCGTTTCGCCGGGGAGCGTCTCGCGCTCGACGGGGACCGCGGGCCCGTCCCCGCCGAGCGTCGTGAAGAGGAGGTCGGCGTTGGCCCGCTCGGCGGCGTCCCGCAGGGGACGATGGAGTTCGGGCGGCGCGTTCAGCGCGTAGACGGCCCCGGCGTCGGCGTACACCGCCGGGTCCGGGTCGGTCACGTCGTCACGGACGAACCGGACGCCCTCGGGCACCGGCCGCTCGCGGACGTCGGTCGCGACGACGGCGACGCCGCGGGCCGAAAGCGCGGCAGCCACGTCGGTCCGGCGGCCGACCCCGACCTCGACGACGCGGTCGTAGCGGGCGAGGCGGTCGGCGAGGGCGTCGGTGGACGAACGGGTCACGGGCGGGATGTTTATTGGCGGCGCGAACTAATGGCTGTCCATGCTCGTTGACATCGTGCCGGTGGGGGACGTGCCTGCCAACATCAAGCGGCAGGCCTCCGACGGGCTCCGGAGCGTCTACGACTGCGAGGTGAACGTCCACGAGCCCCAGTCCATCCCCAACGGCGCGTACGACAGCAACCGCAACCAGTACGGCGCCGAGGAGTTCATCAAACTCGCCTCCCGCGTCGGCGACGGCGAGAAGAACATCGCCGTCACGACGAAGGACCTGTTCTACCGGCGGCGCAACTACGTGTTCGGGCTGGCCTACCTCGACGGCAACGGCAGCGTCGTCTCCACCTACCGGCTCCAGACCTCCAGCGACGGCGGCTTCTCGAACAAGGACGCCGGCGAGATATTCGGCGACCGCGTCCGCAAGGAGATCGTCCACGAGATCGGCCACACGCTCGGCCTGGAGCACTGCGACAACAACCGCTGCGTGATGAACTTCTCACCCACCGTCCGCGAGGTCGACGTCAAGGAACAGAGCCTCTGTGGCTCCTGCCAGCGGCAGGTGCTGTGAGGCCCGTCCCCTCCCCCTACGGCGCGTAGTAGTACTCGCCGTCGCGTTTCTGCTGGCGGTCGAGTTGGCTGCCCGGCTTGTTGATCCGCGGGCGGCCGACCCGCTCGTCGCGCCGGAACGTGATCTCCAGGTTCGCGAGGAAGTCGTTCATCCCCGAGCGCATGTCCTGGGGCGTGCCGGCGTGGCCGCGCTCGGCCGGTTCGCCGTCGAACACCATCAGCCGGTCCGACAGCAGGTCGATCATGTAGATGTCGTGGTCGATGACAAGCACCGTCGCGTCCTGGCTCTCGGCGTAGCGCCGGATCGCGCGGGTCGCCTGCACCCGCTGTTCCACGTCGAGGTGGGCGCTCGGCTCGTCAAGCAGGTAGACGTCGGCGTCCTCGGAGAGGCAGGCCGCGATGGCGACGCGCTGGCGCTCCCCGCCCGACAGGTCGGTCAGGTTCTGCTCCATGATCCGCTCCAGCTGGAGCGGTTGGGCGATCTCCGTGTTCCAGTACGAGGAGCCGAACTGGTCGGTGATCGAGGAGAGGAACGCGTCGACCCGCATCGGCTGGTCGATCTCGACGTACTGGGGCTTGTAGGAGATGTCCAGGGCGAAGTCGACCTCGCCCGTGTCCGGTTCCAGGTCGCCGGTGAGCAGCCTGGCGAACGTCGACTTCCCGATGCCGTTCGGCCCGACGATGCCAAGCACCTCGTTTTCGCGGATCTCGCCGCCCTCGACCGAGAGCGAGAACTCGCCCTCGCCGTAGGACTGCGAGAGGTCGGGGTACTCGACGAGCGTGTCGGCGGTCGAGGCCGTCCGGGGGGCGTGTTCCTCGAACTCGATGGCCTCCGGCCGGATGCGCATGTTCTCGTTGTCGAGGTAGCCCGCGAGGTACTCGTTGATGCCGTTGCGGACGGACTTGGGGGACGTGATGACGCCGTACGCCCCCGGTTCGCCGTACGCTACGTGGAGGTTGTCCGCGAGCAGGTCCAGTACGGCGAGGTCGTGCTCGACGACGAGCATCGACTTGTCGCCCTCCTGGGCCAGTTCCTGGATGAGGCGGGCGACGGTGACGCGCTGGCCGATGTCGAGGTACGGCGTGATCTCGTCGAGGAAGTAGAAGTCCGCTTCGCGGGCGAGGCAGGCCGCGATGGCGACGCGCTGGAGCTCGCCGCCCGAGAGGTCGTCGATGGCCTGGTCCATCACGGGGCCGATCGAGAGGCGCTCGACGAGGTAGTCCAGGTCGTCGCGCTCGTCGGTCCGTTCGAGCAGCTGGCGGGTGTTGCCGTCGAACTGCGAGGGGATCTGGTCGACGTACTGGGGCTTGCGCGCCACCGTCACGTCGCCCGACTTCACGTCGGCGATGTAGTCCTGCAGTTCGGTGCCGCGGTAGGCGTCGAGCGCGTCGTCCCAGTCGGGGTCGGCCGCGTGGTCCCCGAGGTTCGGGACGAGTTCGCCGGCGAGGATCCGGACGGCGGTCGTCTTCCCGATGCCGTTCGGGCCGAGGATGCCCGTGACCTGCCCCTCCTGTGGGACCGGCAGGCCGTACAGCGAGAAGGCGTTCTCGCCGTAGCGGTGGGCCGGGTCGTCCTGGAGCTCCTGGGGCAGGTTGATGATCTCGATGGCGTCGAACGGACACTTCTCGACGCAGATGCCACAGGACTCGCCGAGGCAGATCTCCTCGCTGATGCGGACCTGGTCGGGTTCGCCCTCCTCGGTCTCCGGGCCGCGGAGCGTGATGCACTCCTTCCCGGTTCGGTTGGGCGGGCAGTAGTTCTTGCACTCGTAGTTGCAGCGGTCGGGCTGACACCTGTCGAGGTCGACGACTGCGATGCTGTCCTGGGCCATCTTAGACGGTGATGCCGAAGCCCGTTTCGAGCATGATGCCCCACACCACGAACCACAGCGAGAAGGTCATGAAGGCGATGAAGAGGTAGTCCTTCGCGCCGGCGCCGTCCTCGCCGTACACGCCCAGGGCCCGGTAGATCGGGATCTGTACCAGCACGACCGCGAGGACGATGATCTGGGCGGGCTGGTAGGTGGCCGCCTCGGACGGCGACATGCCCGACGTCATCGCGGAGGAGATAAGCGCCGCCACTATCCCGCCGATGGACGCGAGCGACGTGACCGTGATCGATCGGAGATGGGAATCCATCCCCTCGGCCTGTTCGGTCGACATACGGGGTCCTCGGAGAGCCGCGGTGAAAAGCAGTTCGCTTGGCGATGCAGCGGCCCGTACGCCGCCGTCGGAGGGGGGCGACGCGGCGTTTGCAGCCCCGTCTCGACAATCTTTATGCTTCTGGGGACTTTCGAATCGTAACGATGGCAGCTACTGATGAGGAGCTCGAAGACCTTCCGCCGAGCGCTAAGCTCGTTTTCAAAGTACTCGAGTACGACGGGCCGCTGACGCAGAAACAGATCGTACAGGAATCGATGCTGTCGGCGCGGACGGTGCGCTACGCGCTCGAACGGCTCCAGGAGATTGGGATGGTCGACGAGGACGTCTACTTCGCCGACGCCCGACAGAGCCTCTATCAGCTCACCGAGGACGAGCCGACCGTCGAGGCCGACGGCGGCGAGGACGCCGAGCCGTGCTGCTGCGCCGAGTAATCGCTAGTTCGAACTGACGCTTATCGCCCGCCGCTCGTCTATCGCCCGCTCTAACTCCTCCGCTATCGCGCTGCCCCGAGTGACCTGTACGTCGCCGCCGCGGCCGACCGTCGCGGTGAAGAGGTACTCGCCGTCGGCCTGCACCTCGACCGTCTCGCCGGCGTGCCCGTCGACCGGGATGACGATGTGGCGCGATGTGACCTCGGGTTCGACTATCTCGCCGGGGCTGCCGCCGGCGGAGCCGCCGCCACCGCCTCCGCCCGTGCTCCGGCCGCCCGGCTTCTCGTCGTGGGTGCGCACGTCGATGTCGATGCCCAGCCGGTTCTCCACGTCGGTGATGCGGCCGCCGCCCTTGCCGATGACCGTGGAGATGTCGTCCTCCTCGACGTAGACGACCGCGGTGTCCTGGCTCTTCAGTTCCACGTCGACGTGGCCGCGGGCGATCGAGCGGATCTCGCGTTCGATCTCCTGGCGGGCGATACGGTCGACGCCGCTCTCGGAGCCCTCCTCCTCGCCCAGCGGGACGGTGACGACCTGCCGGTTGAACGTGTAGATCTCGTACTCGGGCTGGCCCGTCTCGAAGTCGCGGATCATGATCACCGGGCGGGTCAGGTCCTCCTCGGTGAGCCCCTCGGGTACCTTAACCTCCGTCGACACGTCGTACACCTTGGCGACCTCGCCGGCCTCGATGTAGACGACGGTGTCGACGATCTGGGGGATCATGCCCAGTTCGACCCGGCCGACGAGGCGCTGGAGCGCGTCGATGGCGCGGGTGGCGTGGACGACGCCGATCATCCCGACGCCGGCAAGCCGCATGTCGGCGAACACCTCGAAGTCGTCGGTCTTGCGCACCTCGTCGTAGATGGTGTAGTCCGGCCGCACCATCAGCAGCGAGTCGGCGGTGTTTGCCATCTCGCCGCCGAGTTCGGTGTACTGGGTGATCTCCGGGCCGACCTGCAGGTCGCGGGGCTTCTCCATCGTCTTGACCGCGAAGTCGTGGTCGGCGATGTACTCGGCGACGGCCTGCGCGAACGTCGACTTCCCCGCCCCCGGCGAGCCGGAGATGAGGACGCCGCGTTTCGACTCCAGCAGGCGCTCCTTCAGTTCGTCGGCGAACTCGTAGTCCTCGATGTCGGTCTTGACGATCGGCCGGACGGCGGTGATCTCGTAGCCGTCGGCGAACGGCGGCTCCGCGACGGCGATGCGGTAGTCCCGGAACTGGACGATCGTCATCCCGTCGTCCGAGAGTTCGACGAACCCCTCGTTGGCCTGCTTGGCGCTCTCGATGACCTCCTGGGCGTACTCCTTCATCTCCTCCTCGGAGGTGGGCTCGTCGCCGACCGGCTCGAACTGCATCTCGCCGATCTCGCCGCGTTTCGCCATCGGCACCGCGCCCGAGCGCAGGTGGAGGCTCATGGTCCGCTCGTCGACCATCCCCTCGATGGAGAGTTCGCCCACGTCGCGGGTCCGGGGCGTGATGTACTCCACCGACAGCCCCTTCGCCTCCGCCACCTCGCTCTGGACCACGTCGCTGGTGACGAACGTGGCGTCCAGGTCGGCGGCTATCTCGCGGATCAGCGCGTCGACCTCGCCCTCGCTGGCGTGGCCGCGCTCGACCGCGTCGGGGCGCTCGCCGACGTACTCCAGTTCTATCGTCCCCTCGTCGGCCAGCTCCGCGAGGCGCTGGAGTTCGGAGAGGCCGTCCCACCCGCTCTCGATCCCGTCGTTGGCCTGCGCTTCCAGCTCCGCGACGACGGCCTCGGGCACCTGCACCGTCGCGCCCTCGAACTCGCCGCTCTCGACCCGCTCGGACACGCGGCCGTCGATGACCACGCTCGTGTCCGGAACTACGTTCATGGGGACACGTACGCCCGCGACGGTTCATAAGGGCACGGACCCGTGCGGGGGCCGCCGACCCCCCAATTGAGTTCCCACAACATGAGAACGAACCCGAACACTTTCGTTGCGAACATGACTCCATTCAAACATGGACTCGTCGCAGGGATCCGACATGGACCCGTCACAGGAGTTCGGGATAGGTGGCCTGAACAGGTTCGTCGACGCCGACAAGCTCACGGACCAGATCGGCTTGGACGCCGAGGAGATCGCCTGGCGGAAGGAGTTCATCGGCTTCGACGAGGAGGACAAACGCCGGCTGGCGAGCCTCGAACCGCTCCTCCGCGAGAACCAACAGGAGATAGCGGACGCGTTCTACGACAACCTGACCCAGTACGAGCAGACGGTCGACGTCATCGGCCGGTCGCCGAAGAACGTCGAGCAGCTAAAGCGCACGCAGAAGGCGTATCTGGTGTCGCTGTCGACCGGCGACTACGACGACGAGTACTTCACCAACCGGGCGCTCATCGGCAAGCTCCACGAGATACTCGACATGCCGCTCAAACACTACGTGGGGCAGTACGGGCTGTACTACGACCTCATCCTCACCCGGGTCGACGAGCGCGTCCAGCAGCAGGTCGTGACGGCCATCGAGGAGTGGGTCGCCGAGCGGGAGGACGACGAGGCCGGCCTCGACCGCGTCGTCAGCGCGCTGCGGGGCCTCGGCGGTGAGGACGGCGACGACGAGGACGGCCTCGACGACTCGCTGGAGAGGACGGTCCGTGACGCCATCCACGACGGCATGCAGGACGTGCTCGCGCTGTTGCGGGTCCTCAACCTCGACCTGCAGGTGGCGAGCGACACGTACGTCGACTCCTACAGCCAGCGGCTCGAACGCGCCATCGCGAAACAGCGCGAGATCGCAAACGAGGTCGAGAACGACCTCCAGCCGCCGGTCGTCCAGCTGAAGCAGTCGTCGGCGTCGGTCGCCGAGAGCGCGTCGACGATCCACGACCACGCCGAGCGGCAGGCGTCCGGCGTGAACAGCGCCGCCGCGGACATCCAGGAGCTCTCCGCCAGCGCCCAGGAGGTCGCGTCCGTCGCGGACGACGTCCGGGAGACCAGCGAGCGCGCCGTCGGCGTCGCCGAGGACGGGGCCGACGCGGGCGAGCGGGCGCTCGAAGCGCTGGCGGCCGTCGAGGAGACCACGGAGGAACTGCTCGACGCCGCCGAGACGGTCGAGGACCGCGCCGACGACATCGCGGACGTCGTCGACCGGGTCGGCGACGTGGTCGACCGCACGTCGGTGCTGGCGACGAACGCGAAGGTCGAGGCCAACCGGGGGTCCCGGGACGGGCCGGCCGCGACCATCGCCGACGAACTGGAGTCGTTCGTCGACCGGACGCGTTCGGACCTGGAGGAGGTCCAGGACGCCGCCGACGCCGTCGCGGCGGAGGCGACCGACACCCGGGCGGCCGTCGAGGCGGCGAGCGAGCAGGTCCAGTCGGGCCGGGAGGAGGTCGCCGCCGCCGTCGACTCGCTGTCCGACCTGGAGGGGACCGTCGAGAACTCGGCGGCGGGCATGCAGGAGGTGGCCGCGGCGGCCGACCAGCAGGCCCGCAGCGTCACCGCGCTCTCCGAGACGGTCGAGGAACTGGCGGAGGCCGCCGACGCCGTCGCGACGGAGGCCCAGACCGTCGCCAGTGCCAGCGAGCAGCAGGCCGCGAGCGCGCGCCACGTCGCCGAGGCGGTCGAGAAGCTCTCGGTCGACCCGGTCGAGGAGGAAGAGCGGGTGTACGAGAAGGTCTGAGCCGCGCGGAGCCGCCGTTCGCGGCCGACCGCGGCGTCGGGGCCGCGGCCACAGCCTCTTTGTGACGCGGGCCGCAGGCCCGTCCATGACCGAAGTCGCGGACCTGACGCGCGACCTCGTCTCGGTCCCGAGCCACGGGGACGAGACGGCCGCGGGCGACCGCATCGAGGACTGGCTCCGGGCCGAGACCGACGCCACCGTGCGGCGCGACGACGCCGGCAACGTGTTCGCGCGGCGGGGGACGGGCGACCGGACGCTCGCGCTGGTCGGGCACCACGACGTGGTGCCGCCCGACGGGTCGCAGGTCGACGGCGACGGCGGCTACGCCGTGGACGCCCGCGACGGCCGGCTGTACGGCCGCGGGACGGCGGACATGAAGGGCGCGGTCGCGGCCGCGATGTGTGCGTTCCGCGACGCCGACCCCGCCTGCGAACTCGCCTTCGCCAGTTTCGTCGGCGAGGAGGCCGGCGGCGAGGGCGCGCGCCACGCCATCGACCGGGGGTTCGCCCCGGACTGGGCGGTGGTCGGCGAGGGCTCGACCGGCTACTCCGCGCCGGGCGTGACCGACGTGGCCGTCGCCCACAAGGGCCGCCGGGGGTCCACGCTCACGGCCCGCGGCGAGGCGGCCCACGCCAGCGAGGCCGAGGCGGGCGAGAACGCCGTCTACCGCGCCTGCGACGCCGTCGACGTGCTCCGGGAGATGGACGCGCCGACCGTCGAGGTGGCGGGCGAGACGGTGACCGGGAGCGTCGTCGTCACCGGGATCGACGGCGGGTCGGCGTGGAACGTCGTCCCGGAGCGCTGCGAGGTCACGGTCGACGAGCGGACCGTGCCCGGCGAGCGCGCGCCGCTCGCCCGCGCCGAGGCGGTCGACGGCGTCGAGTGGACCGTCGACCAGGACCTCCCGCCGATGCGCTGTGACGACGACGCCTTCGCCGACGCCGTCCTCGCGACCGCGGACGACGCACAGTCGGCGTCGTCCGAGCGCGTCGTCAAACCTCACGCCACCGACGCCGGGTGGCTCTCGGAGGCGGGCACGGACTGTGTCGTCTGTGGCCCCGCCGAACCGGGCGAGGCCCACACGGCCGACGAGAGCGTCTCGCTCGACGTACTGGAGCGGTGCTACCGGATATATCGCGACGTGGCGTCCCGCGTCTGATCCGGCTCAGACTTGGTGGATGTACGCGCTCTCCCCCTGATATCGCTCGGGGCTGTCGCCGATACCCCATCCCGATCCGGTGGTTTCGATGTAGTAGTATCGCCGTCCCTCGTACGTGTAGTACGACCCGGCGAGGTCATCGTCCCCGTATATCCCGGCGGCCATGTGCTCCGGTGGCTGAATGAGCACCATGTCGTAGTTGAACGGATCGGCCTGCAACACCGCCGCGAGCATGATCGCCGTGTCCTCGCAGTCCCCGCCCGCCTCGACGACGGTTTCGGAGATGAACTTAGTGTAATCGTCGTATCCGGTGCTCACGTCGTCGGGAACGTACGGCAGGTTCTGGACGAAGTCTATCACGAACTCGACTTGCATCCGTTTCTCGGTGAACCCGTTTTTCTCGGCGTCGGACGCCAGGATCTGCGCGAGTTCGTCGGCAAACCCCTCCTGTTGGGCGTGGGAAACGTACTCCGGACGTGACCGCCCTCGAGGTGCGGTCGCCCGTTCGACGTACGTCGATTTGTAAATATAGAAGCCACTCGACCACGCGTTCCCCTGCGTTTCCCCTTCGAACGAGAGCCGATAGGCACCCTCGATCGACGTCCGCTCGTACCCTTCCCCCGAGACGTCGCCGGCCGCTTTCGGGTGTGAATCACGACGGATCGTGACATCGTCCGACGCCACGACGAACGGGTCGGACTCGTGAAAGAACGCGAGGTCCGAGGCCGAGGCATCGTCGACGGAGACCCCGCCCGGCAGCAGGAAGGCGAGGTAGTGAACGCGCTCACCCGTCGGCGGATCGGCCGCTGGAAGGTCGACGTCGACCGAAACCTCCCGTGTCCCGGTCAATCGGAACGCGTCGCTGACTCCGTAGGTAACGGCGTCCTCCCGCGGGAACTGATACGCGGTCACCAGCAGTTTCACGCTCGACCCCTCCCGCAGGTCGATGCTCGGTCCGTCGGACACGACGCGTGCCGTGACGTCCTCGGCGCTGTACTCGACGATCCCGGACTCGGATTCGCGCATCCCTCGCGTGACCGTTATCGTGTTCGCGGCGGGCCGGGTCGTCGTCCGGCTGGGTGATGAAGTCGTTCGGGTGGGCGATGTCGTCGTCCGGCGGGGCGGCGCCGTCGTTTCCCGGGCCGTCGACGGTGACGTGGTGGTCGTCGCGGCCGCTTCGGTCGCCGCCTCGACGACGTCGCTTTTCGCTTGGACGTCGGGGTCGTTTGGCGCGTAGTCCTGGCTGTCGATGACGCCGTCGCCGTCGCTGTCCCGGACGCCGTCCGTTTGCGTGCCGTCCGGGGAGTCGTCGTTCAGACACCCCGCTGCGCCGGCCATCGTCGCTGCAGCCGCGAGGAACCGGCGTCTGTTGGAGGAAGGGTTGCTCATCGGCGTAGCTATCAAATCCGAATCACATAATGGTGCCGACCGTTCGAGCCCGCCCTTTCGTTTCGAAATCCTCGGATTGATAGTGAACGATGCGCTACCCTGTATCGATGGCAACGGAAGCCGCCGCTGACGACGTTTCGGACACGTACGAGCAGTTCCTCGCGAAGGTCAAACGGATCAACAACGTGGGCAACGCCAGCAGCGTCCTCCAGTGGGACCAGGAGGTGATGATGCCCGAGGGCGGCACGCCCGCCCGGTCCCAGCAGCTGTCGACCCTGTCGGCGCTGCACCACGAACTCCTCACCGACGACGAGATGGCGGAGTACCTCGACGAACTGGCCGACGCGGACCTTACGGACGAGCAGGCCGCCGTCGTCCGCGAGGTGCGCCGCGAGTACGAGCGCGCGGCCCGCGTGCCGACGGACCTGGTCGAGGAGATATCCGAGACCACCTCCGAGGCGCTGCCCAAGTGGGAGCAGGCCAAGGAGGAGGACGACTTCTCCGTGTTCGCGCCCGTCCTCGAGGACCTGATCGAGCTCAAACGGGAGTACGCCGAGCACATCGACCCCGACGCCGACCCGTACGCCGTGCTGTTCGCGGACTACGAGCCGTACCTCGACCTGGAGACGGCCGAGGAGACGCTGAAACGGCTGCGCGAGGAGCTCGTGCCGCTCATCGACGACATCCGGGAGTCCGACGCGGACCTCGCGTTCGACGCCTTCGACGGCGAGTTCGACGTTGACACGCAGGAGGAACTGGCCCGCGACGTGCTCGACACGCTGGGCTACGACTGGGACCGCGGCCGCCTCGACACCGCGCCCCACCCGTTCTCGACGGGCACGCAGTTCGACGCCCGCGTCACGACGCGGTTCGACGCCGAGGACCCCCTCGGCGCGCTCACCTCGACGGTCCACGAGTTCGGCCACGCGTCGTACACGCTCGGCCTGCCCGACGAGCACTACGGCACGCCGCTGGGCGAGTCCCGGGACCTCTCGGTCCACGAGTCCCAGTCGCGGCTCTGGGAGAACCACGTCGGCCGCTCGGCGGCGTTCTGGGAGCGGTTCCTCCCGACGATGAAAGAGCGATTCCCTCAGATAGACGACGTGACGCCCGCGGAGGCCTACGAGGCCGCAAACGAGGTGTACGAGGACAACCTCATCCGCGTCGAGGCGGACGAGCTCACCTACCACATGCACATCGTCGTCCGGTTCGAGATAGAGCGCGAACTCATCGAGGGCGACCTCGACGTCGAGGACGTGCCCGAGGCCTGGAACGACAAGTACGAGGAGTACCTCGGGGTCCGGCCCGACACCGACGCCGAGGGCTGCCTGCAGGACATCCACTGGAGCCACGGCAGCTTCGGCTACTTCCCCACCTACTCGCTGGGGAGCGTCCTCGCCGCCCAGCTGTACGCCCACGCCGAGGACGACATCGACGACCTGGCGGGGAAGGTCCGCGAGGGCGAGTTCGAGCCGCTCCACGACTGGCTCACCGAGAACGTCCACCGGCACGGCGCGCGGTACACGACTCCGGACCTCGTCGAGGAGGCGACCGGCGAGGCCTTTACCGCCGACTACTTCCTCGACTACGCCACCGAGAAGTACGGCGACCTGTACGACCTCGACTGACGGCTCCGTCGTGGCGTCCGGGCCGCCGGCGCGTCGCCCCGTCCGATTTTTCGCCGTGTCCCCCTCGGATCGCAGTACTGCGGAGCCCCCGCAGCGGACGGAGTTCGCCGCACACGCCCCGGAAAACGGCGCATAACAAAACCCGAACGAACTGTCGGCGGGGGTATGGGAGCGAACGAAGTCCGCACGGCCGTCAGAACGTGGTCCCGACGAGCGCGGCTGGTCCTGACGCTCGCGGCGTCGACCCTCGGCGTGTTGGTGGTCGGGATCGGGTTGATAAGCGCGGGTCGGAAGGCCCGGGCCGCCGGGAGCCCCGGCGAACTGATTCCCGGTCTCGGCGTGGAGTACGTGCTCCTGCCCGAGGCCGGCCTGGCGTTCGTCGGGACGGCGCTGGTCTACCTCGCGTGGGTCGAGTCGCCGCTTAGCTGGTAGGCCGCCCGTCCGCGGCCCGCCGGCTCGCGGAGGCGCAGGTTTACGGCGGTTCGGCCCGAACGACGGCGCATGAACGTCGTCACCCTCCTCCCGTCGGCCACGGAGGTCGTCTACGCCCTCGGCGTCGAGCCGGTGGGCGTCTCCCACGAGTGCGACTACCCGCCGGAGGCGGCCGCCAAGCCGTCGATGAACCGGTCGCGGGTGAACCCCGAGGCCAGCAGCGCCGAGATAAACGAGCAGGTCGTTGAGGCCGAGCGGACCGGCGGCGTCTACGAGATCGACGTCGCGGCGCTCGACGCCGCCGACCCGGACCTGGTCGTGACGCAGGGGATCTGCGACGTCTGTGCCGTCGACGAGATACTCGTCGAACGGGCGGTCGACGGGATAGACGCGAACCCGGAGATACTGGCGAGCGACCCGCACTGCCTGGCCGACCTGTACGACGACGTGCGGCGGATCGGCGCGGCGACGGGCCGCGAGGCCCGCGCCGCGGAACTGGTCGAGAGCCTGCAGTCGCGGGTCGCCGCCGTCGAGGAGCGGGCGGCGCTGGCGTCCGAGCGCCCCCGCGTCGCCGTGCTCGACTGGATGGAGCCGCCGATGGTGGCCGGCCACTGGGTGCCGGAACTGGTCGACATCGCCGGCGGCGAGTACGGCCTCGCGGACCCGGGCGAGCGCTCGCGGCCCCGCGAGTTCGCCGAGGTGGCCGAGTACGACCCCGAGGTGCTCGTCGCGGCCCCCTGCGGGTTCGACCTCGACCGCACGACCCGCAACGCCGGGGAACTGACCGACCGCGAGGCGTGGGGCGATATCGCGGCGGTCCGCGACGGGCGGGTCCACGCGATGGACGGCAACCACTACATGAACCGGCCGGGGCCGCGGCTGGTCGACACGCTGGAGCACCTCGCCGGCCTGCTCCACCCGGACCTGTTCGACCGGCCGCCCGCGGACGTGGCGTCGCCGCTTTCCGCCCCGGCGGCCCGGCGATGAGCGACGGGGACCGGCGGACGGACGGGACGGAGCCGGCGACCCGCCCGACGGTCGCGTTCTCGCGGGCGGCGTACGACCGGGTCGTCGAGCACGCCCGGACGGGCGCGCCGGCGGAGGTCTGTGGCGTCCTCGGCGGTCCCGCGGAGTCGGGCGGTGACGGCCCCCGCGCGGACGGGCGGCGGGTCGAGACGGCGCTGCCGGTCGCGAACGTCGCCGACGCCCCCCGGACGCGGTACGAACTGGCCCCCGAGGAACAGCTCCGGCGGATCGAGGCGATAGAGGGCGACGGCGGCGCTGTCGTCGGGTTCTACCACTCGCACCCGCGGGGACCGGCCGGGCCGAGCGAGACGGACCGCTCGCTGGCCACCTGGCCCGACGCCTCCTACGTCATCGTCTCGCTGGCCGGCGACGAGCCGGCGGTCGGGTCGTGGCGCTGGACGGGCGAGCGGTTCCGCCGGGAGACGGTCGCGGTCGACGGCGCGTGACGGCCGCCGACCGTCAGTCCGCGGAGATGGCGCAGGTCTCGGCGTACTCCACGTCGTGGACCGACTCGATCGCCGGGTCGTCGCCACACACCGGACAGTTCGGGTTCTTCCGGAGGGGGACCTCCTCGAACGACATGTCCATCGCGTCGTACATCAGCACGCGCTCGTCCAGCGTCTCGCCCGCGCCGAGGACCAGTTTGACCGTCTCGGTGGCCTGGATGCAGCCGACCGTGCCGGGGAGGACGCCGAGCACGCCGGTCGTGGCGCAGTCCGGGACCGTCCCCGCCGGCGGCGCTTCGGGGAACAGGCAGCGGTAGCACGGCGACTCCTCCCCGCCGGGGAACGTCGTAACCTGCCCCTCGAACCGGTAGATAGCGCCGTGGGAGAAGGGGACGCCCGCGAGCGTGCAGTGGTCGTTGACGAGGTAGCGCGTGGCGAAGTTGTCGCTGGCGTCGACGACGACGTCGTAGCCGTCGACCAGGTCCGCGACGTTGTCGGCCGAGACGCGGGTCTCGTGGGGCACCGCCTCGACGTCGGGGTTCAGGCGCTCGACGAAGTCGACGGCGCTGTCGACCTTCGGTCGGCCCACGTCGGCGTCGCCGTGGACGACCTGCCGCTGGAGGTTGCTCCGCTCGACGGCGTCGTCGTCGGCGATCCCGAGGCGGCCGACGCCCGCCGCCGCGAGGTACTGGATGACCGGCGAGCCAAGCCCCCCCGCGCCGACGACCAGCACGGACGCGTCCAGGAGCCGCTTTTGCCCTTCCGGCCCGACCTCGTCCATGATGACGTGCCGGGAGTAGCGGTCGAGCTGCGTCGCGTCCAGGTTCAGGTCGGTCATGTCCGGACGTTGCGGGGCGGCGGGCATAAACCGCCCGGCGCGCCGGGCGCGGCCACGGGGGTACGCCGGACGAAGACGTTTAGCCCGAGGGCCGCCAACCGTCGGGCAATGGTCGAGGAGATCACCCCGGCGGAACTGCAGGAGAAACTGGCCGCGGGCGAGGACGTGGAGGTCGTGGATATCCGCCAGAAGCGGGCGTACGAGCGGGGCCACATCCCGGGCGCGGAGAACGTGCCGTTCGCGGAGTTCACGACGGCCGTCGCCGAGCGCGAGTGGGGCGACGAGGTCGTCGTCGCCTGCCCGGTCGGGCAGAGTTCGGTGCAGGCCGGCCGGCTGCTGGAGTCACACGAGAGCGTCGACGAGGGAACCACCGTCGCGTCGCTTGCCGGCGGCTACCAGGAGTGGGACGGCGAACTGGAGGACGCCTGACGCGGCTCCCCCGCCGCTCGCCGTCGGCATCAAACCCGTTGTGAGTTGCCCGTTCCGGCGAGATCTGTCCGACCCTTACGATTTATATGCCTGGTGTGCCATACCATACCGTGTATGGCATCAGCACCCGACGACTCCGGCGACGACGTGTTCGACCAGTTCCTCTCGCAGCGGGGCCACGAGACCGAGCGAGTGGACTGGGAGACATCGTACAACAAGAAGCAGTGTCCGGAGTGCGGCGGAGTGCACGACGAGGCCGCGACCGAGTGCTCGGTCTGCGGGTGGGGCCCGGAGCCGTAATCCGGGGCAACCCCGACCCGCGACGTCTCGGACGGCGATACAATTATAACGAATTATTTCTTCAGGTAGCGATGGAGATAGAAATGCCGGAATGTCAGAACTGCGGGGCGTTCGTCACGGAAGCGTACGCACGAGTGTTCACGCCGCGCGGCGTCGACGACCCCCGCGTCTGCCCGGACTGCAAGGACAAGATACGCGACGGAAGCGAGGTACGCGAGGCCCGGTCCCCGCGCAACACCTGACGGCCTCTGAACGCCCCGCCGGGACGGCGCGAAACCCACGGGGCTTATATTCGTCGGGGGCATGAACTGTGACAATGACTCGGAGCGACACGGCCGTGACCCGACTGTTCGGCGGTCCGGGAAGCGGGAAAACGACCGCCCTCCTCGACCGTGTCGAGGGCATTCTCGAGGACGAGGACGTCGAGATGCGTGACGTGCTCGTCGTCTCCTACACGCGCGCCGCCGCCGCGGAGGTCCGCGAGCGGCTGGCCGAACGGCTCGACGCCAACCCCCGGTCGCTGAAGGGGAACGTCTGTACGATGCACGCGAAGGCGTACGAGCTGCTCGACCTCTCCCGGAGCGACGTCGTCGGCGAGGACGACAAACAGGAGTTCTGCGAGGAGTACGGCGTCGAGTTCGAGGACGAGTACGGCGGCGCCGGCCGCCGCACCGCCCGCTCGACGACGATCGGCAACAAGATCATCGCCACCAGCCAGTGGCTCCAGCGGACGAACCGCGACGTCGCCGACTGGTACGACGTCCCCTTCCAGTGGGACGACGAGACGGTTCGCCTGCCGCCAGATGTCGACGACCGCGCACAGGAGGGCAACAAGTACACGCCCACCTGGCCCAGCGACGACGACCGGATCGACGTCCCCGAGACGATCCGCGCCTGGCGCAACTACAAGGGCGAACACGACCTCACCGGCTTCGCCGACATGCTCGAACGCGTCCAGCAGCGGTCGCTCCAGCCCAGCGTCGACTACCTCGTCATCGACGAGTTCCAGGACATCACGCAGCTCCAGTACGAGGTGTACGAGGAGTGGAAGCCCCACCTGGAGCGGGTCCTCATCGCGGGCGACGACGACCAGGTCGTGTACGCCTGGCAGGGCGCGGACCCTCAGCTTCTGCTGGAGGAGGGCGGCGAGGACGTGATCCTCGACACCTCCTACCGGCTGCCCTCGAAGATCCTCCACACCGTCCAGCAGGAGGTCGGCCACATCGAGACGCGCCAGGAGAAGAACCTCTCGCCCCGGACCGAGGGCGGCACCGTCGAGGCCGTCGAGAGCCCGTCGATGCTCGACCTCGTGCGGAACGTCCGGCGGACGATAAACACGGACGACGGCTCGCTGATGCTCCTGTTTCGGGCGCGCTACCAGATGTTCCGGTTCATCGACGAGTTCATCACCGAGGGCGTCCCGTTCCAGTGTCTCACCGACCAGCGGATGTGGACCGACCGCCTCGACCAGTACGTCACCGCCGTCGAGCGGGTCGACGAGGGGAAGGACGTCACCGGGCTGCAGGCCCGCCGGCTCGCCGACATGCTCCAGGAGTCGGCCTTCGGCACGAACGACCGCGACGACCTGTTCGACCACATCGACGACCGCGAGGAGGCCGCCGACACGGACGACCTCGCGGAGATCACCATCGACTCCGAGGTCATCGGCGACCACGTGCCGTTCATGCCTGCCCCGACCGCCGCCTCGGACATGGTCCGGAAGGTCACCAGCTTCCAGAAAAAGAGCATGAAGGCGTACTTCGCCTCCGGCGAGTACGCGGACATGGACCGGGACCGCGTTCGCGTCGGCACGATCCACAGCGCGAAGGGCCGCGAGGCCGACCACGTGTTCGTCGGGACCGACCTCACCGAGAAGGTCGTCGAGCAGATGGCCGCGACCGTCGAGGACCCGACCGCGGTCCCCGGCTGCGAGGAGTTTACCAAGACGACCAGCCCCGTCCCGACGCTGACCGACAACGAGCGACGCGTGTTCTACGTCGGGATGAGCCGCGCCCGCGAGCGGCTCGTCCTGCTGGAGAACCTCGTCGACGGCGCGCCGACCCTGCCCGTCGACGTGTTGCTCCACAACGAGCCCACCGAGACGGACATCGAGCAGCTCATCGACGAGGCGAAGGAGCCCCTCGAGGCCCAGTAACGGGATGGCGGCGCTGGACACCGCCGCCGTCGAGGCGGAACTCGCCGAGCGCGACGCCGCCGCGTTCCTCCACGCCGGCCACGCCGCCGAGCCGACGCTCCGGTACTGCGTCGGCCCGCTCCCGGCCGGCGAGGCCGCGTACGCCTACGCCGACGGCGAGGTGACGGTGGTCGTCCCGCCCGCACTGGCCGACGCGGCGGCGCTCGACGGCGTCGACGCGACAGTCGACGTCGCCGACGGCCCGGTCGGCGAGCGAGCGGTCGCCACGCTCCGCGAGCGGGGCGTCTCGGGGACGGTGCTGACGCCCCGCCACGTGCCCCACGACGCGGCGCTGTACGCCGAGCGGGCGGGCTACGAGGTGGCGTCGACGGACGCGGTCGAGCGCGCCCGGGTCGTCAAGTCGCCGGCCGAGCGCGAGCGGGTCGCCGCCGCGGGGGTCGCCGCCGAGGCCGGTGTCGAGCGCGCCCGGGACCTGCTCGCCGCGGCGTCGGTCGGCGACGGCGACCTCCGCCACGAGGGCGAGCCGCTGACTCCGACCCGCCTGCGCGAGGCCGTCGACGACGCCGTCGTCGGGGCCGGCGCGTCGCCCGCGAGCGCCACCCGAATATCGGTCGGCGGCGGCCGCTCGCCCGCCGACCCAGTCCGCCCCGGCGAGACCGTCGTCGTCCGCGTCGCGCCGCGGGAGCCGGGCGGCTACCGCGCCGCGCTCGCCCGCACGTTCGTCGTCGACGGCGAGGGCGGCTGGGAGCGCCGCGCCCAACTGGCCGTCGAGCGGGCGCTCGACTCCGTGTACCGCGAACTTGAAGCCGGCATGCGGGCCTCGACGGTCCGCGACGAGGTGATGATCGAATGTGGCGCGTACGGCTTCGCCGACGACGCGCTCCCCGCGAGCGCGGGCCACGGCGTCGGCCTCGCGGCGCGGGAGTTGCCGGACCTGACGGCGGACGCGGCGCTGGCGGCGGGGACCGTGCTGGCGATAACGCCGTCGGTGTCGGACCCGGACGGCGGCGCGGTGGCGATGACGGACCTCGTCGCCGTCACCGAGGACGGGTACGAGCCGCTGGCGACGGCGGGGCGGACGGTGCAGTTATAGCGGGCAACGCGGGGTCAGAACGGGTACTCCCGCGGCTCGCGCTGGACCGACACCCACTTCTTCTCGGTGAGTTCGTCCATGATATCCGTGCTGTTGTAGCTGCCCACCCCGGACGCCTTCGTCCCGCTGAACGGGACGTGGGCCTCGTCGTTGACCGGCTGGTCGCCGACGTGGACCATCCCGGTGTCCAGCCGCTCGGCGATCCGCAGTCCCGTCCCGACGTCGCCCGCGTGGACAGAGCCGGAGAGGCCGTACTGCGTGTCGTCGTGGATCGCGACCGCCTCGTCGACGTCCGAGAAGGGGATCACCGGCGCGATGGGGCCGAAGTGCTCGTTGCAGGCGGCGGCCATGTCGTTTTCCACGCCCGAGAGCACCGTCGGCGCGACGAGCAGCGAGTCGTCCACCCCGTCCATGGCAATCGTCTCGCCGCCGGTCTCCAGCGTCGCGCCGGCGTCGACCGTCTCCTCGACGTAGCCCAGCATCTCGTCGCGCTGTGACTCGTCGATCACGGGCGCGACGACGGTGTCGGGGTCGTGGGCGCTCCCGACCGGGAGCGACTCGGCGCGCTCGGTCAGGCGCTCGACGTACTCGTCGTACACGTCCTCGTGGACGATGTGGCGGTTGATCGAGATGCACACCTGCCCCTGGTGGACGAACGAGCCGAAGACGGCGGCGTCGACGGCCGCCTCCACGTCGGCGTCCGCGGTGACGACGTGCCCGTTGTTCCCCCCGAGTTCCATCGACGCGACCGAGAGGTTCTCGCCCGCGGCCGCGGCGACGCCCCGGCCGACCGGCGTCGACCCCGTGAACGTCACCACGTCGCTCTCGGGGTGTTCGACGACCCGGTCGCCGACCTCCGAGCCGTGACCGGTGACGACGTTGAGCAGGCCCTCCGGCAGCCCCGCCTCCTCGTACAGCCGGGCCATGAGCAGCCCGCCCGCGACCGGCGTGTTCGACGCGGGCTTGAGCACGACGGCGTTCCCGGTGGCGATCGCTGGCGCGACCGCCCGGCCCGAGAGGTTGAGGGGGAAGTTCCACGGCGAGATCACAGTGACGACCCCCTCCGGCTCGCGCCGGACGAAGTTCTCCTTGCCAGGGACGTTCGAGGCGGCCTGCTCGCCTTTCATCCGGCGCGGGAGCGTCGCCGCCTCGGCGGCCTGGTCCGAGGCCAGCCGCACCGACGTCTCGCCCATGATCCGGGTGCCGCCGGCCTCGTGGGCCAGCAGGTCGACGATCGCGTCCTCGTACTCGCCGAGGACCCGCGCGAACTCCCGTGCGACCCGCTCGCGCTCGCTCGGCGGGGCGCGTTCCCACTCGTCCTGTGCGGTCGCGGCGGCCTCGTACGCGGCGTCGACGTCCGCCTCGACGCCGGCGGGCACCCGCGCGACCGTCTCGCGCGTCGAGGGGTCCGTCACGGCTATCTCGCCGTCGCCAGCCGAGTCGACCCACTCCCCGTCGATGTACAGGCTGTTCCAGTCGGCGTCGATAGCGATGTCGGGAGCCATCGCACGGCGTACGGCGCGGCGGGGCAAAAGCCGCGGGACCGGTCGGATCCGGTACCAGCGGCGGCTGACAGGTCGGGGACGCGGAACGCCGCCTCGCGTCCGCCGCGCAGGCGACGCGGCCTACTCGTCCTCGTCTTTCGCCACCGCGCCGACCGCGCGCTCGGCCGCCTCGCCGGAGATGTCGCCGGGCGTGGTCAGGTACTCCTCGGCGGCGACCATGAGGACGGCGACGGCGAGAAACGCCGCGCCGAGCGCCGTTCGGCCCGACAGCAGGAAGTCCGCGCCGAGGTAGACGACCGGGAGCGCGAAGACGAGCGTCGCGCCGAGCTGGAGCGTGCCGATGATGCCGCGACTCATTGGCCCCCCGTAGCCCGCGAACGCTCAAAAGTCCGTCCCTGCCGCCGTCCGCCGCCCGAGTCGGGAGTGTTTTGGCCCGGCGGCCCCGACCGTCGGGCATGTTCACGGGCATCGTCGAGGGGACCGGCGAGGTGCTTGCGGCGGAATCGACTGAGGACGGCCTGCGACTCCGTATCGGGACCGGCTTCGACGACCTGGAGCACGGCCAGAGCGTCAGCGTCAGCGGGACCTGCCTCACCGTCGAGGAGCACGGCGACGGCGCCGAGGGCGCGTGGTTCGAGACGTTCCTCGCCGCCGAGACGCGGGCGAAGACGTACCTCGGCGAACTGGCGCCGGGCGACCGCGTCAACCTGGAGCGCGCGCTCCGGGCCGACGACCGGCTCGACGGCCACTTCGTGCAGGGCCACGTCGACGCGACGACGGAGGTCGTCGACGTGCGCGAGGTCGGTGAGGACTGGGAGTTCGAGTTCGCGCTGCCGGCGGATCACGCCCGCTACGTCGTCGACAAGGGGTCGGTGTCGCTGGACGGGATCAGCCTGACGGTGGCCGAGCGTGGCGAGGGGACGTTCACCGTCGCGGTCGTCCCGACGACGTACGACCTGACGACGCTGTCGGACAAGGAGCCGGGCGACCCCGTCAACGTCGAGGTGGACGTGATCGCCAAGTACGCCGAGCAGCTAGTCGACGGGTACTAGTTCCGTCCCCGTCAGTCCCGGATCGACCCGTCGAACTCCGCCCGCTCCGGCGACGCGTCGGCGGCCTGCTCCTCGTCGGCGCCGAGCGCCTCGTAGGCGTCCCGGTAGCGGTCTATCTTCCGGTAGAGGTAGTAACCGGCCGCGCCGACGTAGAGGGCGACGTAGGCCACGAAGGAGAGGCCCATCGAGAGGTCGGTCGCGTCGGCGATCGCACCCGGCGCGACCCCGACCGTGACGTTGTACGTGGCGTGGACGAACGCCGCGATCAGCAGCCCCTTCACGACGATGGGGCCGGCGCTCTCGCGGTTGAACTTCGCGAGGCCGAGGTAGTAGCCGGCGATGCCGGAGTAGACGACGTGGCCCGGCCCGGCCAGCGCCCGGACGAACGTGATGCTGAACACGCCGCCGTCCTCCGCGAACCGGGCGATGTACAGCGCGTTCTCGATGGTGGCGAAGCCGAGGCCGGCGGCGGCCCCGTACACCGCGCCGTCGACGACGGAGTCGAAGCGGTCGCTGCGGTACGCGTGGAGCCGAACCGCCAGCAGCTTCACCGTCTCCTCGACCGGGCCGACGACGAGGTAGAAAAACAGCGCGGTGCCGAGGCCGAGCGACCCGAACTCGAACGCCTGCAGTGCGCTCCCGAAGTCGTTCAGGACCCCGGCGAAGCCGGCGAACAGCACGCCGAGGATGAACGTGGAGCCGAGCAGGCGGAGCGGTTCGTCGCTGGTCACGTCGATCCGCCTGACGTACGCCGCGAGCAGCAGCGCCGGCACGGCCGACAGCGCCACGAAGCCCCACACGGCCGGGTCGCGGACGTCGCCGAGCGCCCCGAGCGCGACCAGCGCGACCAGCAGGGCCACGCCGAGCAGTATCAGCACCCACCGGAGGAGGGGGCGGAGGCTGCCGTGGATCGCCACGGCGAGCCTGTCGACGGCCGTCCGTGGCTCCCAGCGCGTCACGTCGTAGAGGTCCCGCGAGCCGTCCGAGGCGCGCTCGACGGGGTCTCGTCCGGGTGGCATACCCGTCCGTACGACTGGGGCGCGTGTAACGCTTTGGCCCTTATACATATTCCATGCCATAAAATACCATTACGTGTTTTAGGGGGGTGCTTAACACCGAAGCACCCCGAGAGCCAACTCCATGTTCAGCAATAGCAGGGGGATCCACTACTCGTCGCCGCCGACACCGGACCGAGAGGACGAGGAAGAGACAGCGAACGAGGCCGAGACGGAGACGGAAACGGAGGACGAACAGGTGACCGTGGACCCGGAGCCCACGGCCGCCGCCGCGAACTGGACCGGCGACGTGCCGGCCGACGACTGATTCGGAGCCGAGACGCCGTTCCGGACTGTTCAAATCCCCGGCCCGCGAAGCGTACGGCATGCACTTCGACCAGCGCACGCAGCGGGCGCTCCGCGAGGCCGGCCTCGACGACGACGCCCTCGCGGCCGCCTCGGAGGCCGTCGTCGAGTCGACCCGCGAGGCCGCCGCCGACCTGGAGGCGTTTTTCGACGGACGCGAGACGGTGTACTCCGACATGGAGATGGCCCACTCCGCGAGCGACTACCCCGAGCACGCCGTCGACTACCTCGACCTGACGACCCACGCCGACGAGTTGCGGGGCTGGCTCCGGTTCGACTCCTGGGGCGTCTACGTCGAGGACGGCCGCGTGCTCGACGACGGGCTCGTCGAACTGACGCTCGGGCCGACGGTCCACGACCGGGTCCGGTTCGCGGACTCGCGCGAGCGCCTGGAATGACGAGCGTTCGCGTCCGCGGCATCTACGCCACCGCCCTCACCGAGCGCCTCCGCGACGGCTTCGACGTGGTCCAGGCGTCGCCGCCGATCCGCCGCCGGTTCGACGCGGCGTTCGCGGCCGCCCCGGCGGACGCCCGGGTCGACACGACAGACGACAGGCAGGGCGTGTCGGTCTCGGGCGCGCCCGACGCGGCCGCGGCCGTCGCCGACGACCTCGGTGCGGTCGGCCGCGACGCGTTCGTCTGGCCGGACGCGGCCGCGCTCGGGGCCACCTTCGACGGCCGCGTCACCGAGACGCTCGGCAGCGGCGCGGTCGTCTCGCTCGACGGCGACCGCGAGGGATTCCTCCCCTTCCGGAAAGTCGACGGCTACGTCGACGACGGCGATGAACTCCGCGTGCAGGTCCGCGAACCCGCCCCGCCGTGGAGCGACGACCGGCCGCTGCTGGGCACCGACGTGGAACTGCCGGGCGGCCTCGTCACGCTCTCGCGGGCGCGGGACGGCGTCTCGGCCGCCGCGTCCGGCGAGCGTGCGACCGAACTCGTCCGCACGACGGAACTGCTGCCGGCCGACCCGCCGGACGGCTGGGGCGTCCGCTGGGAGCGGGCGGCCGCGGACGCCGACATGGACGCGCTGGGCGAGGCGCTCGACGCGGCCGCCGACCGCGCCGCCGCGCTCGGAGAGGAGATAGCGGACGCGCCCGACGGCGACGCGCCGTCGGCCGTCGCCGCGCCGTACGCGACGCGGTGGGTGTGGTTCGGCCGCGAGTGCCGGTTCGAACTGGACGCGGCGCGCCGCGCCGTCGAGACGACGATGCCGGGCCACCACCGGACGAAGGCGGCCCACCGCGCCGCGAGTTCGGCCGTCGACTTCGTGGAGAGCGTCGTCGACGCCGCGGCGCTGGCGGACCGCGAGTTCCCGTTCGGCGCCGTCGCCGAGCAGTACGGGCCGGGGGAGGGCGACGACCTGGCCATCGTCCACGGGAAGCCCGACGGCCGCTGCTACACGCTGGGTGAGGGCGAGGTGACCGACTTCGACCCGGACGGGAAGCTGACGGTCAGACGGACGATCCGCGGCAGCGGCACGTACGACGCGCTCGGCACGGAGCGGGAGCGCGGCGACGCCGCCATCACGAAGATAACTGAGGGGCGCTGGTGGTACCCCACGGTCTACCGCGGCGAGGACGGCGAGCGGAAGGGGACCTACGTCAACGTCTGCACGCCGGTCGAGGTGTTCCCCGACGGGATCCGGTACGTCGACCTCCACGTCGACGTGATCAAGCGGCCGGACGGCGAGGTGTCGGTCGTCGACGAGGACGAACTCGCGGCGGCCGTCGAGGCCGGGCACGTCTCCGAGGCGCTGGCCGAGAAGGCGAGAAGCGTGGCGTCGGCGGTCGAGCGCGCGCTCTGACGGCGGGGGTGTGGCCGCCGTCCGGCCCTACAGGTGGTCCTTGCCGGGGTTCGACGACCCCCAGTCGCCCCGTCCCCCTTCGGTGCGGTCGATCCCCATGACGCTCTCGGCCTGGTCGACGCCGAAGCTCTCGCCGGACTCGGGGACCCGCACCGTCACCTCCTCGACCTCGGGCCACTTGAGCAGGTCCGCCTCGATGTTGCCCGAGGTGACCTCGCTGACGGAACAGCCCGCACAGCCGCCGCCGAGTTCGACGACGACCTCGCCCGTCTCCGGGTCGGCCTTCCGGACGGAACTCGTCCCGCCGTGCATCTTGATGATCGGCATCTGCTGGACGAGCCACGTCTCGATCCGCTCCGCGAGGGGTTCCTCGGAGTCGGGGTCTTCAGGTGAGCCGATGGTCATCGCTCGCCGGTACGCGCTCCAGGTACGGGAAGGTTTGGATCTCCGCGGCCGGTTCGCAGGAACGATCGTGACGTTCAGCGGATGACGCGGCCGGTCTGCGGGTCGCCGGGCTCAGTCCCGGCGGAGGCGACGCAGGCCGAGGCCGAGGCCGGCCAGCGCCGCGCCGACGCCGAAGCCGGGCATCCCACCGCCGTCGCTGTCCTCCTCCGTGTCGTCGCTGCCGCCGCTCCCGCTGTTCCCGTCGTCCGCCGTGGTCCCGCCGTCAGCGGTCGTGGTCGACCCGTCCATGCCCGTCGTGGTCGTCGTCCCGTCCATCGAAGTCGTGGTGGTCGTCGGCTCGGACCCGGAGCCGTCCTCGACGAGCGACGGCGCGTTCGCCTGCTCGCCGGCCTCGTCGGGGAACGTAAACACCGCCGCGGCGTCGGTGTTCTCCAGCCCCGTGCCGAGGCTGGTCGCCGCGAAGAACTCGCCCTCGACGGCCGCCTGGGCCGTCCAGAAGCTCGTCTCGTCGGGCTGGCGCCACCACGCCAGTTGCTCGGGGCTTGCCGGATCGCTCACGTCGAACAGCTTGACGCCGCCGTTGTACCACGACGTGTACAGCCGGTCGCCGACCCAGTCGAAGTTGTGGGAGGTCGTCCACGTCCCGCCCTGGTAGGCGTTGCTGTCGGACTCCTCGGGCTCGATCGTCGCCAGCCGCTCGGGCGAGTCGGGGTCGGAGATGTCCCAGAAGTCGATGCCGCTGGGGCCGCCCGAACCGTTGCCGTTGATGTCCCACGACTCCCCGCCGACGGCGACGACGGTGCCGTCGGCGTTGGGCTGGACGTAGTGGTCGTTGCCCTCCGGCTCGTAGCCGGCGAGCTGGGACCCCGACCCCTGGAGCTCCGACAGCTCGTAGTCGCTGAAGTGAGTGACGTATTCGGGGCTCGTCGGGTCGCTCACGTCGAGCACCCACGTCCCCGTGTCCCAGTACGCGAGGTACGCGCGGTCGTCCTGGACGTAGATGTCGTGGAGCGAGCGCCGGCCCACGGGCACCTCGGCGTACCCCTCGTCGTACTCCAGTTGCGACCAGCGGCCGACCTCCTCCTGGGACTCGATGTCGACGACAACCATCGGGTTCCCCTCGCCGTCGTTGCCCGTCAGGTAGGCGTGCGACCCGTCGAGATAGGAGTTGTGAATGGGGAACTCCGTCCGGTAGAACGACTCGACGGTGGCGTCGGCGGGGGAGCTGACGTCGACGGTGAAGAAGCCGGAGACGTTGCCGCTGTTCGCCGGGCCGACGACGATCATCGAGTCGCCGTCCTGTTTCACGTCGTATATCTGCTGGAGCGGGCCGCTTTCGCCCTCGGGCTGTAGCCCGCGCTGCTCGGTGAGCAGTTCCGGTGACGCCGGGTCCGAGAGGTCGAAGGTCGCGAACCCGTCGGTGAGCGCGACGTAGGCGGTCGTCCCGTCCTCGCCCATCACCAGTTCCTTCGCGTTCGGGATGTCGTACCGTCCGATCGGTTCGTAGCCGTCCTCCTGGCTCGTGTCGGCGGCGGTCGCCGCGGGCACGGCCGCCGCGATACCCGCGGCACCGGTCGCTTTCAGCACGCTTCTCCGGAGGAGGCGTCGGTTTCGGGGGGACTCCATACCCCCACGTAGCACCGACCTGTAATAAAACTGTCCGGCGGTGGATCGTTTTCGACCGGCGGCGCGCCCGTCGGGTCGTATAGCTTCCCCGTCCGAGCGCTAGCCGCGAGCGCTTAATTCCGCATTCGCGACCGATCGCCCGTCCCCCGGGTCATCGCGCTCGCGAGCGCCCCCTGGACCACCACGTCGTCGCCGAGGGTCGTCAGCGACACTTCCGGGAGGTTGGTAAACACCATGTCGTCGAGGCGCTCGCGGATGGGGTCGAGGACGAGTTCCTCGTTGTTGAGCGCGACGGCCCCGCCCACGTAGATGACGAGGGGGGCGTACGCGTGGATGATGTTGGCGACGCCCATCGCGTTCCAGTGGGCGACCTGGTCGATGACGTGGTCGGCGAACGTGTCCTCGCCGGCGTGGGCGAACACGTCCGCGGCCGAGAAGTCGGGGTCGTCGACCGGCAGCGCCGTGTCGACGGGGTCCTCCTCGTGGAGGAGCCGCGCGTACCGGGGGATGTTGTTGCCCGAGCAGTACGCCTCCCAGTGGCCGTCCTTGCCGCAGCCGCAGGTGAGGTGGCCCTGTGGGTCGACGACCATGTGGCCGACCTCGCCGGCGTTGCCGTCCCACCCCGAGAGGACGTTCCCGTCGACGGTGACGCCCGCGCCGATGCCGCTGGAGATGGTGAGATACACCATGTCGTCGGGGTTGCGGTCGCTGTGGAACCGCTCGCCGATGACGCCGGCGATGGTGTCGTTGTGGAGGTACACCTCCTCGTCGTCTATCAACTGTGCGACCGGCCCGGTCAGCGGGATCGTGTCGATCGTGTCCGGGAGGTTCGCCGGGTTCTCGACCGTCCCCTCGGCCAGGTCGAGCGGCCCGATGGAGCCGATCCCCGCCGCACGGATGCTCTCCGGGTCGACGTCGGCCTCCTCGCAGGCCGTCCGTAGCGCCGAGAGGACGGCCTCGGTGACCGCGATCCCCGTCGGCCCCTGCGGGGTGTTCTGCCGGTGCGCGCCGAGGATCCGTCCCTCGTCGTCGGCGACGACCGCCCGGACGTTCGTCGCGCCGAGGTCGACGCCCGCGTAGTTACCCATTCTGGTTGAGAGGGGAACGCGCCGCCACTTAATTAGCCCGTTCGCGGTCGGCGGGCTACCCGAACGAGAACTGGACGCCGTCGTCGTCGCCGTCGCCGCCGCCGGACGGGAGCTGCGGGACGAGCCACGAGAGGAAGGCGTCCTGGCTGCGGGACTGGAGCCACACCGTCCCCGGCCCCTCGAACTCGCAGACGAACCCTTCACCGCTGAACAGCGTCGACTTCAGCCCGCCGACCTTCCGCACGTCGAACGAGAGGCCGTCCTCGAACGCGACGATGTGGCCGGTGTCGACGACGTACGTCTCGCCGACGTCGAGCGAGACGGGCTCGACCGCGCCGTAACTCGACAGGAACGCGTCGCCCGTGCCCGTCAGTTCGAGGAGGAACAGCCCCTCGCCGCCGAAGAACGTCCGGGCCCCGCCGAACTTCGTGTCCAACTCCATCCCCCTGTCGGCGGCGAGGTACGACCCCGACTGCACGTACAGCGTCTCCGAGGTCAGTTCCCGGTGGACGACGTCGCCGGGCAGCGGCGGGGCGAGCGTGACGTGTCCCCGCTCGGTCGCCTCGAACGTGTTCCGGAAGAACGACTCGCCGCCGAACATCGAACGCTTGACCGACTGCAGGAAGCCGCCGCTGTCCCCCCTGTCGGTCGTGATGTCGATCCCGTCGGAGTGTGACACCATCGCGCCCGCCTCCGCGGTGATCGACTCGCCCCGCTCAAGCGACACGTCGAGGAGGGCAAAGGAGGGCCGGTGTCGAACCTCGTGGTCCATACGCGAACGTCCGCGTCAACGGACTTAAACGTCCGGACGGGGCGGCAGCGCCCCCGACAGCTAACGGGCGTGGTACCGTTACGCACGGTATGGGAGACGACGTCCCCACCACCGACGATGTCAGCGAGGCGGAGGCGGCGGCCGCCCACGAGGTCGAACTCGCCCTGGAGTGGCTCCAGCGCGCCAGGGGCCGTTTCGTCGAGTTCCACCACGCGACCGGCCACGCGCTCGACCACTTGGACGACGCCGAGGCGGCGCTCCGGGACTGCGGGTACGACGACCTGGCCGACGAGGTCCGCGACGAGCACCTCCCGCGGGGCGTGTTCGAGGACCGCTGGACGTACGACCTGCTGGAGGAGTACGAGGGGGCGTTCCTCGCGCCCTACGAGGACTTCGAGGAACGTGCCCGCGAGCGGCTCGCCGGCGGCGTCCGCCACGTCCGAGAACGCCGGCAGGAGGCCGAGTGGAAGGAGCGGGCCGACCGGTAGGCGGTCGGCCCATCCGTCGCGGTTAGCACTGCGGACCCGGCGACGGCCGAACCACCGGGACGGGCCGCGTCACTCGTCCCGGACGAACGTCACGGGGCAGGGGCAGGACAGCATCACTTCCTGGGCGACGCTCCCGAACACGGCCTTGCCGGTCGGGGAGCGGCGGCGGCCGCCGACGACGACGCGGTCGGCCCCGACCTCCTTCGCCAGGTTCACGATCGTCTCGCCGTGCTCGCCGACGGCGCCGCGGGTCTCGTAGTCGACGCCGGCGTCGTCCAGCAGCGACGCGATCTCCCGGATCGTCGCGTGCCGGGTCGCGACCTCGTCCGGCGAGGTGTCGTCGGTCGGCCCGAAGTCGAGCCTGTCGAGCACCGTGTCGTACTCGTCGTCCGTGAACACGTGGGCGAGGACGACGGTCGCGCCCGTCGGCCCGGCCACTTCCGCGACCGCGTCGGCCAGCCGCTCGGCGCGGTCCTCGTCTTTCGCCCCGACCGCGAGGAGAATCGTGTCGATTGCCATGTTCGGCGGATACACAGGGACCCGACAAAAGCGTACGGGGCTTGCCGGCCGGCGGGAATCGGCGGAACGCGGCGGCGTGTCGGCCCGTCCGAGCCCCCTATCGAGGTCCGTCCCGACCGGAGGCCGGCGTCGGCCGCGCCGCCCTAGTGGTCCTGTATCGCGTCGATCACCATCGCGGCGGCCACGATCGGCTCCTTCGGCACGTCGCTCGCGTCGTCGATAGCGATCTCGTAGCGGTCGCGCAGCGAGAACTGCCCGTCGATGGTGCCGACGTGGTCGCCGTTCGCGTCGGCTATCTCGTACCTGTGGGGGATGATCTCGCCGAACGGCAGGAGGTTCCGGGCGAGCGTCGTCAGCGCGCCGCGGGAGGAGATCGTCGCCAGGGGTTCCTCGGTGTCGGCGTCGCGGATCGTCCAGACGTCCCGGAAGATCGAGTAGTCGTTGTCGAGGATCACCAGGTTCGTCCCCGTCCGAGCGTCCGAGAGGACGTAGTTGCCGGCGACGTCGATGATGCCGCCCGCCTTCACGGTGAATACCTCGTCCCCGTCGGCGTCGACGAACGGGAACTCCTCTTTCATCTTGAACATCTTCTGCTTGCCCCGGAGGACGACGTTCCCCGCCGAATCGGTCGCCTTGTACTTGTTCCGGACCAGCGACTGGTCGACGGTGTAGCGGTCGTCTGTGAGTTCGACCCCGCTGATGTCGTAGGCGTCGCGCATGGTCGGACCCTCTCGGCGGCGACGCTTAAACGCCCCCGGCGTGTTTCCGGGCGCGAAACACCGGTCGGTCCGGATCGGGATTCGGCCGGACCGGATCGGGGACTGACGTGTCGGCGTCGCCGGAGCGTGGCCCCGGAACCGACAGGGTTTCACGCCCCGGGTCCCTGGCAACGCGTAGATGAGCAAGGACTACATCGAGGTCCGAGGGGCCGAGGAGAACAACCTCAAAGACCTCGACATCGAGATCCCCCGCGAGCAGTTCAACGTCGTGACGGGGCTGTCGGGGTCGGGCAAGTCCTCACTCGCGTTCGAGACGGTGTACGCCGAGGGGCAGCGCCGCTACATCGAGTCGCTGTCGGCGTACGCCCGCAACTTCCTCGGGCAGATGGACAAGCCGCAGGTCGAGACCGTCGAGGGGCTCTCGCCGGCTATCTCCATCGACCAGAAGAACGCCGCGAACAACCCCCGGTCGACGGTGGGGACGGTCACCGAACTCCACGACTACCTCCGCCTGCTGTACGCCCGCGTCGGGACGCCCCACTGTCCCGAGTGCGGCCGCGAGGTCGGCGAGCAGTCCGCCCAGCAGATGGTGACGCGCCTGCTCGAACTCCCCGAGGGGACGCGCGCAAAGCTCGCCGCGCCGGTCGTCCGCGACCAGAAGGGCGCGTTCGAGGACCGGTTCGACGAACTCGTGAGCGAGGGGTACAGCCGCGTCGAGGTCGACGGCGAGCGCTACGACCTCACGATGGACCGGCCCGAACTGGACGAGAACTACGACCACACGATAGACGTGATCGTCGACCGCGTGACGGTCGCGCCGGACGCGCGCTCGCGGATCGCCGACAGCGTCGAGACTGCCCTGGAGGAGGCCGACGGCGTCCTCAAGGTCATCCTGCCGGACCCGCCGGAGGACGCCGAACTCGGCGGGACGAAGGCCCGCTCGACCGGCGACCTCGCGGGCGAGACGGACGACCGCCTCGTCGTCGAGTTCTCCGAGGATCTGGCCTGCACCCACTGCGGGATCGACCTCCCGGAGATCGAGACCCGCTCGTTCTCGTTCAACAGCCCCCACGGCGCGTGTCCGGAGTGCGAGGGGATCGGCGAGACGAAAGAGGTCTCCGAGGATCTTGTCCTCCAGGACCCCTCGAAGCCGCTGAAGAACGCCTTCGAGGCCTGGAGCTACAACCGCTCGTACTACCGCACCCGCCTCGACGCGGTCGCCGAGCACTTCGGCGTCAGCGTCGAGACGCCGTTCGAGGAGCTTGCCCCCGACGTGCAGGACGCCTTCCTCTACGGCACCACGGAGGACGTGGTGTTCAAGCGCCAGACGAGCAACGGCGTCCGCCGCAAGACCAAGCCGTTCGAGGGCGTCATCCCCAACCTGGAGCGCCGCCACGTCGAGACGGACAGCGACAGCACGCGGGACCACATCGAGGACTACATGACCGTCACCGAGTGCCCGGCCTGCGACGGCACGCGCCTCAAGCCGGCCTCCCGCGCCGTCCTCGTCGACGACTCGTCGATCACCGAGGTCAACCGCATGAGCATCGGCGACGCCCTCGACCACTTCGAGGAGATGGAGGCGGGCCTGTCCGACCGCGACCGCAAGATCGCCGAGGAGATACTGAAGGAGATCCGCGCCCGCCTCGGGTTCATGACCGAGGTCGGCCTGGAGTACCTGACGCTGGACCGCGAGGCGGCGACGCTGTCGGGCGGCGAGAGCCAGCGCATCCGCCTCGCCACCCAGATCGGCTCCGGCCTCGTCGGCGTGCTCTACGTGCTCGACGAGCCCTCCATCGGCCTCCACCAGCGCGACAACGACCGCCTGCTGAACACGTTGGAGGAACTGCGCGACCTCGGCAACACGCTGATCGTCGTCGAGCACGACGAGGAGACGATGCGCCGCGCCGACAACGTCGTCGACATGGGCCCCGGTCCCGGCAAGCGCGGCGGCGAGGTCGTCGTGCAGGGCACCACCGACGAGGTGATCGACTGCGAGGACTCGATCACCGGCGACTACCTCGCGGGGCGCAAGCAGATCCCCGTCCCCGAGAAGCGCCGCGAACCGGACGGCGCGCTCACCGTCCGCGGCGCGCGCCAGCACAACCTCGCCGACCTCGACGTCGAGATCCCGGTGGGCTGTTTCACGGCCATCACGGGCGTCTCCGGCTCCGGCAAGTCGACGCTGATGCACGAGATCCTCTACAAGGGCCTGGCCCGCGAGATGAACGACAACCACTCGGTCGACCCCGGCGACCACGACGGGATCGACGGCGTCGACGAGATCGAGACCGTTCGGCTCATCGACCAGAGCCCCATCGGGCGCACGCCGCGGTCGAACCCCGCGACGTACACGGACGTGTTCGACTACATCCGCGAACTGTTCGCCGAGACGAAACTCTCCAAGCAACGGGGCTACGAGAAGGGCCGCTTCTCGTTCAACGTGAAAGGCGGCCGCTGCGAGGAGTGTGGCGGGCAGGGCACCGTCAAGATCGAGATGAACTTCCTCTCGGACGTGTACGTCCCCTGCGAGGAGTGCGACGGCGCGCGCTACAACGACGAGACGCTGGACGTCACGTACAAGGGCAAGACGATCGCCGACGTGCTGGAGATGAGCGTCGAGGAGGCCTACGACTTCTTCGAGGCCGACACCCGCCTCTCCCGGCGGCTCCAGTTGCTGAAGGACGTCGGGCTTGACTACATGAAGCTCGGTCAGCCCTCGACGACGCTGTCGGGCGGCGAGGCCCAGCGCATCAAGCTCGCCGAGGAACTCGGGAAAAAGCAGACCGGCGACACGCTGTACCTGCTGGACGAGCCGACGACCGGCCTGCACTCCGCCGACGAGCGCAAGCTCATCGAGGTGCTCCAGCGCCTCGTCGACAACGGGAACACCGTCGTCGTCGTCGAACACGAGCTCGACCTCGTGAAAAACGCCGACAACATCGTCGACCTCGGCCCCGAGGGCGGCGAGAACGGCGGCGAGATCGTCGCCACCGGCACGCCCGAGGCCGTCGCGCGAAACGACGGCTCCCACACCGGGCGCTACCTCCGGGACCTCCTCCCCGACGTGGACCTCGACGGCCCGCGCGGCCAGCGCAAGGAGCCGGTGAAGGCGCCGAGCGACGACTGAGCAGCGCCTTCGCGTTCCCCTCTCGCTTCTTTCAGGAATCCGTTTCAGCATAGCCCTTTGTCGGTCCGTCTCCTACGCCCGCCCATGACGACCGTGTACGCCGCGATGCGGGACGCCCTCGTGGTCGCCGAACGGGAGGGCGCGGAGTGGATCGACGCCCGTCGACTGGACGGGTACGACCTGGAGTGCGTCGACGCGTCGCAGGCGGTCCCCGACAGGGCGTTCGTCGGCACGTTCGGCGACGGGCTCCACCGGACGACCGACGGCGGCGAGTCGTTCGAGCGCGTCGGCGCGGACGCCATCGATCAGGACGCCGTCCTCTCGGTGGCCGTCTCGCCACACGACCCCGACGTCGTGTACGCCGGAACCGAGCCGTCGCGGCTCTACCGCTCGACGGACGGCGGCGACTCGTGGACGCGCGTCGGCGGCCTGACCGACCTGCCGTCGGCCGGCGAGTGGTCGTTCCCGCCGCGGCCGGACACGCACCACGTCCGGTGGGTCGAGCCGGACCCCCACGACGCCGACCGGCTGTACGTCGGCATCGAGGCCGGCGCGCTGGTGCTCACCGAGGACGGCGGCGAGACGTGGCAGGAACGTCCACCGGGGTCGCGCCGCGACAACCACACGCTTGCGACGCATCCCGACGCGCCGGACCGCGCCTGGAGCGCCGCGGGCGACGGCTACGCCGAGACGCGCGACGGCGGCGAGACCTGGGACCACCCGCAGGACGGCCTCGACCACCGCTACTGCTGGAGCCTCGCGCTGGACCCGGCCGACCCCGAGACGGTGCTCCTGTCGGCCGCCAGCGGCGCGTCGGCGGCCCACACCGCGTCGCGGGCGGAGTCGTACCTCTACCGCAAGCGCGGCGGCTCGTGGGAGCGGCTCGACGGGTTCCCCGCGGGCGAGGGCGTCGTCCGCGCGGTGCTGGCGTCGGGCACGGCGGCCGGCGAGTGCTTCGCGGCGACGAACCGCGGGCTCTACCGCACGCCGGACGCGGGCGACGGCTGGGAGCGCGTCCCCGTGCCGTGGGAGCGGTTCGACGGGGACACCTGCCGCGGCCTGGTCGTCGTCGACTGACCCGCTCGGCGACCGGGAAGGATTTACCGCCGCCCGTCGACCGTACTGACATGTACGACTTCGTCGTCGTCGGCGCCGGCCCCGCCGGGTCGCGGTTCGCCCGCCGGGCCGCCGAGGCGGGCCACGACGTGCTGGCGCTGGAGCAGGGGACGGTCGGCGAGCCGCTGGCCTGTTCCGGGCACGTCAGCACCGACGTCTGGGACTTCACCGCCCCGGACGCGCGCGACGACCTCCTCCAGAACGAGATCGTGGGCGCGCGCTTCCACGTCGGCGGCCCCGGCAGCGACGCGCACCGCTTCTACAAGCAGGAGGCCGTGTCGAACGTCATCGACCGCGTGGGGCTGGACCGCCACCTCGCGGGGCTGGCGCGGGACGCGGGCGCTGACCTGCGCGAGGAACACACCGTCACCGCCGTCGACGAGTACCACGACCGCGTGGAGGTGACGGCGCGCGGGCCGGACGGCACGGAGACGTTCGCGGCGCGGATGGTCGCCGGCTGCGACGGCCCGCGGTCGCGCGTCCGGGACGAACTCCACCTGTCGGAGCCGGACGAACTGCTCCACGGCGTGCTGGGGTTCGACGCCGCGGCCGACGACGGCGAGTTCGTCGACGTCCACCTCACCGCGCCGCGCTTTTTCGCGTGGCGCATCCCGCGGGGGAACGCCGGCGTGGAGTACGGGCTTGCGGCCCCGCCGGGCGACGACGTGGGCGCGCGGTTCGACGCGCTGGTCGAGGCGTACGGCGTCGACCCGCACCGCCGCTGTTCGGGTGCGATCCCGGTCGGCCCGCCGGATCGCGTGACGAGCACGCGGGGGTTCCTGCTCGGCGACGCGGCGGCCCAGACCAAGCCCTTCACCGGCGGCGGGATCCTCTATGGGATGACCTGCGCGGACCACGCCGTCCGGACGGTCGACCCGACCGAGCCGTCGACGCTGCAGGCCTACGAGCGGGCCTGGCGGGACGAGCTATCGCGGGAGATACGGCTGGGCCACTGGCTCCGCCGGGCGTACTCGCTCCCGGAGCCGGTCCAGCACGCGGGGCTGCGGGCGCTCTCGGGGGAGATCGGCGTCCACATGGACCGGCCCACGTCGGTGTTCTCGCGGGAGCACCTCCGGACGCTGCTCTCGTAGGGGCGAACAGGCGGTCCGTTCGGGCGCGGAGCGGCCGACCGCACACCCGCCTCACCGCTCCGCGGCGACGGGTCAGAGCACGGCGGCGCTGGCCGCGGCTTCCGGGGTAAACGTTTGGACAGCCGGCACCCCGGGGTTACGGCCTCCCGAACTCGATCCGCGTGACCGTGCCCCGGGGCTCGTTCCCCTCGAAGGAGATGGTGCCGTCGGAGCGGCTGAGCGCCCAACGGATGAGCCAGAGCCCAAGGCGGTCGGTGTGTTCGAGCGGCGTCTCGAGGTCCGTGGACAGCACGTCGAGTTCGCTGTCGGGGATCCCCGGCCCGTTGTCGGCGACCTCGACGGCGACCGTGTCGGCCCCCACCGTCACCTCCACGGTGACGCGGGGGACGTCGCTGTCGTTGTGGACGATCGCGTTCTCGACGACCTCGCTCAGCGCGGTGATGACCGAGTCGTGGGCACGCACGGTCGCCTCGTCGGGGACGTCGGTCGCGATCTCGGCGTTCGGATAGCGGTCCCGCAACGCCGCGACCGTGGTCCGGACGAGCGGCGACAGGTCGAGTTCGCGGGTCCCGCCCCCGTCCTCGTCGATGATCGACTGGACCGACCGGGCAGTCTCGCTGAGCGAGAGCAGGTCCTCGCCGGTGCTCTGGATCGTCCTGGCGTGGTCGCGGACCTCCTCGGGCGGGGTGTTCTCGTCCATCATCTCGGCCCGCCCGCAGATCACCGTCATCTTGTTCCGGAGGTTGTGTCGCAGCACCCGGTCGAGGACGGAGAGTTGCTGCTCGCGCCGCCGGCGGTTCGAGATGTCCCGGACCACGCCGACGGTCCCGTGGAACGACTCGCCGGGGAGCGGGGCAACGGTCACCTCGCAGTGCCGCCGTTTCCCCGTCCGGGTGGCGACTTCGACCTCGACCGTCCGCTCGGTGACGGACTCGTCGGGGTCCAGCCGGCAGGCGGGGACGTCGGCCGGGTCGAGGAACGCGTCGAGCGTCGCCCCGAGGAGCGTCCCCCGCGACCGGCCGGTGAGAGAGGTCAGCGCGTCGTTGACCTCGACTATCGTGTCGTCGCCGTCGAGGACGTAGATGGCGTCGGCGGCCGTCTGGACGACGGTCTCGTAGCGCTCCAGCGCCCGCTCGCGTTCCTTTCGCTCCGTCACGTCACGCTGGAGGCCGATGTAGTGGGTCACGTCGCCGTCCGCGTCCCGTATCGGCGCGACGTCGAGCGCGTTCCAGAACCGGGTGCCGTCCGCCCGGTAGTTGCGGATCTCGACGGAGACCGGCTCCGCGGCCGCTATCGCCTCGCGGATGCGGTCGACGGTGTCCGGGTCGGTGTCCGGCCCCTGGAGGAACCGGCAGTTGCGCCCGAGGACGTCCGCCATGTCGTACCCCGTGATCCGGGTGAACGCCTCGTTCGCGTAGATGACCGGCAGGTCGTCCTGCTCGGCGTCCGCGATGGTGACGCCCTGAATCGTCTCGTCGAGCGCGCGCTCGTACAGCCGGAGGCGCGTCTCGCGCTCGCGTCGGGCGGTCAGGTCCCGGAGGATGACCTGCGTCGCCGGCCGGCCCTCGTGGACGATCCGGACCGCGGCGAGTTCGCCCAGCCGCCGCTCGCCGGCAACGGGGTGGATCTCGACCTCCTCGAAGGACGCCCGCGTGGCGGCGGCGGCCAGCGACGCGGCGTCCCCAGCCCCGCCGACGTCGACGTATCGGTCGAACGGCCGGTCGACGAGTTCCTTGACGGTCCCCGCGCCGAGGAGGTCGGTGGCGGCGGCGTTCGCGTACTCGATCCGCCCGTCGACGACGATCAAAAGCGCCTCCGGGAGACACTCGACGAGCCGGCGGTACCGTTCGCGGCTGGACCGCAGCTGGACCGAGAGGTCACGCGTCCGCAGGAGCGTCTCGATGCGGCGGCGGAGGAACCGCTTCCGCGTCGGGATCGCGATCTGGTCGTCGACCGGGTGGTCAGAGACGTCGGTGGGGTCACGCGTCACGAGGACGGCCGGCAGCGAGACGGGCGCGGCGTCCGCCTTGCGCGCCCGGAGCACGTCCACGTTGGCGGCGAGCCCCCGGTCGTCGACGAGACAGAGGTCCCACTCGCCCGCCGTCACCGTCTCCGAGACCGTGACCTCCCAGCCGGTCCCCCGGAGCCACTCGACCAGCAGTTCCCGGTTCCGGGCGTCGCCGAGGACGGCCAGCAGCTTCGCCGGGTCGTCGCTACGAGCCATCGTCGTCCGTCCACTCCGGCGTCCCCGTGAGGATGCCCCGGAGCCCGGTGAGCGGTTCGCCGATCGCAAGCCCGTCCCCGGTGATCCTGAACCGGCGGAGCGTCGGCTCGAAGTCGCTCACCCGCTTTTTCAGGACGCCGACCGCCTTCCGGATCTCCCCCTGGTACTCGATGTACCGGAGGAAGACGATGTTGTCCGCGAGGTAGCTGATCCGCCGGGACGTGGGCTGGAACTCGCCGGTGACCGAGTCGATGTCGTCGACGAGGACGACGGTGACGCCCATGTTCCGGAGGTAGCGACAGAGCGCGTGGAGCTCCCGCAACAGCCCGGTCTCGTCGCCGAGGATCGACATCCGGTAGCCGGAGATGCCGTCGATCACGACGACCTCTACGTCGCGCTCCTCGACCGCCGTCCGGACGTTGGCGGCGAACACGTCCGGCGAGAGCGCCAGGGGTTCCACCTCCTCCGTCTCCAGCGTGCCGTCGGCCTCCCGGTCCTCGACGGGCAGGCCGATCGACCGCGAGCGGTGGCGGAACGTCTCGGCCGCCTCCTCGAAGAGGTAGAGCGCCGCCCGCTCGCCGCGGGCCGCCGCCTCCGCGGCGAAGTGGGCCGCGGTCGTCGTCTTGCCGACGCCCGGCGAGCCGCTGATGACCGAGACGGTGCCGCGTTCGAGGCCGCCTGACAGCATCGCGTCGAGTTCGGGAACGCCCGAGGAGATCGGGTCCGGCTTGAACGTCCGGTCGTGGTCGCCGGGGGCAAGCTTGGGGTAGACCCGCATCCCCTCGCCCGATATCTCGAGCGTGTGCTCGCCGCCCCGGTAGCCGCTGCCCCGGAACTTCGTCACCTCTACCGTGCGTCCCTTCGAGCCGCGGTTGAGCTCGATCGTCCCGTCGGTGAGGAACTGGAGCGTCTCGTCGGAGTGTGCCGTGGTCGGCTGGGTCGCAAAGAGGACGGTCGCGTCCCGCTCGGCGAGGAACCGCCGGAGCGACGCCATCTCCTTGCGGAACCGGGACTCGTCGGCGGCGAACTGCCGGAGGTGGGTCGCGGGGTCCAGAAACACCCGGTCCGGGTCGGTCGCCTCTATCGCCTCGCCGATGCGGTCGCTCACCGCCTCGCCCTCGACCTCGTCCGGGTCGAAGAGGTCGTACGACCGGTTGTCCCGGAAGTAGTCCGACTCGGGGCTCAGGTCGCAAAACGCCACGTCGGAGAGGTCGATCCCGAGCGACGCGGCGTTCTCGCGGACGTTGGCCGTCGACTCCTCCAGGTTGATGTACAGCGCGGCGTCGTCCGGCGCGGCCGTCAGGAAGTGCATCCCGAGGATCGACTTCCCCGTGCCGGGCTCCCCGCGGACCGTGTACGCCCGACCCGGGACGAGGCCGCCGTTCAGGACCGCGTCGAGGTCGGCGATCCCGGTCCCGACGCGGCCCGTCACGTCAGAATCCATACGGATCTATTTGCCGCAGGTTTAATATAGTTTATTGCCCGAAGCTGTCAGCCGCGTAATTGAAACGATCCCAACTCTTCCCACCGTTTCGGTTTCGAACCGAAACCGGCGGCGGGGCTCCGGGCTCAGTACGCCGGCAGCCGCGCCGACCGGTCGCTCCCCTCGACGAACGGCAGGTCGACCCGCTCGGCGGGCAGTTCCTCGCCGTCGACGCGGACGGCGAGGCCGTCCCCCGGCGCGTCGAAGTCGACCAGAGCCAGCGCCAGCGGCGCGTCGAGCATCGGGCTCTCGGCGGCGCGGGTCACCTCCCCGACGGCCTCGTCGCCGGCGAACACGGCCGCGCCGGCCTCCGGGAGGGCGTCGGGTCGGAGCCCGACGAGGCGCTGGCTCGGCCGCCCGCGGTTCTCGACGCGGGAGACGACCTCCTGGCCGACGTAACAGCCCTTCTCGAAGTCCAGCGCGTTGCGGAGGCCGACGACGTTCGGGATCCGCCCCTCCAGTTCCGTCTCGAACAGGGGCGTCCCCGCTTCGAGCGTGAGCGCCTCCCACGTCCGCCGGCCGAACGGCGCGGCGTTGAGGCCGTGGTTCACCAGCGTGTCGAAGACCTCGCCGGCGTCGCCCGCGGCGCAGATCACCTCGTACCCCTCCTCGCCGGCGAGCGCGTCCGTCCGGACGACGGTGACGCCCGCGTCGCCCATCGACCCGCGGACGAACGTGAGCCGCTCGTCGGGCGACGCCGCGCCGTTGAGGACGCTGGCGACCTTCTCGGTCGCCTTCGGGCCGTGGACGCCGAAGGTGCCGAAATCGTCGGTCGCGACGGCTATCTCGACGTCCTCGATGAACACCTTCTCCGACCACTCCTCGGCCAGCGGGCGGGCGCGGCCGGGCGGCGTGAAAAGCAGGAGCCTGTCCCCGGCGTTGTAGACGTACATGTCCGTCTCGATGCCGCCCTGCGGGTCCAGCAGGAGGGCGTAGACCCCCTCGCCGTCGGCGTCGGGGACGCGGTTCGAGACGGCGTTGTCGACGTAGTCGACGCGGTCGTCGCCCGTGACGACGACGACGCCGTACGCCATCTCGGTGACCCCGACGACCTTCCGGGCCGCGCGGTGTTCCCGCTCGCGGCGGCCGTACTCCAGGGCGACGCGGCGGCCGCCCCGCTCGCCGAAGGTCGCGTCGTGGTCCGCGTGGACCGACTCGATGACCGTCATACGTCCCCGTGGGGGAGGCTGGCGGAAAAGCCTCCCTATCCCCCCCGCTGTGGCCCGCCGGCTCCCGCGGCCGGGCGGTCCGCTCAGAACGGGAGGCGGTCGCGCACCCGGTCGATGAAGCTCTCCTCCTCGGCGACGTGCTCCCCGGGCTCCGGCACGACGCGGTCGTCGGGCATGATCACCGTCCGGTCCCCGTTCTCGTCGACGGTTATCAGCTCTTCCTCCTTCAGGGTCGCCAGCGCCCCCTCCAGGTCGTCGATGTCCGCCTCGACGTGCGACCGGAGCTCGAACACCGTCATCCCGTCGTCGCTCCGGTCGACGAGGGCGTCGAGTACCGAGACCTCGACCGCGTCCCGGTCGCGGTACTCCCGCTTTGCTCTCATGGGTGCTACTTTGTGAGGGTGGGATTTACTATTATCCCCTGATCCGCCCAAGCAGTAGCCTTTTCATCCCTACGTTGGATATGCAGGCACGATGGGTCTCAGGTGTTCGCTGCTCGGGCACGACTTCGGCGAGACCGAGGTCGAGCGCGAGCGCGAGGAACAGGGGAGCGAGGTGGTAGAGACCGTCCGGGAGGTCCGGACGTGCGGCCGGTGTGGCGAGACGAAACTCGTCAGCGAGAACACGAACGTGACCACGCTGGACCGGTCGGGGTCGACCCCCGACCCGGCCGGCGAGGGGTCCCAGGGGGAGGCGGCCGACGCGGCCACCGCGGCCGACCCGACGCCGGCGGCCGACACGGCCACGGCGGACGCCCCGGACGGCGCGCCAGCCGACGCGTCGGCGAGCGCCGACGCCGAGCCGCCGGCGGACGGCGACGACGCCGAGATCCTGGACGAAAGCGCGGCCGAACCGGACGACGCCGGCGGGACCGATACCGCGGCGGACGCGGTGACGGAGGCCGAGGACGCGCCGGGCGAGCCCGCCGACGCGGCCGACCCCGCGGACGACGACGGCGTGATCCTCGACGAGACCGACGAGGAGCCGGCGCCCGACCGCGAGTACGGCCAGTGGCCCGACTCCGACGACACGGGGGAGCCGGAGCCGGCCGACTCGCCGACGAAGTGGCCGGAGCAACGCGGCGAGGACCAGGGGTACGACGCCGAACTGAGCGACGGGGACGCCGACGTGGAGTTCGGCGGCGGCGGGCTGACGCCCGAGGTCGACGCGGACGCGGCCGACGTCGCCGGCGAGGAGACGGTCGGCGGTTCGGAGCCGGCCGACACCGGCATCACCAGCGCCGGCACGGCCCCCTCGCCCGACGCGCCCGCCGACACCACCGAGGTCGACACCGAGTTCTTCTGCCCCGAGTGCGAGCAGGTCACGCCGGCCGACCGGTCGTCGCTCCGGGCCGGCGACATCTGCCCGGAGTGCAAGCACGGCTACATCACCGAGCGCGAGCGCTAACGCGAAAAGGGTAAACCTCCCCCCCTGTATCACTTCACGCATGAAGGAGTACAAGATGCGTCGCGGCGAGTATCTCGAGGAACGGGTGCCGGACATGGAGGCCACCGTCGAGGACTACTTCGGCGAGATCACCGGCACTGAGGACTACGAGGGCAACGACCTCTACGTCGTCGGCGACCCCGACAACCCCGTCTTCGACCGCATCATCGTCGGCGCGGCCGAGTACGGCAGCAAGAAGGACAAGCTCGCCGTCCACTTCGAGGAGCGCGACGCCGAGGACGTCATCGCGGAGGGCAACGCCGACGCCGCGGCCGACGCGGTCGACGCGAAAAACGACTTCCTGCTCGAAGCGACCGGTCGCGACGCCAAGTCGCGCCGCGAGTCGATGAAGCGCGCGGTCGAGGATGACCCCGACCACGACGTCGACGCCTGATACTGCCGGCAACTTCTACCGCCGAACTTCGCTTCCGGTCGAACCGAGCCGTCTACGCCGACCAGCCGCCGGTTCGCCCTACCGGACGCCCAGCTTCTCCCGGCTGATCCGGACGCCGGTCGGCGTGACGATGATGCCGTCGTCGCCCTTCTGGACGATGTCGCCGCCGACCTCCTCGGCGACCTGTCGGAGTTCGTCGGTGATGTGTTCGGCGGTCGGGTCCTCGGTCCGGAGCCGCGTGATGTCGGCGATGACCAGGTCGCCGTCGTAGACGGCGTCTTTGATGTCCATCACGTCCTCCTTCCCCGATATCTCGGCGATGTGGACCGACATCGCCGCCTCGCTGGACGCGGCGTCGAAGTCGGCGGGGTCGAGTTCGACGTAGTCCCCGGTCGAGCGGCTGTCGCTGCCCCCGAGGATCTTGCTCATCAGTCCCATAGGGGTAGGTCACCGGCGGAGCGAGTATAGTTCTTGCGTCAGACAGTTCCGGGAGGCGGAGCTTTTTGCGTCACAGCCCCGACTCCCCCGACGTGACGTTCAGCATCTGCGTTCGGGAGGAGTACACGGACGAGGACGGCGACGAGCAGACGCGCTTTGGCGTCGCCGTCACGACGCGGCTGCCGAGCGTGGGGACGATGTGTCCGTTCGCCAGCGAGAACGGCGCGGTCGCCACGCAGAGCCTCGTCAACATCGACCTCGGCCGGAAGGGGATCGAGTACATGGACGACGGCCTGGCCGTCGATGACGCGCTGCAGTCGCTGCTGAACGCCGACGACGGCGCGCCCCAGCGCCAGCTCCACGGCGTCGGCGCGGAGGGCACGTTCGCGTTCTCCGGCGAGGAGTGCAGCGGCTGGTTCGGCCACGTCGAGGGCGACGGCTACACCGTCGCGGGCAACCTGCTCACCGGCGAGGCCGTGGTCGACGAGACGGCGGCGGCCTACGAGACGGGTGCTCCGGCCGACGGCGGCCCCGCCGACGCGCCCCTCGCCGAGCGCCTCATCGACGCGCTGGCCGCGGGCCACGCCGAGGGCGGCGACAAGCGCGAGGAGCTCCACATCCAGAGCGCGGCGCTGATCGTGGAGACCACCGAGGACCCGCCGGTCGACCCGTACTTCAACGACCTGCGGGTCGACGCGACGGAGACGCCGGTCGCGGACCTCCGGGCGACCTACGAGCGCGCGGTCGAGGGGTACGAGATGGCGATGGACCGCTACGAGGACGCGTACGACGAGGACAGCACGGACGAGGCGGAGTGAGGCGACCGGTCTCAGGCGGTGAACTCGTAGAGGTCGTCGCCGACGTGGTGGATCGACCCGACGACCTTGCCGCTGTCGCCGACCATGTCCGACCCGTCGGTCTTCGCGCGGCCGATCGCCAGCACCTTGCCGTGTGACTCCTCGGCGACCGCGACCAGGTCGCCCGGCTCGATGTCCGCGTCAGCCTCGACGATGCCGGGGCGCATCACGTCCGCGCCGTCGCTGACGAACGACACCGCGCCGGCGTCGACGGTGACGACGCGGTTCTCCGGCGGGTACTCGTTTGCGCCCCGAACCGTCAGGAACGGCTCCTCGTCGACGTACAGCACCGCGGGCTCGCCGTCGACCAGCACGAGCTCGTCGTCGCTGTCCTCGAACTCGACGAGCTCGTACGTGTCGCCGTCGATCGCCACGTCCAGCTGTGCCGCGACGTGGTCCTCGATCTCGGCGATCTCGTCGCTCCGGAGGTGGTGCCGGGACTTGACCTGCATGGACGGGGGAAACACCGCGGCGCGCATAAATCGCCCGTTCCCGCGGCGGCCGCCCCCGGCCGCCGCCGTCAGTCGGGTCCTGTCACGATTCGACCCGAAAAGGGCTAAGTACGATCCCGCCTACAGTACGGGTATGTGGTCCTCCCGGACAGACCGGGACGAGACGGAGACCTGCATCGCCTGCGGGGACTCGGTCCGCCGGTCGGACGCGCGGGAATACGACAAGTACGGCGACCGCTGGGAGCGCGAGGGCAAGGAGTTCGAGTACCTCTGCAAGCCCTGCTACCGCGAGCTCTGTCACCAGCCGCGGGACGAGCTCGAGGACCTGCTCGTGGACGTAGACGCCGGCGAACGCGGCCGCGCGGAGTTTCTGCAGTGGTACAGCGCGACCGTCGAGGAGCGGTACGGCACGCTGGAGGAACAGTAGTCCAGCGGCCTCTCCCGGTCGACGCGCGTACCCGATAGGTTAACTGTGCGACCCCCGTACCCCAGGGCATGAGCGACTCGCAAGCCGAGGCGGGCACCGCCGAGGCGCAGGGACCCGTCGAGATCGACGAGGAGATGGCCCGCCACCTGGAGAACAAGCGGGAGGAGCTCTTCGAGAAATTCGAGATCCGCGACGGCTTCCCGCAGGAAGTGCTTGACGAGGCCGAGGAACGCACGGAGGGGATCACCCAGGAGATACAGGACGAGGTCGACGAGCGCGAGGACCTCCGGGAGATGACGACGTGGACCGTCGACCCCATCGACGCCCAGGACTTCGACGACGCCATCAGCGTCGAGGAGCGGGACGACGAGTTCGTGCTGTGGGTCCACATCGCCGACGTGACCCACTACGTCAACCCCGACACGGCGATGTGGGAGGAGGCCGTCGAGCGCGGCAACACCGTCTACCTGCCGGGCTACACGGTCCACATGCTCCCGCCGGTGCTGGCCGAGACGGTCTGCTCGCTCGTGCCCAACGAGGACCGGCTGGCCCACACCGTCGAGATGCACCTCGACAAGGAGACGCTCTCCTACGAGACCATCGACATCTACAAGTCCGTCATCGAGAGCGACGAGCGGCTCACCTACACGCAGGCCGAGGACCGGCTCGACGACCCCGACTCCCACCTCCACGACGAGATATCGCTCGTCTTCAAACTGGCCGACCGGATGCACGAGCAGCGCAAGGACGACGGCAGCCTCGTGCTCAACCCGCGACGGGACCGCGCCCACACCATCATCGAGGAGTGCATGCTGAAGGCGAACAAGGCCGTCACGCACGAGCTGATGTGGGACCGCGGCGTCGAGGCGATGTACCGCGTCCACCCCCAGCCCAGCCCGGACGAGTGGGACGAGGCGCTCCGGGAGATCCAGGACCTAAACGGCGTCTCGATCCCCGGCGCGGCGTGGGACGACCCGCGGAAGGCCGTCAACGCGACCCTGGAGGAGGCCCCCGACCGTCAACTCGACAAGATCCAGTGGGCCGTGATGAAGGTGATGCCCCGGGCGAAGTACATGAACGACCCGTTCGGCGGCCACCACGCGCTGAACTTCGAGATATACGGCCACTTCACCAGCCCGATCCGCCGGCTCAGCGACCTCATCAACCACTGGATCGTCTACACCAACGACGTGCCCGAGGACCTGGTCGCGCTGTGTGACCGCGCCTCCGACCGCCAGAAGGAGGCCGAGTCCTGCGAGCGCGAGTACAAGGACTTCCTCCAGGAGGTCGGCCTCGACCCCGACGCGGTCAACAGCCGCGGGATCGAGGTCGTTGACGACGACTGAGCCCGGACCGAATCCCGCCGTTTCGGGGCCGGTAATCCGGGCTTTCCCCGCCACCTCCGCGGGCCGATAGTTCTCAGCGGCCGCCGGCCAGCGCCGCGCCGCGCCGAAACCGCCCCCCGGCCTCGATATCAGAATTATTACTAACTGAAAACCACATCCGTCGTTCCCGATATCTGGCACGTGGCAAAAATATTAACCGTGGCATTATCGTACCTGATATCGACATGGGTGGGGGGACGAACGTGGTGCTCGTCGTCGCGGACACGACGCGGTACGACGACGCACTGCGACCGGACGTGGCACCGACGATAACCGACCTGGGAGCGCGGGGGACGACGTTCACGCGAGCGGTCGCGCCGGCACCGTGGACCCTCCCCTCGCACGGCTCGCTGTTCACCGGCCAGTACCCGTCGAAACACGGCGCACACGCCGGCCACGAACGGCTGGACGCCGACCGGACGACGCTGCCGGAGCTGTTCCACGCGGCCGGCTACGACACCGCAGGGGTGTCGGGCAACACGTGGATCAGCCAGGAGGGCGGGTTCGCCCGCGGCTTCGACGAGTTCCACCAGACCTGGCAGTACGTCCAGTCCGAGACGGCGATGGGCGAACTCGTCGAGGTGACCGAGGAGAGCCGGCTCCGCGCGGCGGGCCGGAAGCTGTTCGACGGCAACCCGCTGGCGAACGCGGCCAACGCCGTCTACCGGACCCTCGTCCGTGAGCGGGGTGACGAGGGCGCAAAGCGGGCGACCGCGTGGGTCGAGAACTGGCTCGCCGAACGGGAGCGCGACGACCCGTTCTTCCTCTTCGCCAACTACCTCGAACCGCACTTGGAGTACCGCCCACCCAAGCGCCTCGCCGAGCGGTTCCTCCCCGACGGGATGAGCTACGAGGCGGCGATGGACGTGCCCCAGGAGCCCTGGGAGTACCTCGCCGGCCACGTCGAACTGAGCGACCGGGACTTCGCGGCCCTCCGCGGGCTCTACCGCGCGGAGATCGCGTACCTCGACGAGCACCTCGCCCGCCTGCGCGCGGCGCTCGAAGCCGCCGGCGAGTGGGACGACACTGTGTTCGTCCTCGTCGGCGACCACGGCGAGAACTTCGGCGAGCACGGGCTGATGGACCACCAGTACTGCCTGTACGACACGCTGCTGCACGTCCCGCTGGTCGTCGCCGGCGGCGCGTTCCAGGGCCGCGGCGAGGACGACCGGCTGGTGAGCCTCGTCGACATGCCGCCGACGCTGCTCGACGCGGCCGACGTCGCCGCGCCCGCGGCCCGCGACGGGTTCCAGGGGCGGTCGGTCCACCCCGACGCGGACGCCGACCCGAACGAGCACGTGTTCGCCGAGTACCTCGAACCGCAGCCGTCGATGGCGGCGCTGGAGGAACACGTCGACGACCTGCCTCCCGAGGTGTACGAGTACGACCGCTCGCTCCGGGCCGTCCGCACGGCGGAGCACAAGCTGGTCAGGGGCTCCGACGGCTCCCGGGAACTGTACAGCGTCGCCGACGACCCCGGGGAGCAGCGCGACCTGGTCCGCCGCCGGCCCGAACGCGCCGAACAACTGGAGTCCGTCCTCGACAGGTGGCTCGACTCCTTCGAGGCCGCCGACGCAGACGGCGAGGTCGACATCGACGCCGGGCGACAGGAGCAACTGGAACAGTTGGGCTACCTGCAGTAACGGCGCGGACCGGCGGCGGTTCGACGCGGGCCGGCCGAGTCGCTGTCCCGCCCGGAACGCCCGCCGACAGGAGTTGGTAAGTACCCTTTTGCGCCGGGGCGTGAACCGTTGCCACCGTGATCGAGTACTGTCTCACCAACGTCGACGGGGCGGCGCGTGACCGGCTCGCAGCCCGGGACGATACCCGCGAGGCGGCCTGTCTCGACCGCTGTGGCCGGTGCTACGCGGGGCCGTTCCTCGTCGTCGACGGGCGCGTCGTGACCGGCGAGTCCCACGCGGCGGTCCTCGACCGGGTCGACCGATGAACGTCCTCCTGCTCTCCATCGACAGCCTGCGCCGCGACTTCCTCACCGCCTACCGCGACGCGCCGCGCTGTCTCGACCGGCCGGTCGAGACGGACAACCTGGACCGCTTCGCCGAGCGGGCGGCGACGTTCGACGCGCACTACGCCGGCAGCCTCCCGTGCATGCCGGCCCGCCGGGAGTGGCTGACCGGGACGCGGGAGTTCCTCTGGCGGCCGTGGGGGCCGACCGAGCCGTTCGACGAGACGGTCCCGGAACTCGCCCGGCGGGAGGGCGTCCTGACCCACCTCGTCACCGACCACTACCACTACTTCCAGCACGGGAGCCACGGCTACTACGAGGACTTCAACGGCTTCGACTTCCTGCGGGGCCACGAGTACGACGCCTGGCGCACCGCGCCGCGGGACCCGGACGACCGGCTCCTCGCCCAGTCGCTCGACCCCGAGACCGACGACCCGCGCGGCGTTGGCTACGTCAACCGGGCCGCCTACCCCCGGAACGCCGCGGCGCTGGGGCTCGACGACCCCGACGCCGACGAGGCCGACTTCTTCGGGCCGCGCGTCCTCTCGCGGGCCGCCGAGTGGCTCCGCGGGACCGACCGGGACGACTGGTTCCTCTACGTCGACAGCTTCGACGTCCACGAGCCGTTCCACTGCCCCGAGCCGTACGCGTCGATGTACACCGACGAGGATCCGACCGACCCGGACCTCCCGTTCTGGCCCTACTACGGGCCGGTCGACGAGGGGCAAAGCGAACTGACCGACCGCGAACTCGACTTCGTCCGCGCGCAGTTCGCCGGGAAGGTGACGATGGTCGACCGCTGGTTCGGCCGCGTGCTCGACGCGCTGGACGACGGCGACCTGTGGGACGACACGATGGTCGTCGTCACCAGCGACCACGGCTTCTTCCTCGGCGAGCACGGCTGGGTCGGGAAGAACGAGCCCCCCTGCTACGACGTGCTGGCCCGGACGCCGCTGTTCGTCCGCCACCCCGACGGCGAGCGCAACGGCGAGCGCGTCGACGCGCTCACCTCCGCCGTGGACCTGTACCCGACCGTGCTGGACGCCCTCGACGCCGACGTGCCCGAGGGGACCCACGGCCGGAGCCTCGCCCCGCTGCTCGCCGGCGAGGCCGACGGCGTCCGCGACAGCGCGCTGTACGGCTACTGGGGGTCGTCGGTCTGCGTCACCGACGGCCGGTACGCCTACCTCCACCCCTGCGACCCGTCGGTCGACGCCGACTGCTTCTCGGCGGGGATGATGAACGCCCGCGGGTTCCCGCTGCCGCGCGAGCCGAAGGTCGACGCCGAGGCCGGCAAGTTCCTGCCGTACGCGGAGTCTCCGGTGTGGCGCTACGCCGCGCCGTCGTTCCGGCAGCACGCGGAGCCGCTGCTGTTCGACACCCGCGAGGACCCCGAGCAGACCGAGAACCTGGCCGACTGCGGCGACCCGGCCGCGGCCGAGCGCATGCGCGGCCTGCTCGTCGACGCGCTGGACGACCTCGGCGCGCCCGACGGCCAGTACGAGCGCCTCGGGCTGAACTGAGGGCCGCCGGTCAGGCGTCCGCCCCCGCCTCGGCCGCGAGCCGGCGGAAGTTCTCGAAGACGCGCCCCGTCGTCGCGTCGGCGAACGACAGGTCGGTCCGCTCCCAGTCGAAGTCGTCGGCGAGGCGCTCGCGGTGTTCGGCCCCGAACTCCGGGTGGAACTGGACGGTCCACAGCGGCGCGGTCCGGTGGCGCGTCCCGAACGTCCGGGCGTGGGGTGCCGACGCGACGACCTCCATCCCCTCCCCCGGCTCGGTGACCACGTCGCCGTGGACGGCCGGGACGACCGGCGCGACGCCGTCGAACAGTGGGTCGTCGGTCAGGTCCGCCTCGACGAGGCGGGCCGTCGTGCCGACCGCCTCGACGGTGCCGCCGAGCGCCGCGTTGACGACCTGGTGGCCGAAACAGACCCCCAGCGTCGGCACCGAGCGGTCCACGAGGTCGCGGACCAGCGCCGCCTGGTCGTCGATCCACGGCCGGTCGTCGGCCTCGTACACGCCCGCGGTGCTGCCGGTGAGGACGACGCCGTCCGCGTCTGCCGGGTCGAACCGCTCGCCGCGCGCGAAGTCGATCTCCGCCGCGTCCGGGAAGTGCGACGCGAGCGCGTCGCAGTGGTACTCGCAGTCGGCGTCGACCTCGTTGCGAACGACGTACAGCGTCGGCGTCTCCATGCCCGGTGATACGCCTCGCGGGGCGAAAACCTGCCGGTGCGGTCGGCTCCTGACGGGATGGAGTTGATAAATATTGTTAGAAATCGGAAAAGAACTTTGTATCCGCGTACTGGCCACTGTCAACGTATGACAACTGACCGATTACAGGACGTCCCCGGGTTCGACATCGACGACGTCGCCGACGCCGCCGGTGACGACCCGGAGGTCCTGCGCCTCGAGAACCTCGACGTGAACCTGATGGCGGAACTCCTGCCCGAGGAGGTGAAAGCCGCCACCCGGGACGCCGTCGGTACGTTCGACGCCAACAGCTACCTCCCGTTCATCGGCAAGGAGGACCTCCGCGCGGCCGTGGCCGAGCAGACCAACGAGCGCTCGGGCCACGACTACGACGCCGAGAACGTCGTCATCACCTGTAGCACGGGCGAGAGCGTGCTCGACTCGCTGCTCGCGATGATCGACCCCGGGGACGAGGTCGTCCTCACCGACCCCATCTACGCCGGCATGATAAACCGGACGCGCCTTGCCGGCGGGGAGCCGTCGTTCGTCCCCTACGAGAACGCCGGCGACGAGTGGCGGCTCGACGTCGACGCGCTCCGCGAGACAGTCACCGACGACACCGAGGTCCTCCTGCTGGTCAACCCGTCGATGCCGTCCGGGGCCGTGTTGAACCGCGACGAGTGGGAGACCATCAGCGAGGTCTGCCAGCAACACGACGTCTGGCTGCTCTACAACGCCATCTGGGAGTCCGTCCTGTTCGACGACCTCCCGCTGATCCACCCGTCCTCCATCCCGGGGATGGCCGAGCGGACGGTGATCGCCGGCTCCGTCACGAAGTCCTACGGCATGATCGGCTGGCGCGTCGGCTGGGTCGTCGGCCCCGAGGAGTTCATGGACGACGCCGCCCGAACGCACATCTACAACACGACGACGCCGGGCGGGATCGGGCAGGCCGGGGCGCTGGCGGCCCTCGAGTCCGACTTCGAACCGTCCGAGTACGTCCCCGAACTCCAGCGGCGGCGCGACACCGTGACCGAACAGCTCCGGGACGTCGGCGTCACCACGATCCCCTCGAAGGGCGGCTGGATGCAGTTGATGAACGTCGAGGAACTGGGCTACGACTCCGCGACCGCGTCGGACCTCCTCTTGGAGGAGAGCAAGGTCGCCGCGACGCCGATGCGCCACTGGGGCGACGAGAACAGCGACCAGTACGTCCGGATCGTGTTCAGCAACGAACCCGTCGAACGGCTGGAGGAACTCGGGGAGCGCGTCGAAACCGCGCTCCTGTAAAGCTGCCCGCACGGTGCGCTTCCACCTTCCAGCGCCTGCGCGCCGTCATCGTTTTTTCTATACTAAACGAAAGTCGCCAACCATAGATGTCGATGAATTCAATCCATTGGTATTTCAGGAAATCACCTCCATCTTAGATAGTCCCACCCAGACAGGAACTGGAGTAAGTGCCCAGACTGGGCGAAAAGGCTGGATTTTAAGAACACATTCTAGTGAGTGTGGATGCGGTCATCCACGTACGCGTTGGAGTTGAAGGCTGTCGCTCATGTTGGTATAGAAGAAAGAATTTATTGGACTCTATTTATTCAGTCATTTTCGCATGGGATACCATGGATCTCGGAGGGAGTTTTTGCTGGCCAGTAGTGCCGGGATCGGATTGCTAGCCGGATGTCAGAGTACAGATTCATCAGGCTCCGAGAGCCCCGAATCGGATTCAGAAGAATCGATGGTGAATACATCAGAATCCGGGGACTCCGAATCGGATTCAGAAGAATCGAAATTGGGGACATCTGAATGGCCCAGTCGACACGGATCGTCAGCAAACGCGGGGCTCAGTTTATCCGGTGGACCGACTGCTGACGCAACTCATAGCTTCACCGCCTCACTTCGAGATGGAATTATTTTACCCCAGAACCCCCTAGCACCGCTAATCGGGGACAATGCGATGTATGAGGTCTCGGGGAATGCGTCCCCATATGAAAGTGACCCCCCGAAATTCAAACTGTATGCATATTCGCTCTCCCGCGAAGATGGGAGCGAGCGCTGGCGGCGTACTATCGTTGAACAAGAGGGTGGGGTCCGATCCGATGCGACCCGGTCGCCGACTAGGTGTCTCGGTCCGAACAATCTATATGTAGTTTGGGGCAGTAGCAGTGAGGACAGCGAAAAACTCCACTTCGCATCGCTGTCGCGGGAAAACGGAGAGATAGGTTGGCAAACAGACTTTCCTGGAGTAGCACATGGTGGATATTATCCAGTGGTCCATGATGGTGTATTGTACGTCTTTACCGAAGGACAGGTACTCGCGGTTTCAACGTCTGATGGGAGTGAAAAATGGAGCCGAGAGATCTCTCCCAACCAGCTGATTCCATCTGTCGGGAACAACGCGATTGCAGTGTATAATTCCGGGGTCGCTGGGTCTGACGGAAATAAGCAACTGACCGTTCTGAATACGGAGGACGGGTCGGTAAAGTGGACGGAAGAAATAGCTCATTCGATATCTCCGATACCGACGATAGTTGACGATACTGTGTATATTTCCCAGAGGAGTTCCCGCGAGGACACCGCCGAAGCTCTGGGCATACCGGACCGGAAGATATACGCTCTATCGATCGAGGATGGGAGTGAACAGTGGACACACGCGTATGAGACAGACGCTATCGATGACGCTATTGGTGCTGGCGGTACATCGTTTGTGACGGTCGACCGCGACCACGTCTATTACGGACTTGGGTTTTTGACTCCGGAGGACATGACAATTTCACAGGAAGACACCGAGAGGTGGCGAGAACAGCTCTATACTGGACATAACCTCGTTGCATTAGATCGGAGCGATGGCTCCGTAGTATGGCGATCCCAGATTGGAACGTACGCTCGTGTGTTTACCCCCATGATCGTCGATAATGACCATCTCTACGCTCACGTCAGGCCATCACAAGAGCGTGAAAACTCTGAAGTCGCGGTAATCGATCGCGAAAACGGGGATGTCAAAGGCTCCTTCGGACCTGTGGAATCTCATTCCGATATCGCTGTTGCTGATGGGACACTCTACACGTTCAGCGCAGATGGGATTGTGGCTTGGAGCTAGGTCTGGTTGCGATCCCGCGTCCTTGTGATCTATCGTCCTTTTCCGATAGATCAGAACTACAATCACCTACTGCCGGAGAATTTTGGATCCTGCGACCAAGTGATCCAGAACTCCACATGGTAACGGATCTTTTTCAACGGCCACCTCGGCCGAGACATCGAATTCGACGGCGCGGGTTGACAGACTCTCGGCGATCTCTCGACGTTGCTCGAGCGTGAGGTCTTCGCGCTGGAGAACCTGCCGAGCAGCGGCGACCAGTTAACCGACGTCGCGTCCGGCAGCGGAACCCGCGTGAAGGCGTGCCCAGCAGTCACACTCGGGGCAGCGGTGCGCGCGGTCGTCTTGGTCTCCGTGGACACGCCGGAAGCGTTTGGATGCGCGTGCGCCGCAGTTGAGGCAGTTCTTCGACGGCGCTCTCGCGGCGGCGTGAGCGTCGTGGCTCACGTTGACCACCTCGTTTTCTTCGCATCTTCAGGAGTGGATCCTTCGACTGAGGCCGGGACGGCGTCGGGGTGGAAGCCGGCTCCTACAGGACTCACTCCGGAGAGGTGTTTCTGTTTCCTTGACTGGTGTTGTAAGATTCCGCGCCAGTACCCTGTAGAGGGGACTAAGCGGGGAACTCGAAATGTAAGAAATCCGGTATGGACTCGCCGGGATTTGAACCCGGGGCCTCTTCCTTGCGAAGGAAGCGATCTGCCACTGATCTACGAGCCCGCATCAACACGTAGCCCGGCGTGGTTATTTGTAGGTTGTGTTTTCCCGACGGCGGCGGGTGCCCCGGCTGACGTCGAGGACGCCGAGCCGCCCGGCGACCAGCCCGACGAGGAAGCCGGTGAAGTGGGCGACGAGCGCGACGCCGGGCGAGCCGGTGGCGACGGTGACGACCGCCGCGAGGCCGGCGAACGACGCCAGCTGCGCGCCGGGACCGAGGTCGAGCCGGGCGAGGAGGCCGCTCGCGATCCGGTTGCCCGTGAGCACGTAGCCGAGCATGGCGAAGACGGCCCCGCTGGCACCGAGCACGGGGACGGGTTCGGCGACCAGGCTCTTGGTCGCGACCTGAACGACGCCGGCGGTCGCGCCGGTGCTGATGAAAAACAGGTGGAAGCGAAACGGGGTGGTCGTGCGTTCAAGCGGGAGGCCGACGAACGCGAGGGCGACGCTGTTTGCCAACAGATGCGAGAGGTCGCTGTGAGCGTAAACGCTGGTGACGACGGTCCACGGCCGGACGTCGAGCGGCGGGGCGAGCGCGAACACGTCCACGGCGGGCGGGGCGAGCAGCGCGAGCAGCCGCTGTGCGAGGAAGACGACGGCGAAGACGAGCAGGGTGTCGACCGTCGGGCTCTTCGCGAGGAACTTCCGCATACCGGAGGGAACGACGCGGCGACACAAAACGGTACGCGACGCTGTCGCCGGGGAAAGCGCCGGTGAGAAGACGCCGACCGACTCAGTCCTCGAGGACGATCTCGATGCTGACGTCGTTCGGCACCTGGATGCGCATGAGCTGGCGCAGCGCGCGCTCGTCCGCGTCCAGATCGATCAGGCGCTTGTGGACGCGCATCTCCCAGTGCTCCCACGTCGCGGTCCCCTCGCCGTCCGGGGACTTGCGGGTCGGGATCTCCAGCGTCTTCGTCGGGAGCGGGATCGGACCGGACATCGAGACGCCGGTCTTGTTTGCGATCTCCCGGACGTCGGCGGTGATGTCGTCCAGGTCCTCGGGGTTGGTGCCCGCGAGGCGGACGCGTGCCTGCTGCATCTTAGCTCTCGTTGACGCTCAGCACTTTGCCGGCCGCGATGGTCTGACCCATGTCGCGGATGGCAAAGGAGCCGAGTTCCGGGATCTCCTGGGACGACTCGATGCTGAGCGGCTTCTGCGGGCGCACCGTGACGATGGCGGCGTCGCCGCTCTGGATGAAGTCGGGGTTCTCCTCGGCGACCTCGCCGGAGGACGGGTCCATCTTCTTGTCGATAGACTCGATCGTACAGGCGACCTGTGCGGTGTGGGCGTGGAACACCGGGGTGTAGCCCGCGGTGATCACGCTCGGGTGCTGCATGACGATGACCTGCGCCTGGAACGTCTCGGCGACCGACGGCGGGTCGTCGGCGGGGCCACAGACGTCGCCGCGGCGGATGTCGTCCTTGCCGATGCCGCGGACGTTGAACCCGACGTTGTCGCCGGGGCCGGCCTGGGGCACCTCCTCGTGGTGCATCTCGATGGTCTTGACCTCGCCGCCCTCGTCGCTGGGCTGGAACGAGACGTTGTCGCCCGTGTTGAGCATCCCCGTCTCGACGCGGCCGACCGGCACCGTACCGATGCCGTCGATGGTGTAGACGTCCTGGATCGGGAGGCGGAGCGGCGCGTCCGTCGGCGGCTCCGGCTCCTCGAGACCGTTGAGGGCCTCCAGCAGGATCTCGCCGTCGTACCAGTCCGTGTTCTCGCTCTCCTCGGCGATGTTGTCGCCCTCGAAGGCGGAGATCGGGATGAAGCTGGCGTCCTCGGTGTTGAACTGGACCTGCTTGAGGAGGTCCTCGACCTCGGAGACGACCTGCTTGTACTCGTCCTCGCCGTAGTCGACGAGGTCCATCTTGTTGACGCCGACGATCAGTTCGTTGATGCCGAGCGTGCGGGCCAGGAACACGTGCTCCTGGGTCTGGGGGGCGACGCCGTCGTCGGCGGCGACGACGAGGACGGCGTTGTCGGCCTGGGACGCGCCCGTGATCATGTTCTTCACGAAGTCACGGTGGCCCGGACAGTCGACGATGGTGAAGTAGTACTCGTCGGTGTCGAACTCCTGGTGGGCGATGTCGATGGTGACGCCGCGCTCGCGCTCCTCGGCGAGGTTGTCCATGACGTAGGCGAACTCGAAGCCGCCCTTGCCCTTCTGCTCCGCTTCTTCCTTGTGCTGCTCGATGACGTGCTCGGGAACGCTCCCCGTCTCGTAGAGGAGTCGCCCTACGAGTGTGCTCTTGCCGTGGTCGACGTGGCCGATGATGGCCAGGTTCTGGTGCGGTTTGTCTTCGCTCATTGGTATCTCACGCGCAGAGGCGCTATATCGGACTCTTTCGGCGGAAGCGGTTAAAACCATTTCGATACCGTACGCCCCCCACACCGACGCCGTCCGGCGGTTTGGTTACCTGTCACACGGATCTGCGGGGGTCGGCCGGGGGGTCAGCGCCCGAGGCGGCCGACGTCGGCCAGCACCGCGGTCGCCGTCTCCGGGCCGCCGGCACCGCGCCCGCTGACGTTCAGCCTGCCGGCGTGTTCGGTCTCCAGCTGGACGATGTTGCGCGTGCCCGTCACCGCGAGCGTGCCGTTCTCGGGGACGAGCCGCGGCCCGACGCGGACGCCGTCGGCCGCGGCCTCGCCGATGAGCCGCACCGTGCGGCCGTCCTCGGCGGCGAGTTCGAGCGCGCTCCCGGGCACGTCCGTGATCCCCTCGACCGCGGCGTCGTCCAGCGAGTACACGACGTCGTCGTCCGAGAGGACGTTCGCGAGGATGACGCATTTCAGCGCCGCGTCCGTGCCGTTCACGTCGAAGGAGGGGTCGGCCTCCGCGACGCCCAGGTCCTGGGCCTCCGCGAGCACGTGCTCGTAGTCCAGCCCCTCCGCGGCCATCCGGGAGAGGACGAAGTTGGCCGTCCCGTTCAACACGCCGCGGGCGGCGGTGACCTTCGACGGCCCGAAGTCGGCGATAGTCGACAGGACGGGGATCGCGCCGCCGACGGTCGCCTCGAACAGGGCGTCGCCCGCGCTCTCGCGTTCGAGCGCGCGCAGGTCGCCGTAGCGCTCGGCGACCGGCCCCTTGTTCGCCAGCACGACGTGGCGGTCCCGCTCCAGGGCCGCCCGGACGTGGCCGAAGCCGGGCTGTGCGTCGCCGAGCGTCGTCGGGGTCGCCTCGACGAGCGCGTCGTACTCCGCGGCGAGCGCGTCGTCGGGGTCGCCGTCGCCGACGACGCCCTCCCGTTCCTTGCGGGCCACCACCGCATCGGCGTCGATCCCGTCGGGGTCGACCGCCGCGCTCCCGGAGTCGGCGACCGCGGTCACGGTGTGGCCGTACTCGCCCGCGAGTTCGACGACCGAGCGGCCGACCGCACCTGCCCCCAGCACCGCGAGCTTCACGCCGCCTCACCCCCGCCGGTGAGCGGCTCGATGACCCGCAGGTCCTTGTCCTCGGCGACCGACCGCATCGCCGCCAGCACGTCGTCGACGCGGCCGGACTCGACGGCCAGCCGGAGCCGCGCGGCCGACGCGTCGGCGGTCCCCTCGGGCGACGACAGCGAGATGTCCGCGACCGACGCGCCCGAGCACTCCTCGATCCGGTTCAGCGTGTCCGAGAGGTCGGTGTCGATGAGGTGGCCGACGAGCAGGACGGTCATCTCCTCGCTGTACCGCTCCGCGCCGGCCTGGATGACGTTGACGCCGGCGTCCCGCAGCGCCGCGACGATGACGTCGAACCGGTCGGGCGTGCACTCGAGGTCGACCTCGACGGGGATGTGCCCCCGCGGCGTGAGGTTCCCCCGCTCATGGAAGATCGAGAGCAGGTTGCCGCCGTTGTCCGCGATCGGCTGGAGCGTCCGGAGCAGTTCGCCGGGCTCGTCGACCAGCTCCAGCCGGACGGTGTACGAGCGGACGCCGGCGACGGCGTCGTCGCCCTGCCGCCCCCCGTCGACGCCGGGTTCGGTGTCATCCGCCACGGGACCCACCCCGTACGACGTACATGTTCATGTGCCCTCTCTCTGTCCCGCCGGCTAAAGAGTTCACCCATTCGCAATTCTCTCCGCCGTCCGGCGGCCGCTCGTACACGCGCCGGCCTCGGCGCTCGCCGGGAGCCGAAGCGTCTACTCCCTCCCGCTCCAACGCCCGCGTATGTCAGCACTCAGGCAGCTGCTCGACGTGCTGGTCGCCGGCCTGATCGCCGGCAGTTCGACGTTCGTCGTCAGCGCCGTCGCGCCGGGCTACGCGATCACCATCGGCACCGTCCTCGCGAGCATGTACTACTTCTCCCGGTACCCGTGGGGGATCGAGGGTGGCGGGCGGTACAACGAGCGGATCGACGCGTTCTACGACCGGGTCCTGCCCGGCTGAGCGGTCGGGTGCCCGGCTCGGCTGCCGTCAGGCCGGTCCCGCCCGTGTTGCCGCGTGCCCGCTCAGTACCGCGGCGACTGCGATTCGATCACGTCGACGGCCGAGGACAGTTCGTCGGCGAGGACGACCAGCACGTCGTCCAGCGAGAGGATCCCCGACAGCCGCCCGTCGTCGTCGACGACCGGCACCCGGCGGATGTCGTGTTCCCGCAGCGTCCCGACGGCGTCGGACAGGTCGACGTCCGCGCCGACGGTGACGGGGCTCTCTTCCATCACCGACTCGACGGCGCGCTCGGTCAGGTCCGGCGTCTCCTCCAGGGCGAGCGCGATGTGCCGGTCCGTGATGATCCCGACCGGGCGGTCGTCCTCGGTGACGACGACCGTCCCGACGTCCCGCTCGGCCAGCATGGCGACCACCGTCGCGACGGGCGTGTCGGGGTCCGCGGTGACGACGTCGTCCGTCGACAGCCGCTCGGCCTCGACCGGCTCGATCGGAATCCGCCGTGCCGGCCCGCCCGGCTGCTGGGACATTCCGGTCGGCCGCCCGGCCGCCGCGGACTGGGGCGCGCCGGCCCGTGGCTCCGCGACCGGCGGTCCCGCCTCCGCGTGTCCGGACTGTCGCGTCCCGGATTGGCCGCCCGCTGCCTGTCGGGTCGGCTGTGGGCCGGCCGCACCGGCTGGAGGTGCCTCACGACCGCCGTCGGGCGGTCCCTGCCCGCGACGGTCGCGGCCGCCGTCGTAGCTCTCCCCGCCGGCTCTCCCCCTGCCGGCGCTTCGGTTCCCTCCGGGATTACGCGGCTCCCTCGCCCCTTGGCGGGGACCGGCCGGCCCCTGGGGCTCCTGGAACCCCCGTCCGCCCGCGCCGCCGCCGGACCCCGGCGGCCGTGACTCGGGCTGTCGTTGCGGCGGTGCGGACGCCTCGGGGTGCCCGCTCCGGGGGCGTCCGCCGTGCTGGTCGGTCGGCCCCTGGCCGCCGCTCGGGGGCTGCTGGCCCGGTTGCTCCGCCCTCCCGCCGCGGTGCCGTGTCGAGCCCGGGTCCTCCCGGAACTCGGGTCGGTTCGGGTCGCCTCGTCGGTCGGGTTCGCCCGTCGGTCGTCGGTCCGGCGTGTTGTTGTCTCTCATGAATATCACCGCTGACCCCGGCGTGGGCAGCGTCGGTGAGTGAGACGACGGGTCGGCGAATAAACCCCGCCGACCGTTTCGGTACGCCCCGCTCGAAACGGGCGGTAAGGCCGGATTAGCGCGCGGTAAGCGCGGCTGACCGGCGGGAAAACGGGAGAACGGTACCGCGGGTTAGATGTAGTCGACCGCTTCGGACAGCTCCAGCTTCATCCCCTTGCGCTCGCGGATCTCCATGATCTGGTCGCGCTGGAGGTTGTCGGCCATGACCTGGAACCCGGCGTTCTCGGTGTTCCAGGACGCGCGGCCCTCGGTGGCCGAGCGGATGTCGCTGGAGAAGCCGATCATCTCCTCGACGGGCGCGACGCCCTCGACGACCATCAGGTCGCCCTCCTGGTACATGTCGTCGACGCGGCCGCGGCGACCCTGGATCTCGCCGGAGGCCGAGCCCATGTACTCGTTGGGGACGTCGATGCGGACGTCCTGAATCGGTTCGAGCAGGCGGACCTCCGCGCGGATGAGCGCGCGGTGGACGGCCTCGCGGACGGCCGGGATGACCTGCGCCGGACCGCGGTGGATGGTGTCCTCGTGGAGCCGGGCGTCGTGGAGGCGGATGAGCGAGCCCTGAACCGGCTCGTTGGCCAGCGGGCCGTCGTCCAGCGCCTCCTCCAGCCCCTCGATGACGAGCTCCATCGTCTCGTTGAGGTGCTGGATACCCTTCGTGTCGTCGATGAGGATGTTCGTCCCGTGGATGTGCTCGACGTTCTGGGACGTGTCCTTGTCCATGCCGGCCTCCTGCAGGGCCTCGCGGCGCTCCTGCTCGGGCATGTTCATCGACACGTCGCCGAGCTGGATCTTCTCGACGATATCCTCGTTGAGCGGCTGCAGCGAGATGTAGAAGCGGTTGTGGCGGTTCGGCGAGATGCCCTCGACCTCCTCGGTCGCCTGCTGGGGGGCCTCGCGGAACACGACGATCGGCTCACCGGTGTTGACCGGGATGCCCTGGTTGCGCTCGATGCGCTGGGTCTGGACTTCGAGGTGGAGTTCGCCCTGTCCGCTGATGAGGTGCTCGCCCGTGTCCTCGTTGATCTCGATCTGGATCGTCGGGTCCTCCTTGGACACCTGGCGGAGCGTCTCGATGAGCTTCGGCAGGTCGTCCATGTTCTTGGCCTCGATGGACTTCGTGATGACCGGCTCCGAGATGTGCTCGATGGACTCGAACGGCGTCATCTCGACGCTGGACACCGTCGAGCCGGCGATGGCGTCCTTCAGGCCGGTGACGGCGGCGATGTTGCCGGCGGGGACGCGGTCGACCTCCTCGCGCTCGCCGCCCATGTAGATGCCGACGCTCTGGATCCGGTTCTTGCCGGCGGTGCCGGAGACGTACAGCTCCTGGCCCTTCTCCAGCGTGCCGGAGAAGACGCGGCCCGCGGCGATCTCCCCCGCGTGGGGGTCGACGCCGATGTCGGTGACCATCAGGACGACCTCGCCCTCCTCGTCGACCAGCCGCATCGTGTCGGCCAGCTCGGAGTCGGCGTCGCCGCGCCAGATGCGCGGGATACGACGGGGCTGGGCGTCGACGGGGTTCGGGAAGTGCTCACAGACCATGTCGAGCACGACGTCGGACAGCGGCGTCCGCTCGTGGAGCTCCTGGCGCTTGTCCGAGCGCTCCAGGTCCATGATGTCGCCGAAGTCCATCCCGGTGCGCTGCATCGACGGGAAGGAGACGCCCCACTTGTACAGGGCGGAGCCGAACCCGACCGTGCCGCCCTCGACGGAGACGGTCCAGTCCTCGTCGATGTCGTCCATCTCCTCGGTCATGCCGCGGATGAGGTCGTTGACCTCGCGGATGACCGCCAGCAGGCGCTCCTGCATCTCCTCGGGGCCCTCCTGGAGCTCCGAGATGAGGCGGTCGACCTTGTTGATGAACAGGGTCGGCTTGACGCCCTCGCGCAGCGCCTGGCGCAGCACCGTCTCCGTCTGGGGCATCGCGCCCTCGACGGCGTCGACCACCACGAGCGCGCCGTCGACGGCGCGCATCGCGCGGGTCACGTCGCCGCCGAAGTCGACGTGGCCCGGCGTGTCGATGAGGTTGATGAGGTAGTCGTCGTCCTCGTACTCGTGGGTCATCGACACGTTGGCGGCGTCGATGGTGATGCCGCGCTCCTGCTCGTCCTCCTCGGTGTCCATGGCGAGCTGTTCCCCGGCCGTCTCGTCGGAGATCATGCCCGCGCCGGCGAGCAGGTTGTCCGTCAGTGTCGTCTTGCCGTGGTCGACGTGTGCGGCGATGGCGATGTTCCGGATCTGCTCCGGCTCGTCCATCAGCCGTTCACACTGTTCGACGATCTTCTTGCGTCGGCCCATTACGTTCCCATATCGCCAGCGGGGTGAAAAGGGTAGTGTTTCGTTCGCGGGGTGTGGCAGGCCGAAACACGGGGTCAGCGCGGGGATTTGACGGGTTCCTGACTGGCTCAGCCGACGCTTCGGCGCGCGGGCGACGCGCCCCGCCTGCGAGCCACAGTTTTGAACGCGCCCGTCGTAGGTGGCTCCATGGCCGGGGAACTGCTCGTCTACGGGTCGTACGGCTACACGGGGGAACTGATAACCGACGCGGCGACGGAGCGCGGGCTGGACCCGACGGTCGCCGGCAGGGACGCCGCGGCGGTGGAGCAACAGGCGACGGAGTTGGGCCTCGCCCACCGGGTGTTCGGGCTGGACTACCCCGGCGTCGTCTGCGACGCGGTCGCCGACGCCGACGCCGTCCTCAACTGCGCCGGCCCGTTCGCCGCGACGACGGAGCCCCTCGTGCGAGCGTGTCTGGCGACGGGCACCGACTACCTCGACCTGACCGGCGAACTCGACGTCATCGAGTGGGTCGCCGAGCGCGACCGCGAGGCCGAGCGCGCGGGCGTCTCGCTGCTCCCCGGCGTCGGGTTCGACGTGGCGGCGACCGACTGCCTCGCGGCGTATCTGGAGTCGCAACTGCGCTCGGCCACGCGGCTCACGCTTGCCATCGACGGGTTCGGGTCGGCCTCGCCGGGGACGATGAAGTCGATGATCCGCGGGCTGCCCCGGGGCGGGGCGGTCCGGCGTAACGGGGTCGTCACCGACGTGCCGCCGGCGTGGCGGACCCGCGAGTTCGACTTCGGCGACGGGCCGGCACTCGCGGCAACCGTCCCCTGGGGCGACGTCTCCTCGGCGTACTACACGACCGGCATCCCGAATATCGATGTGTACGCCGCGATGCCGCGGGCCGCCGTGCGGGCGCTGCGCTGGAGCGCGCCGCTCCTGCCGCTTTTCGCGGCCGGCCCGGTCCAGTCCGCGCTGACCGCCGTGGTCGACGCCGCCGTCTCCGGCCCCACGGATCGGGAGCGCGCGAAAGGCACCGTCCGCATCCACGGTGAGGTGGCCGACGACGCCGGGAACCGCGTGGCAGCGCGCCTGGCGACGCCCGACCCGTACGACCTGACGACCGAGACGGCCGTCGCGGCCGCCGAGCGGACGCTGTCGGGCGACGCGCCCGACGGCTTCGGGACGCCGGCCTCCGCTTTCGGCGCCGACTTCGTGCTCGACGTCGACGGCGTCCGGCGGCTGGTCACCGACGCCGAGCGCGCGCCGGCGGCCCGATAGCGGGGCAAGAGTCATATCGCTCCGCACCCTGGTACGCGTAGACATGGACGTTCGCGTGCAGGGTCCGGGTCCCGCCGCGCCGTTTCTCGGCGCGCGGGACCTGTTCGAGACGGAGTACGACCTCGCCCGGCCGGTGCGCGTCCGCGTCCGCGAGGACCCGGACGAGCGGACCTGGACCGGCCACCACGACGACCACCACACCCTGAACATCTCCCGGCAGGCGGCGACGAGCGCGATGGCCCGCGAACTCGCGCTCCACGAGTACGCCCACATGCGCCGCCACGAGGCGGGCCACCCCTCCCACACCCAGTCGACGGAGGAGGCGCTGTACCTCGCGCTGGCGGGTAAGTCCGTCGAGCGCCGCCGCCTCACGCACTGCTACCAGATCGCCAACCACATGAAGGACATCTACGCCGACGACATCACGCTCTCCGTCGGCCCGCCGGACAAACTCGTCGCCTTCCTCGAATCGAGCCTGGCCCGCGCGCTCGCCGATGCGCCCGGGCGGCCGCCCGGCGGCGTGTCGCTCCCGGCCGACCCCGCGGCCGACCCTGAGATCACGGCGGTCAACGCCGCGTTCGCGCTTGCGATGGTCGAGCGCCACGACCTGGTCGGGTCGGACCACCGCCTGTACGACCTGGCCGCGGCCGCCGCCGAGGACGCGCCCGGCGTCGACCTCGACCGGTTCCGCCGCCGCTTCCGGTCGCTCGCCGACGACCCCGACACGAGCGAGTACCGGAAGGCGCTCGTCGACGCGACCCGCGACTACGCGGCCGGCGGCGGGTCGGCGGCCGCGGACTGAGCCCCCCGTCGGACCGCGTGGCGCGGCCGGCCGGCGCTCACAGTTCGGCGCGCACCTGCGACGTGAGCCGATCCGCGGCGTCGGCCCCCAGCGGCGTCCGGTCCAGCGCGATGTGGACCGTATCGTCGGCCTCCCGCGGGAGGAGGTGGACGTGGGCGTGCTCGACGTTGCCGACCAGCGGCCCGGAGGTGTGGAACGTGCTGAACCCCTCGGGGTCGAGCACCGTCTCCAGGGCGCGTGCAACCCGCTGGACCGTCCGCCATACCCCGACCGAGCCGTCGCCGACGAGCAGTTCCTCCCGGTGTCGCTTCGGCACCACCAGCGTGTGGCCCCGCACCGCCGGGTTGCGGTCGAGAAACGCGGCCGTCCGGTCGTCCCCGTACAGCAGGTCCACGTCCGACTCCCCGTGGACGACGCGACAGAACTCGCAGTCCCCGTTCATGTCGGCACCGACGGGACGAACCGTGAAAACGCTCCTCCCGAAAGCGATAGGTCGGCCCGCGAACAAGCGGTCGCCATGACGGACGACGCTGAAGACGACGGCGTGGTCGAGCACGTGTCGGCCGACGACGCCTTCGGCCTGCTCGGCGACGACACCCGCCTCGGCGTGCTCCGGGCGCTCTCCGACGCGGACGGCCGACTCGGCTTCGCCGACCTCCGCGCGGCGGTCGGCGTCGCCGACAGCGGGCAGTTCAACTACCACCTCGACCGGCTGGTCGGGCAGTTCGTCGCCAGGGACGAGGACGGCTACCGGCTGACCCCGGCTGGGCGACGGGTCGTCGGGACGGTCCTGGCGGGCCAGTACACGAAGGCGGTCGAGAGCGACCCCGTCCCGGTCGACGCCGACTGCACCCACTGTGGCGGCCCGCTCGCCGCCGACTTCGAGGGGTGGCACGCCCGGGTCGCCTGCGACGACTGCGACCGGAACGTGATCCGGCTCGAAGTGCCGCCCGGCGCGTTCGAGGAGTACCCCCGCGAGGAGTGGCCCCGCGTGGCGGAGCGCTGGACCCGCAACGAGTTCCGGTCGGTCGTCGACGGCTTCTGTCCCAACTGTCACGGGCCGATCACGAGCACGCTGCGCCGCGACCCGGAGGACGTCCTCGACGTCTACCCCTTCGGCGTGCACTACGCCTGTGACCGCTGCGACACGAGCATGTTCGCCAACGTGGAGGCCCACGTCCTGTTCCGCCCGGCGGTCGTCGCGTTCCACCACGAGCGGGGTATCGACGTGACCGAGACGGCGCTCTGGGACCTCGACTGGGCGGTCACGCCCCGCGCGGAGGCCGTCTCGACGGACCCGCTCCGCGTCGAGGTGCCGGTGGCGGTCGACGGCGACGAACTGCGGGTCACCGTCGACGCCGACGCCGCCGTCGTGGCCGAGCGCCGCGGGTGACCCGCGGCCGCCTCACTCGCCGCCGGGCGTGAAGCGGACGAGCACGTCGTCCTGCTCGGTCGGGAACCCCTCCCGCGACCGGCCGTCGCGGTTGCAGGTGATCGCGTACAGCTCGCCGTTCGGCCCCTGTTCGACGTGGCGGATGCGGCCGAGTTCGTTCTCGAACGTCCGGTGGGAGGTGGCGGTGTACGCGTCGTCGAAGTAGCCGGCGTCGAAGCGCGTGCCGTCCTCCGCGGGCGGGAGCTCCCCGCCCTCCGGCGTGAGCGTGACGACGTGGATGCGCTGGCCGGTCAGCGTCCCGATTATCATGCGGTTGGACCACTCCGGCACCGCGTCGCCCGTGTAGAACACCGACCCGCTGGGCGCGATCGAACGGGGGGTGTTCATCAGCGGCGGGTGGACGTCCTCGTTCGCCTCGTACTTCTCGCGTGTGCGCACGTCCGGCCAGCCGTAGTCGTCGCCGGCCACGAGGTGGTTCACCTCGTCGTGGGCCGACGGGCCGTGCTCGTCGATCACGGTGGTCGCGTCCGGGAGGAACGTGATGCCCTGCGGGTTGCGGTGGCCGTACGTGTACACCCGGGGGTCGCCGACGTCCGGGTTGTCCGGCGCGGGGTCGCCCTCGGGCGTCAGGCGGAGGATCTTCCCGGCGAGCGTCTCGGGGTCGCCGGCCAGCGACTTCTGTCCCGCGTCGCCCGCGCCGACCCAGAGGTAGTTCGCCGGGCCGAACGTGATCCGGCCGCCGTTGTGGATGTTGTCGGCCGGGATGCCGTCGACGAGCGTCCCGGCGTGCCGGCTCGGGTCGTCCGCGCTCACGTCGAAGTAGGCGACCTTGTTGTACCGCTCGTCGCCGTCCTGGTAGGTGTAGTAGGCGTAGACGACCGGCGGGTCCGGATACTCGGGGTGGGCGGCGACGCCGAGGGTACCGCCCTCGCCGCCCTCGATCCACCAGGTCTGTTCCTCCTCGCCCGGCTCGACCGATCCGGCGTCGATGGCGTCGACCGGTTCGGTGACGTTCTGTACCTCGCCGTCGGCGAAGGACTTGATCCGCCCGACGCGCTCGGTGATGAACACCTCCCCGTTGCCGGTGAAAGAGAGGTCCCACGGGATCTCGAGGTTCTCGACGAGCACCTCCGAGCCCACGCCGGTCAGCGGGGAGGTCGAGGGCGACTCCCACTCGGGGTCGTACCGGTCCCACGACTCGGCGTCGTGGTCGACCGACAGGTCGTACTCCGGCGGCTCCGGCTCCGCCGTCGTCTCGGTCCGGTTCGTCGTGTTCGTGGTGGAGGAGTCCGACGAGCTACATCCGGCCAGGCCGACCGCTCCGGCGACGGCGACGAAACGGCGACGGGACCAGCGTCTGTCCATGTCGAACCGGTGGGCGAGCGGCGTTAAATACTTTCCAGCCTCGAACCGCCGCCCCCGGCCCTTCCGTCACGACCCCTCGGCGACGCCGCCCGGCGACCCCGCCACGACGGGCGAGGCGAAGCGCCCGAGCAGCGCCGCCGCGACGAGGAAGGTCCCGCCGAACCCGGCGACTGCGGTCAGCGGCCCGGCGGCGTCCGCGACGACCCCGCCGGCCAGTATCAGCGGCACCCGGAGGACGGCGTACGCCATCGACGCGGCCGACAGCACCGTCGCCCGGCCCGCGCCCGCGACGCGGTCGTTGAGGTAGCCGCTCGCCATCGGCCGGAGCAGGGCGTCGGCGGCCCGCATGGCGAAAAACGCCGGGAGCGCGACCGCCGACAGCGACGCCGGGACGACGAGCGCGGCGGCGACGGCGACCGGCACGAAAAGCACCGCGCGGCGGACGCCCAGCGCGTCCTCGACCGTCCCCGCGTGGTAGCTCGCGACGCCGGCGACGCCGGTAAAGCCCGCGTACAGCACGCCGAGCGTCGCCTCCTCCGGGACCCCGAGGGCGGCGACGTGAGCCTCCAGCACGGCGACGGTCACCGGCTGGACGTACGTGTTCGACGCCGAGACGACGCCGAAGAAGAGGCCGACGTAGAGGAGGAACGTGCGCAGCGCCGGCCGGGTCAGCGCCCGCCGGACCACGCCGGCCGCCTCCGCGGCGGTGAGTCGGTCGCCCGCCCCGTCGGCGTACCCCTCGTTTCGCGGCATCGACAGCAACACCGGGATCCCGAGGGCGTTCACCGCCGCGGCCGCGACGAACGGGGCCGTCGGGTCGGCGGCGTACAGCAGCCCACCGGCGATCATCGTGACGACGCTCGCGCCGCGCCTGACCGACTGCCCCCGTCCGCGGACCCGCGTGAACGCGCCGGACTCGCCGCGCGCCGCCAGCGTGTCGTACAGCCACGCGCTGTCGCTGCCCGAGGCGAACGTCAGCCCGACCGCCCACAGCGCGTATAGGAGGACGAACGCGGGGAACGACCGCGCCCACACGAACCCGACCAGCGACGACACCAGCAGGGCCGCGCTCGCGACCAGGCTGTTCCGGCGGCCGACCCGATCGCCCACGTATCCGGTCGGGATCTCGCCGACCGTCACAAGCACCGCGACGACCGCCGACAGCGTCGCTATCTCGCTGTAGGACAGCCCCCGGGCGAGCATGAACAGCGTGAAGATCGGGGTGATAAAGCCCGCCGACGACAGCGCCTGGTAGGCGTAGTACCTTCGCACCGGCGGGGCGGCGTCACGCCACACGACTGGTCACGGCCGGGACCTCTCCCGGACGGGGAAAAAGCGTTCCCTGAACGCCGTTTTGGTAACGTACCAAACAGTTCGGGCGGCGCTCGGTGGGGCGAGAAAACGGAAGAGAGACTGCGGGCGTTACCGCGCTGCGGCGGCGACGCGCTCCTTCTCCTCTTTCTGGTTGATGGCGTACGTCTGGACGTCGTAGTTGGCCGCGCCGAGCAGCTGGTCGGCCAGCGCTTCCTCGACGTCGGTCGGCGTCTTGAACGACGCGCCGTAGACGCCCTCAGCGAGGAACTTCAGCGCCTGGTCGACGCGGCGCTGGGGCGCGACGTCGACGGCCTTCGGGACGGAGATCCCGCCGTACTTCAGGCGGACGGTCTCCTCCCGGGGCGCGGCGTTCTCGACGGCGGTGACGAGCACCTGCACGGGGTTCTCGTCGGTCCGCTCGTGGATGATCTCGAACGCGTCGCGGACGATGTTGAGCGTCTGCTGTTTCTTGCCCGTGTTCTCGTCGGTCTGCATCAGGCGGTTGATGAGCCGCTCGACGATCGAGATCTCGGACTTCTGGAACTGCTTGGACGCGTGGCGGCCCATCGTGTGGGCGACCGGCGTCACCGTGATGTACCGCTCGGTGGAGGGGTCGGCGTACTCGATGCCGGTGACCTCCCAGCGGCCGAACAGTTTCGCGCCGACTGTCTCCTCGTCCGTGCCCGCCGGTTCCTCCGGCTCGGGCTGGTCCTCTTCTGCCGCCATGGTTATCGCACCGGCTTCTCCGCGTTCCCGCGCACCAGTTCGATGAGCGAGACGCCGTTTACTTTCTCGACCTTGTAGTTCACGCCACCGATGTCGCCCATCGCGCGACCCTTCGCGCCGCCGATGCCGGCGATGGTGACCTCGTCGTGCTCGTCGATGAACGAGATCGCGCCGTCACCGGGACAGAACGCGGTGACCTGCTTCCCGTTCTTGATGAGCTGGACCCGGACACACTTCCGGATCGCGGAGTTGGGCTGTTTCGCCTCGATGCCGATCTTCTCCAGGACGATGCCGCGGCCCTGCGGCGCGCCCTCGAGGGGGTCGGACTTCTCCTCGAGCCCGCGCTCGCGTCGGGCGTACTCCGAGTCGGACCACCGGCGCTTCTGGCGGTCCCGCTTGAGCTTTCGCCCGGCGTACTTGCCGTTTGCCATAGTACCAGCCCGTAGCTGACGGAGCCACTTAAGCGTCCCCTTTCGTCGCGCCCGTTACGCGCTGAGGGAGCGCGAACGGGGTCGATTACGGGATCTGAGGGCGTTTCGGGGATCCACTAAGCCGTTCTGCGAGCGTTTCGGGAGGAAAGCGTCGGTTAGGCGTCGTCTGAGGGCGACCCGCTGTTGCCCCTCGGGCGGGCACGCCCGCTACGCCAGTTGGATGTCGTCGATGTCGTAGTGGCGCTTCGCCAGCGTCCGCGCCACCGCGATGTTCTCGCCGTCCGCGCCGATCGCCGCGCCGGTGTCCTCCTCGGCGACCTCGGCGTAGGCGACCGTCTCGTCGTCCTCGCTCACCGTCACGTTGTAGACGGCGGCGGGCGACAGCGCGTTGGCGACGAACGCCTCGGCGGTGTCGGCGTCCTCGACCAGCTTCACGTCCCTGCCGACCGCCTCCTCGACGCGCCGGACGTGCTGGCCGCCCGGGCCGATCGCCTCGGCCATCTCGCCGGCCGTCACGAGGATGACGACGCGGTCGTCGCCGTCGCGCTCCTGGACGACGCAGTCCCGCGCCGTCGCCCCCGTCTCCGTCTCGAAGGCGGCGATGTACTGGCGGGCGGCGTCGGTCAGGGTGCGGGTCGGCATCAGTCGGCCTGTTCGGACTGGCGGCTGAACGAGCCCATCTTCAGGTCCACGTCGCCGGTGCCGAGCTTGATCGGCTTGCCGACGATGACGTTCTCGGTGACGCCGTTGAGGTCGTCGACCTCGCCGTGGATCGCCGCGTCGAGCAGGTGGTTGACCGTCACCTCGAACGCGGCCCGGGCCAGCACGGAGTCCTTCGAGCCGGAGATGCCGTGGCGGCCGATGGACTCGATGGTCCCCTCGTTGGTCATGATGTCGGCGACCAGCATCAGGTGCCGGATGTTCACGTCGTCCAGGCCCTGCTCCTCCAGCGTATCCATCGTCTCCTCGATGATCGCCTCGCGGGCGGCCTCGACGCCGAGGTTGCGGTAGATCTCGTGGATGTTGTTGCAGGTGGTCCGGGAGGCGTCGACGCCCTCGATGGAGAGCACGTCGCCGAACGCCGACCCCTCGGTGTAGAGGATGAACTCCTCGCCCTCGTCGGTCTCCTCCTTGCGGATGACGACGCGGGACACCTCCTCTATCCCCTTGAACGTGATGTCACGCAGCTCCTCGACGAGCTGGAGCAGGTCGCGGTAGCTGGGCTCCTCGGGGCCGAACTCGACGTTCGTCCCCTGCTGGATCGTGTCGACCCCCAGCGAGTCCTCGATGATGCCGGCGATCTCCGTGGCGATCTCCTCGGTGCTGTCGACCCGGGGCCACCGCTCCTGGAGCGTGTCCTCGTTGAGGTCGATCTGGACGCGCATGTCCGCGACGTTCGTCGAGATGTCGCCCAGCGCGAGGATCTTCGTCGCCTCGATCTCCCAGACGACCTCGTGAGCGCGCTCGCGGTCGGCCGCGAACTCGTCCTCCAGATACACCGTCATCATCGGCGTGTCCGGCGTCTTCCGGGCGTCCACCAGCTCGATGAGCCGCGGCAGGCCCTGTGTCACGTCGATCTCCGCGACGCCCGCGTAGTGGAACGTGTTCATCGTCATCTGCGTCCCGGGCTCCCCGATGGACTGCGCGGAGACGGTGCCGACGGGGTCGAGCGGGTCGACGCGCGTGTCGAGGTAGCGGGTCTCGACCGCCTTCGCGATCTGGTCGGCCTGCTCGACGGTGACGCCGTCGCGCTCCTCGACCGTGCTGTACACCTGCTCTTTCAGCCGCTTCGGGAGGTCCGTGTCCTCCACGACGGCCTCGATGTCGTCGGTTATCTCAGTCATCGTTCACCTGGGGTTCCGCGGGGGCGGTCGGCTCGCTGCGCGGCGGGACCTCGTCGGAGCGCCGCGAGTCGGCGTGCTCCGAGAGGTTCGTCGACGGGCGCTTCTCGCCGAGGAACTCCTGGAGCGCGTCGTCGGTGTCGAACTCGGCCTCGATGACGCGGTCGGCGATCTTGTCGACGTCGATCTCGTTCTCGTCGCCGGAGGACACCTTCACCGGGCTGGTGCCGTCCTCGCCGAACTCGAACTGGACGATCGTGTCGCTGGTGTCCCGGACGGTGCCGTCGTACTGCGTCTCCAGTTCCGAGAGCGCGTTGATGAGCCGGCGCTGGAGGTAACCGGACTTCGACGTCCGGACCGCCGTGTCGACCAGCCCCTCGCGGCCGCCCATCGCGTGGAAGAAGAACTCCCGCGGGGTCAGGCCGTTCGTGTAGGAGTTCTGCACGAAGCCGTGGGCGTCGGCCGACAGGTCGTCGGGCTTGTAGTGGCTGAGGGTGCGGTCCTCGTAGCCGCGGTTGATGCGCTCGCCCCGGACCGCCTGCTGGCCGACGCAGCCGGCCATCTGGGTGAGGTTCAGCAGCGACCCGCGGGCCCCGGACTCGGCCATCACGACCGCCGGGTTGTCGTCGTCGAAGTGCTCCTCGGCGATGTCGCCCGCGTTGTCGCGGGCGCGGCCGAGCGTCTGCATGATCTTCATCTCCAGCGTCTCGTCGACGGTGCGGCCCGGCAGCGACTCGAGGTCGCCGTTCTCGTAGGTCTCGATCAGCTCCTCGACGCGGTCGTTCGCGTCGGCGATGGTCTCGTTGATGCGCTCCTCGGCGGCCTGGGGCACCGTCTCGTCGTCGATGCCTATCGAGAAGCCGAAGTGCATGATCGAGCGCATCGCCAGCGACGCGACCTCGTTGATGAACTGGCGGGCGCGGGTCTTGCCGTACACCTTCGCGATGGTGTCGACGACCTCGCCGCCGAACGCGCCGACGCCGCCCTCGTCGATGGTCCCCTCGGTGAGCGCGCCGTCCTGGATGACGACCGTGTCGCCGGTCTCGCTGGTGAACTCCAGGTTCAGGTCGTCGGGGAGCAGCTCCGAGAAGATATCCCGACCCGTCCAGTACGGCGTGCCGTCGTCCTCGGTGCCGGACGGCTCGGGCAGTTCGTCGATGCGGGTCGCACGCAGCAGGTCGAGCGCCTGCGTCTCGTTGAAGTGCGGGTTGGTGTGTGTCAGCAGGTGCGTCCCGGAGATGTGGTCCTGAATCGCCCCGATGATGTTCTCGCCGAACCGCGGCGAGAGGATCTGCTCCTGTACGCGCATCAGGACGCGGGCCTCCGCACGGGCCTCCTCGTTCTGGAGGGCGTGCATGTTCATCTCGTCGCCGTCGAAGTCGGCGTTGTACGGCGGGCAGACGGTCGTGTTCAGCCGGAACGTCTTGTACGGCATCACGACCACCTCGTGGGCCATGATCGACATCCGGTGGAGCGACGGCTGGCGGTTGAAGATGATGATGTCGCCGTCGATCATGTGGCGGTTCACCTCCCAGCCGGCCTCGACCTTCTCGGCCAGTTCCTCGCAGTTCTTCTCGGTCACCTTCAGGCGGCGGCCGTCGGGCCGGCGCACGTAGTTCGCGCCGGGGTGGCTCTCCGGCCCGTTGGCGACGTAGCGCCGGGCGTCGGCGAGGTTGCGCTCGTTGACGTTCATCGTCTGGGTCATCTCCGTCGCGACGCGGTCGGGGACGCCGACCTCGTTCAGCGACAGCGTCGGGTCGGGGGAGATGACGGTCCGGGCCGAGAAGTTCACGCGCTTCCCGGACAGCGAGCCGCGGAAGCGGCCCTCCTTGCCCTTGAGGCGCTGGGACAGCGTCTTCAGCGGGCGGCCCGACCGGTGGCGGGCGGGCGGCGTGCCGCTGATCTCGTTGTCCATGAACGTCGTGACGTGGTACTGCAGCAGCTCCCAGAGGTCCTCGATGATGAGCTGGGGCGCGCCGGCCTCGCGGTTCTCCATGAACCGCTGGTTGATGCGGATGATGTCGACCAGCTTGTGGGTGAGGTCGTCCTCGCTGCGCTGGCCGTTGTCCAGCGTGATCGAGGGACGGGCCGTCACCGGCGGCACCGGCAGCACGGTCAGGATCATCCACTCGGGGCGCGAGCGCTCGGGGTTGATGCCAAGCACCTCGATGTCCTCGTCCGGAATCGCCTCGAACCAGTCCCGGATGTCGCTGGGCATCAGCTTGTTCATGTCCTCCTCGGTGAGGTCGAGGTCGAGGGCCTTCTCGATGGCCTTGCGGTCCTCCTTGCGCGGGCGGAACTCGCCCGAGAGGATCTCGCTGACGCGCGAGCGGTCGATGCCGGTCTCAGCGGCGAGGTCGCCGGGGTTCTTCGGCACGTCCTCGGCGTCCTCGTCCTGCATCGCGGCGGCGATCTTCTGTGGGTACTCGCTGGAGAGGACCTGCTGGACCTCGTAGTACGTGGTCGGCTTCTCGTGGTTGATGTCGAACTGGACCTCGCCGCAGTGGGGACAGCGGTCCTTCTTGCGGGCCTGGCGGATCGCCGCCTTGGTCACGTCGTTGACGTCGTTGCCCAGGTCGATGGTGGTCTGGAGCTGGTCGCGGAACTCCGCCTTCTCGTCCTCGGTGAGCGCGAGCCGCGAGCACTCCCGACAGGTGCCCCGCAGCAGCCGCCGGATGAGCTTCGTGAAGCCCACGTGGATGACCGGGGCGGCCAGTTCGATGTGGCCGAAGTGGCCGTTACAGGAGCCGGAGTGCTGGCCGCAGGTCTTGCACTCCAGCCCGGGGTCTATCACGCCGAGGCGCGGGTCCATCAGCCCCATGTCGATGGGGAACCCGTCGTCGTCGTAGGTGTCGGCGGTGATGATCTTCGTGGCGCTCATGTCGCGGTACTCCTCGGGGTCCATCAGCCCGAAGCTGATTTCGCCGATCTCCTTGGGTGAGTGGTTTCGGACCATCTTAGACTGCGTCCTCCAGTTCAAGTCGCGGCGCGATGCCGAGCGCCTTCATCTCGTCTAGCAGGAGCTTGAACGCGTAGCTCATCTCTATCTCGTGGACGTCCGTCTCCTCGCCGCAGTTCGGACAGTAGACGCGCTGTTGCTCGACGTTCTCGACCGCGCTCATCCCGCAGTTGCCACAGACGTGGATGAACTCGCGGTCGGACTCGTCGAGCAGCCGCTCTTTCAGCGCCATCGCCGCGCCGTGCCCGATGAGCACGTCCCGTTCCATCTCGCCGACGCGGAGGCCGCCCTCGCGGGCGCGGCCCTCGGTCGGCTGGCGGGTGAGCACCTGCACCGGCCCGCGCGAGCGGGCGTGCAGCTTGTTCGAGACCATGTGGTACAGCTTCTGGTAGAAGATCGTCCCGACGAATATCTCGGCCTCGATCTTCTCGCCGGTGACGCCGGAGTACATGATCTCCTTCCCGCTGGACTTGAAGCCCTTCTCGGAGAGCGCGTCGCGGAGTTCGTCCTCGTCCTCGCCGGTGAAGGGGGTGCCGTCGACGCGGCGGCCCTCCAGCGCGCCGACCTTCCCGCCGATCATCTCCAGCACGTGGCCGACCGTCATCCGCGACGGCAGCGCGTGCGGGTTGAGGATGAGGTCCGGCACGAGCCCCTCCTCGGTGAACGGCATGTCCTCCTGGGGCGCGATGTGGCCGACGACGCCCTTCTGGCCGTGCCGGGAGGCGAACTTGTCGCCGAGTTCCGGGATGCGCTCGTCGCGCACCGACACCTTCGAGAGCTTCGAGCCGTCCTCGCCCTCCATCAGCGTCACGGTGTCGACGACGCCGCTCTCGCCGCTGCGCATCGTCACGCTCGTCTCGCGGCGTTTCTGCGGGCTGAGCCCGCCCATGTCGTCGGGCTCCTCCAGGAACCGGGGCGGGCTGGTCTTGCCGAGCAGGACGCTGTTCTCGTCGACCTTGGTCTCGGGGTTGACCAGGCCGTCGTCGTCGAGGTGCGTGTACGCGTCCTCGCCGCGCGCGCCGCGGACGTCCTGGCTCGGGATCTCGAAGCGGTCCTCCTGACCGCCCGGGTAGCGCCGTTCCTCGCCCTCGTAGGTCCGCAGGAAGTGCGAGCGGGCGAGCGCGCGGTCGACCGAGCCGCCGTTCATCACCAGCGCGTCCTCGATGTTGAACCCCTCGTAGGACATGACGGCGACGACGAAGTTCTGCGCGGCGGGCCGGTCGTCGTAGCCGATCTGCTCGGTGGTCTGGGTCTTGACCATCGAGAGCTGCGGGTAGTGCAGGAGGTGCTGGCGCGTGTCCGGCCGGATGCGGTAGTTCGCCGCCGGCAGGCCCAGCGACTGCTTGATCATCCCCGCGCCCATGGTAATCCGGGGGCTGGCGTTGTGCTCGGGGTACGGGATCATGCCCGAGCCGATGCTGAAGATGAGTTGCGGGTCGATCTCCAGGTGCGTGTGGTCGGCGTTGAGGTCCTCGCGGTCGACCGCGACGTAGATGTCCTCCTCCTCCTCGGCGTCGATGAACTCGACGTAGCCGTGGTCGACGAGGTCGTCGAAGTCGAGGCTGCCCTCCTTGACGGCCTCGATCTCCTCGTCGGAGATGAGCGTCTCGCCGTCCTCGACGACGAGCAGCGGGCGGCGCGCCCGCCCGGCGTCGGCGTTGACGATGACCTCGCGCGTGCGGTCCTTCACGGAGACGTTGACCATCTCGCTGACGTCGCCGCGGCGGCGCGCCTCCCGGATCTGTTCGGCGAGCTGGTGCGGGTCCGGATGGGTCCCGACCAGGCTCCCGTTGACGTACACCTTGGCCTCTCGCTGTTGTTGCTGGCTCATGTTAATCTCCCTCCGCCCGTCGGCTGACGCCCTCGATGCCGGGGATCCCCTCGACACCCATCGACGCCAGTTCCCGTTTCAGCTCCTGTTCGTCGTCGACGTTCTGTGACAGCTCCATCGCCTGCGCGAAGTTCTTCACCAGACCGCAGTTCGGGCCCTCGGGGGTCTCCGAGGGGCCGATGCGCCCCCACTGGGTCGCGTGCAGGTCGCGGGCCTCGAAGTGGGGCTGCGAGCGGGACAGCGGCGAACGCAGCCGGCGGAGGTGCGACAGCACGCCCATGAAGTTCGTCCGGTCGACCAGCTGCGAGACGCCGGAGCGGCCGCCCACCCAGTTACCCGTCGCGATCGGGTGTTCGAGCCGCTCGGTCAGCACGTCCGAGCGGACGACGGTGTTGACCGAGAGCTGGCGGTTGCGCATGTTGGCGCGTTCGAGCTGGTACTTCACGTCCCGGGCGAGCTTGTTCAGCGCCGTCCGGAACAGGTCCTTCATCAGGTCGCCGCTGACCTTCAGCCGCTTGTTGGCGTAGTGGTCCTTGTCGTCGGGCTGGCGGCGCTCCAGCGCCAGCTCGAAGCAGGCCTCGGCCATCCGGCAGAGGTAGTACGCCTTGTTGATCCGCACGTCCTCCTCGTCGACGCCCTCCTCGTGGAGATGGGGCAGGAGGTAGCGGTCGATGACGTAGTTGGCGCGTTTCAGCTGGTAGTTCTTCCCCTGGCCGCTGGCGACGCGCTTGCCGAGTTCCTCGATGGCCTCCTCCTCGGTCTGGACGTCGGCGGCCTCCAGGTTCTCCAGCATGAACTTCACGATCTCCGGGTCGTCGGAGACGCGGTGGACGATCTCCTCGTCGGACTCCAGGCCGAGCGCCCGGACGAGCGTGACGAAGTTGATGCTGCCGGACACCGACGGGAACGACACCTCCAGCAGCCCGTCGCGGGTCCGCTCGGTCAGCACCAGCGCGCGGTACCCGCGGCGCTGGGAGAACGTCTTGGCGACCTGGATCTCGTCGCCGTACTTCGTGTCGTACTCCGCGAGGATCTTGTTCGGCGCGAGGTCCTCGCTGGTCATCAGCACCCGCTCGCTCCCGTTGACGATGAAGTAGCCGCCGGGGTCGGCCGGGTCCTCGCCGATCTCGATGAGCTCCTCGTCGGAGAAGCCGGCGATGTTACACTTGTCGGAGCCGACCATGACCGGCATCCGGCCGATCTTCGTCTCGGTGCTGTCGACCACGCGGTCCTCCCCCTCCTCGGGGTCGCCCTTTACGATGCTCATCTCCATGAACACCGGGGCGGCGTACGTGATGTTGCGCAGGCGGGCCTCCTGTGGGTACAGCAGCTCCTCGCTGCCGTCGGCCTCGCGCACCCGCGGGGTCACGACACGGACGTCGCCCAGTTCGACGTGGACGGGCTCCTCGCCCTCCTTGTCGCCGATGTCCGTGTCGATGGTCTCCTTCTCGTCGACGACCTCCTGCATGCCGCGGCCCAGGAAGGCGTTGAACGAGCGGTAGTGGTGTTCTGCGAGTCGTTCCTTGCCGAAATACTCCTTCGAGATGGCGCGTCTATCTTCTCGTTCCATGTTATTCTACGACGAGTCGGTATACGACCGCTTGGTCTGTCGTTCGGGAGTCCCGGACGATCTCGATCACGTTGCCGACCTCGGCCTCGTCGGGCAGCGCCGGGTCCGCGCGTTTGATCTTGGGCAGGTCCGTCCGTTTGATGTCGTACTCTGCTAACACCTCGTCGACGGCGTCCTCGTCGACGACGTTGTGCTCGGGTACCAGGTTGTGTTGGCTTACGTCTACCATGTGTGTCTGACCGGGGGAGAAGCTGCTGTCACGAGATACTACAGGCTGTTACACACGGGGAGGATTTAAGACTTGCCAACTGCAGCGGGACCGACAGCTACGCAGCCGGGGCGAACGCGGGTCGGTCTGCGGCGGCGATGTTCCTGGTCAGGCATCCGAAAGGAGGACGTTGTGGTATAAATCGTTTGTGGGGAACTCGCACGGATTCGGCCGACGGCGGGGGAGCGGTCGGACGGACGCCGCCGTCTTCTTTGGAAAGTCTTAAGGTTGCAACCGGGAAAGGGTAGGATGCGCTCTGCCCGGGTGGTGTAGTGGCCCATCATACGACCCTGTCACGGTCGTGACGCGGGTTCAAATCCCGCCTCGGGCGCTTTTGCGACGAACGAACGCCGTAGCGCCCCGTCCGGGCGTTCAAGTACCGGGACGCGGCAACGTCGTCGCATGAATCCGTCACGTCGGGGCGACGAAACGGAGGCGGTCCTCTTACAGCGACTCCTGAGCAGCGGCGTCTCCGTCTCGGTGCCCTTCGGGGACAGCGACCGGTACGACCTCATCGTCGACGAACGCGGCGAACTGTACAGGGTACAGTGCAAAACCGGAAACTGGGTGAATGGGACGGTTCGGTTCAACCTCTATACGTCTACGGTGGACGGGGGCGAACGCGTAGACAGGGATTACACGGAGGGAGAGGTCGACGCATACGCCGTCTACTCCCCCGACACGGCGGCGGCGTACTGGGTGCCGATCGGCGACACCGGGACCGGCGAGATGCGGTTGCGCGTCGAAGACCCCCATCCGAACGCGCCGGCGTCCGCGATCAACTGGGCGGCCGACTACGCGCTGTCGGACCGGTTCGGCTGACCCGGATGAGCCGACCGTAGCGGTCGCCGTTGTTTCACGCCAACGCCCACCACGTGCAGTCGAGATCGACACCCCTTAATAAGACCCGCAGCAAGGTGAAGTTGCGTTCGAAAGCCCGGGTGGTGTAGTGGCCCATCATACGACCCTGTCACGGTCGTGACGCGGGTTCAAATCCCGCCTCGGGCGCTTCTTCGGAACTCGTTTCCCAGCGGTGCGTCCGGCCGGCGGCGTAGCGCGTTAGTGACCCGACGACCTTGTCTCAGCGACGGCACTCGCCCGCGGGCTTGCACCGCCGTGGGACGTGTCGCGCTCCCGGACCCGCACCGCGTGGACCGCCTCGGTCGCGTCGTCGACCAGCGTCACCTCGCCGGGGTCGGTCGGCGTGCGCTCGCCGAACGACGCGCCCATGTACGACGGCCGCGCCGCTTCGAGGGCGTCGCGGTCGGCACGGGAGGTGAGCCGATGGGCGAGCACGAGGTCGGCCTGCGAGACGGCCACGTCGGGCAGCGCGCTGGGGCGTTGCGTCGCCGCGACGAGGCTGACGCCGGGCTGTCGGCCCCGCGTCAGCAGTCGGCGGAGCGCCGGCGCCGCGACGCCGTCGAAGAAGGCGTGGGCCTCGTCGACAAGGAGCCACGGCAGGCGGTCGACGGCGTCCGCCACTCGCGCGTCGTACAGCCCCGCCGCGACGGCCCGGACGACGGCGTTCATCGCCGCGGCGTCGCGGCCGGAGACGTCCAGCACGGTCGCCCCGGCCGTCGCGACGTCGGCGGCGGTCAGGCCGTCGGGGTGAAAGACGTCCCACGAGTCGGCAAGGTCGAGGTGGTTCAGCGCCGCGCGGCGGTGGGCGTCCGGCGCGTCGGCGTCCCGGACGCGACGCCGCATCGCCGCGAGCGTCCCGGCGTCGGCGGCCGCCCGCCAGACGAGCGCGCCCGGTCCCGACGAGGGCTTCAGGTCCAGCATGTCGCACCACGCCCGTGGCGGGACCGCGTCGGCGGCGACCGCAGGCGTCGGCTCGACGGCCGCGGCCACGTCGCCCGCGCCGTCGGCGAGGCCGCCGAACACGCCCATCGGGTCGACGACGACGGGCGCGACGCCCCGCGTACGGGCCAGTTCCTCGGCGAGCACGCCGAGCGTGTAGGACTTGCCGTAGCCGCGCTTGCCGACGACGAGCGCGGCGTGCGGGCCGTCCACGTCGAGTCGGCAGGGCGCGCCGAGGCTCCCGTCGCGGGCGCGAAACGACCCCAAGTTCGCCGTCGGTCCTGCGTCCGCCGAGCGGCCGATGACGTCGGTCACGGCGGGGGTTGCCGCGGCTTCCCCCTTGAACCCGTGGACGAGGGTTTATATCCGAAACCGGGACCAGGGCGGGCCATGCGAACGAACCGATTCGCGGCCGACGAACGCGCCATCGAGGGACTGCCGATCCGGCTCGTCATCGCGCTGGTCGTCGGCGTCGCCAGCCTCGGGGTCATGATGAACATGCTGTCCGGCGTCGGGGGGATCGCGGTGAGCGAACTCGACGCCGAGCCGTCGCCGGACGTCGTGACGCCCGGCGACCAGGACGTCGAGGTGCTGGTCGTCGACGAGGACGGCGACCCCGTGGCGGACGCGACGGTGGTGGTGCGCGGTGACACGGCGGACCTCGAGGGGACGAAGACGGCGACGACGGAGGACGACGGCTCGGCGACGGTGACGGTCGAACCGTCGCTCGGCCCGAATCAGGACGAGGGCGAACTGGAGGTCGACATCAAGCCGCCGTCCGGCGACGAGTACGTCGACCGGCGGGCGAACACGGCGATACTGGTGGTCGAGGAGTGAGCGCGGCGGCCGTCACCCGTCCCAGTCGATCCAGTCCCGCTCCCAGCCGCGGCGGGATTCGGCCTCGCGCTCGGCGAACTCGCGGTCCTCGCGGGCGGTCCGGTTGCGCTCGATAGCGCCCGCCTGCTCGCCCTCGACCAGCAGCGGGGCGAACGCGACGGACCCGAGCGCCGTCTCATCGCCGCCTTCGACGGCGGTCAGCGTCTGCTGGTTCGATCCGACGGGCATCACGAGCCGCCCGCTGTCGGCGAGTTGGTCGACCAGTGCGTCGGGCGGGCTGACCGCCGCGGCCTCCAGCAGGATCCGGTCGAACGGCGCGTACTCGGGCAGGCCGTCCGCGCCGTCGCGGCGGTCGACGAGCACGCCGCCGTAGCCGGCGTCGGCGAGGTTCCCGCGGGCCTCCAGTACGACCCGGCGGGTGATGTCGACCGCGTGGACGTTGGCTTCGCCGACGATCTCGGCCAGTACGGCGGCGGTGTAGCCGACGCCGGCGCCGACGACGAGGACGGAGTCCCCCGGCTCGGCGTCGAGCGCCTCCAGCAGGCGGGCGGCGGTGCTCGGTGCGAGGACGCGCGTCCCCAGCCGCTCGTGGGCGGTGTCGGCGTACGCCCCGCGTACGTCGCCGACGAACTCGTGGCGGGGGACCGCGCGCATGGCGACGCTGAGGCGGTCGCTCCGGACGACCCCCTTGGCCTCGTGTTCGAGGCTGTCGACCATGTCGTCGCGCAGTACGACGGGTTCCATAGTCGAGGTACCGGCTCGACGCTAATCAATCGCGCGCTTGGTCCCGGTTACCACCTGTCGGTCGGTACCGGGCACGTCGCGAACCCCGACGCCCGCGAAGCCGGCGTCGGCGAGCCACGTGCGGTAGTCGTCGGCGTCGTACGTACCGCCGCCGCCGGTCGCCAGCGCCTCGACCGCCGCGCCCGTCGCGCCGGCCGACCGCCCCGCGAGGCGGTCGACCGCGGCGACGACCCCGTCGGGCGCGAGCGCGTCGTGTACGCTGGCGAGGCAGTCGCGGTAGGTGGCCGGGGCCAGCCGCGTCGCGAGCGCCGGGAGGAAGGCGAGGTCCGCCTCGGGGAGTTCGTCGCCGAACTCGTACTCGACCAGTTCCACGGGCTCGGTCGCCAGGAACGGCCGGGTGACTTCGATCGCGTCGGGCCGGTCGGCGAGCGCGGCGTCGTAGCCGCGGGTGGCGAACTCGGCGGCGTACGTGCCCGGGGCGCCGCCGACGTCCAGCACGCGGTCGGCGTCCGGGCGCTCGCGAACCGCGGCGGTGACGCAGGCGCGGACGACGGCCTCGTCGGTGGCGGCGACGGCCCCGAGGCGGTTCCGCGTCCAGTCGGCGGCCCGCGCCGGCGGGTCGCCCGTCCGCATGGTTTCGGGGAGCGCGGCCAGCGCGTCGAACAGGTCGATCTCCCGGGGGAGCCGTCCGATCGAGCGCACGTCGCGCTTGGCGAGCAGGCCGAGCGCGCGGTTCGTCGGCTCGTAGGCGTCGCCGACGCGCTCGAAGAAGCCCTCCGCGGCGAGCATCTCGACGGCGACCCGGGCCGCGCGCTCGGTGACGCCGGTCTCGTCGGCGACGTCGGCGGGCGTGTCGGCGCTGGTCAGCAGCGCGTCGAGCACGCCGGTCTCGCGGGCGGCCCACAGCAGCGCGACCGTCTCCACCGGCGGTCCGTCGCGGTCTCGTGTCGGCATGCGGCGGGCTTGGGGGCCGAGCGACAAAAACGGTCAGTCGTCGCCGCGGAGCGTGACGAACCGGACGCCGCCGTGGTCCTCGCGCTCCACGCCGTCCGCGGTCTTCCGGAGCAACTGGAGCGTCTGCCGGCGGGTGCCGACCGGCGCGAGGACCCGGCCGCCGTCCCGGACCTGCTCGACCACGGCGTCGGGTACCGACGGGACGGCGCAGGTGAAGTACGCGGCGTCGTACGGCGCGTGTTCGGCCCAGCCCTCGCGCCCGTCGCCGTGGCGGACGGAGACGTCGCCGTACCCGAGATCCGCGAGCGTCGCGCGCGCTCCTTCGGCGAGCTCAGCGCCGTACTCGACGCTGTACACGTTCTCCGGGCCGACCACCTCGGCGGTGACGGCAGCGTGGTAGCCACAGCCGGTCCCGACCTCCAGCACCTCGTCGCCGGGCGCGAGGTCGAGCAGGTCGGTCATGATGGCGACCATGTGCGGCGCGCTGATCGTCTGGTCGTCGGCGATCGGCAGCGGGTGGTCCTCGTAGGCGCGGTCCCGGCGGCGCTCCGGGACGAACTCGTGGCGCGGCACCGCCCGCATCGCCGCGAGCGTCGGCTCGTCGTCGACACGTCGTTCGAGCCGGTCGACGAGCTTGTTCCGGCGCCCCTCGTAGTCGGTCCCACCCCCGAACATCGTCACCAGGCCGACCAGGCGCTCGTGGTCCGGTCGCGGCCGTACAGCCGCTTGATGTCCTTCGCGATGGCCGTGTCCCCGTCGTAGTCGAGCTTGTCGAACTCGTACCCCTCGGCGTCGTCCGTGACGACGATCCCCTCGACGTCGAACTCCTCGTCGCCGTGTTCCTCGACCGCGCCGACGACGAACTCGTAGTCGCCGGGGACGAACAGCTCGACGCTCCGGGTGTCCTCGCGGTTCCCGGTCCCCTCCTTCGGGTGGATCGTGGCGTCGACGCTCACGTTGTCGACCGCACGGGTCCAGAACGTCTCGACGTCCTCGATCGCGGCCTCGTCGGCGCGGCGCTGCCCATCGAGTTCCAGGCTGGTGATCCGCACCGTCATGATCGCCTCCTCGGTGTCGAGGACGAACTCCTCGCCGACCGCGACGGTCTCCTCGGGCGGGGCGTCGACGGTCGCGGTGAAGGACTCGCCGTCCTGCGAGACGACGACGTCGCGCGTCACCTCCTCCGGCTCCTCGATGGTCGTCTTGTGAACGTGGTCGCACTCCGTGCAGCGGACCGTGACCTGTCCGCCGGGTTTGAGCACCTCGTGGACGGTCTCGATGTCGGGCGAGCAGGACGGGCACGTCGCCGGGACCCGCTCGGAAACGTCAGTCATGGGGGGTCGTACTCCCCGTGAGCGTAAAAGGGATCGGAGTCGACGGCGTCAGTCCGCCCCGGAATCGCCGGGTTCGGGTCCTCCGTCCGGCGACGCGGCGGGGCCCCCGCCCGGCCGGTCCTCGGTGCCGGCCGTCGACGTGTCGACGGTCGCAGTGCGTCCGCTGAGCCAGTTGTCCAGCGCCAGCGGCCCGCTGCCCGTGATGAACAGCATCGAGGCGAGGCCGAACAGCGAGATGTGGGCGATCACGGGGTCGTCCGGCAGGCCGAACAGCGTCGTCGTGAACAGGACGAACGCGACCGCCGCGCCGGCGCGGGTAAAGAGCCCCGCAATCAGGAAGACGCCGAGGGTCATCTCCGCGAGGCCGGCCCCGACGACCCAGAGGCCGGGCTCGACGGGGACGACCGCGGTCAGGTCGTACTTCGCGACCACCTGCAGGGCGCGGCCGGGGTTCAGCAGCTTCTCGACGAAGCCGAGGTAGACGAAGTTGACGCCCAGCGCCACCCGGACCGCCGTCGCCGCGTAGTCCTCGTACGGCGAGACGGCGGCGTCGACCCGCTTCGAGAGGCCGCGGAACGGGTCGACCGTGGAGTAGATCGTCCGGCCGTCCTCGGCCACCTCCTTGAACATCTGGTCCGCGCTGGGCCGGCCGCTCCCGACGAGGACGATACCGAGCAGCGCGCCGACGTACTCGGTCGCGAGCAACAGCTGGGGCTCGACGGCGAGGCGGGCGAGGTACGCCGCCAGCGCCACCGCGGCGACGAACCGCGTCGCGAGGCCGAACAGCAGGAGGAACCCGACGACCACCTGGAACAGCCGCGTCGTCGCGGGCACCGCCGGGCTGAAGAAGTACCCCGCGAAGCCCGCGCCGACCAGCGGGAGGCCGACGCTCAGGCGGAGCATCCACGGCACGAGGTCGACGTATTCGTGGAGCGTCCGGCGGAGGACCGCCAGGTCGTACGCCGCCGGGCGGACGCGGAGGTAGCCGGCCGCCGCCGCGGCGACGAGTGCGCCGCCGCCGAGAAACAGCCCCGCGTGTAGCGGCGTCGAGAGCACCTGTACGACGAACCGGACGGCGTCGACCGGGTCGCCAGACCCCTCGGTGACGTAGCGGACGTGCGCACGCGCCCGGCCGGTGGCGAGCAGGAGGACCGCGGTCGCGGCGAGCGGGAGCGCGGCTGTGCGTCGGTCGGTCATGCCCCCGCTACGGGCCGGGCGAGGAAAAGGCCGCGGTCAGACGCCGTCGGGGAGTTCGATCCGCTCGCCGTCGACGTACACCGTCGGGTCGCGGATGATCCCGTCCAGGTGGATCGGCGCGTCCGTGTCGCCGCCGATGCCGGCGTCGTCGCCGAGCGCGACGTGGACGGTGCCGGCCGCCTTCTCGTCCAGCAGGACGGAGCCGACGAGTTCGGTGACGGCGACGTTCGTCCCGATGCCCAGTTCCGCGAGGTTGTACGCCGCGTCGCCGACTTCCCCGGCGGCCGTCTCGACCTGCTCGCGGATCTCGTCGTCGCTGATCGACGTGACCTGCCCGTCCTCGACGTCGAACGTCAGCGTCTCGCCGTCGTCGAGCAGGCCGTGGGGCATCATCGTCCCGTCGACGACGTACCTCCCCTCGGCCGTCTCGGGGCTGACGAACACCTCGCCGGCGGGCAGGTTCGAGAACGACCCCGGCTCCCGGATCAGTCCGTGGTCGTCGCGCCACTCGCGCTCGCCCGGGTAGACCGTGAAGTCGGTGCCCAGTTCCGTGGTGACCCGCACCTCGTCGGCGTCGGCGACCTTCCCCAGCATCGCCTCGCACTCGGCGCGGATCCGCTCGTAGTCCGCGTCGAGGCCGGTCAGGAACACCTCCTCGGTGATCCCCGGCAGGGTCGCGCCGCGCGCGCCGGCCTCGCAGGCGTCGCCGCGGGCGCGGGTGTGGCTGATGCTCTTGGTCGTCGGCGCGAGGAACGCGTCGGCGTCGCGCATCGCCGCGGCGACCGGCGCGGGCGGCTCCTCGCCGTGCTGGTCGCCCGGCGGGTACCGGAGCAACACGGCGTCGTCGGTGACCTCGCTCGCGACCTCGTACAGCGACTCGCCGATCGGCAGGCGCTTGTCGTCGGTGACGACGGCGACCGACTCGTCCGGTCCGAGGTCGAGACACTGGTCGACGGCGGTCTCGGCCGGTCCGCGGAACTCCTCGTTCATGGGGGCATCTGGGTCGGGGGAGGGAATGATACTGACGGTCCCGCGCCGCGATCCGAGGTGGCTGTGCGCGCCGCGCCCGCTACTTACGCGTCCCCGATCCGCTCGAACGCCACCTCGCCGGTCCCCGTGTCGAGCACCGCGACGTGGAGCGATTCCGGCGCGGGCGGGATGGCGATCCCGCCGGGGTTGATCCGGACGGTCCCGCCCGCGTCGTGGCGGCGCTGGTGGGTGTGGCCGTGGCAGACGTAGTCGTATTCCCCGCAGTCGACGAGCGCCTCGACGATAGGGATGCTCGTGCCGTGGTACACCGCGACGTCGGCGCCGTCGAGCGTTAGCTCCGCGAGTTCCCCGTGGTACGTGCCGAACTCCTCCACCGTCGACTGGAGGTTCCACTCGCCGTCGTTGTTGCCCCGGACGGCGTGAAACTCCCAGTCCGCGTCGAACGGCGTCGCGGAGAACGGCGCGACGAAGTCGCCGCAGTGGACGACGGCGTCGACGCCCTCGCCCTCGAAGTGTTCGACCGCCCGCTCGACGACGTCCACGTTGTCGTGGGTGTCCGAGACGATGCCGACTCGCATGGCCGGCGCTACGGCGACGGCCGGGATAAGCGTGGGCGGTCGCCGCGGGCTACCTCCCCTTCCACTTCCCGGGCTCCTCGTCGTGGATCTCGCCTTTCGCCTCGCGGTCGCCGGGCCACTTCGCGACGGCGACGACCGCGAGGTAGAACACCCCGAGGGCGGTGGCGACGGCGACTCCGGGAACGCCCGGGAGCGCGGCCGCCTCCGCCCACTGTGACTCCGGTGTGAACAGCGTGACCTTCGCCGCCCACGCGACGCCGAGCATCGTGAACAGCAGCCCGTAGACGCGGCGGACGCGCCGGGAGAGCGCCTCCCGCGTCGTCACCTTGAACGTGGGGTTGCGGAGGTCGTCGCTCAGCTCCGCGCGCCAGTCGGCGTGCTCCGGGCCGACCGGGTCCAGCGCGTTCGCGAACACGTTCTCCTCGATGAACCGGACCCGCGACCGGTACAGGTCGTAGAAGCGGTAGCGCCGGACCTCGAAGGAGAGGAACGCCGCGAGGATGACGATACCCACCAGCAGGAGGTACGCGGGCATCTCCGGCCTGGAGAACACGACCGACAGCAGCGCCGCGAGCACCGTGATCGCCCAGTTCGTCGTCCCGTCGATCCGGGTCTGACTGCTGTTGGCCTGGCTCACGCCGGTCCGGTAGTAGTTCGACAGCAGTTCGAGCAGGGGGTCCGTCTCGTCGGCTATCTCGGCGGCGACCTCCTGGTCCTCCGCATCAAGGCGGTCGCCCGACCGGTCGCGGTCGTCGGACATGCACGACGTTCCCCGGCCACGGACAAAGGCGTACGCGCCGTAGCGGGCGAAGGAGAACCGTGCTGGGCCTGGATACGGCCGTTGTCAGTCCTGCCGTAGCGCCTCGACGGCGGCCAGCGGCTCGCCGGTGAGCGCGCGCAGGTACGCGCCGCCGGCGATGGAGAGGTGGTCGAAGTTCCCGCGGCCCAGGTCGTACATCTCGACGGTGCGGGAGGTGTCGCCGCCGCCGACCACCGAGAAGCAGTCGGACTCGGCGACCGCGCGGAGCACCTCGACGGTGCCGTAGCTGAAGCGCTCGTCCTCGAAGACGCCGAGCGCGCCCTTCACGAGGACGGCCTCGCTCTCCTCGACGTGCGGGACGTACTTCTCGACGGTGTCGTGGCCGACGTCCATGTACGACACCGACTTCTCGTCGATGGCGTCGACGTCGTGTTCGGCGCGCTCGCCGTCGTCGGCCTCGTAGGCCATGTCCTCGGCCAGCGCGATGCGGTCGCCGTACTCCTCCAGGACGCGCTCGATGGTCTCGGCGTTTTTCTCGTAGTTCTCGTCGTAGAGGTCGGGTCCCTCGGGCAGGTCGTGGCCGACGGGGTAGCCCGCCGCGCGGAGGAACAGTTCGCCCACGACGCCGCCGAGCAGGAACTGGTCGACCTTCTCGTCTAAGTGCTCCATCGCGGCGATCACGTCCTCGGCCTTCGTGCCGCCGAGCGCCATCGTCACCTTGCCGTCGAACTCGCGGCGCTCGACGCTGGTGTTGTACTCGTACTCGTCGACCATCACGCGCCCGGCGTAGGCGTCCATGACCTCGGGGAAGCCGACGATGGAGGCGTGGGCGCGGTGGGCCGCGGAGTAGGCGTCGTTGACGTAGGCATCGAACGCCGGCGCGAGCGTCCGTACGAAGTCGCTCTCGGCGTGCTCGGCGGGCGAACGGTCGCCCAGTTCCTCGTCCTCCAGGAAGCGGACGTTCTCCAGCAGGAGTGCCTCGCCGCCCGCGGTGTCCTCGATGGCGGCCAGCGCGTCGTCGCCGTACACGTCGTCGACGAACGCGACGTCGCGGTCGAGGTGGGAGGCGAGCACCTCGGCGTGGCTCGAAAGCGAGACGAACGAGTCGCGGCCGGGCCGGCCCTGGTGGGCCATCATGACGACGGCGTGGCCCGCGTCGAGCAGTTCCTGGACGGTCTCGGCGTGGCGCTCGAACCGGCGGTTGTCCTGTGCGCGGCCGTCCTCGACCGGCGCGTTCAGGTCGAGGCGGACCAGCAGTCGCTGCTCGGGGGCGAGGTCGTCGAGGGTCTGAAACATGGGCTGGTTCAGGCCGAGGGTTCGACCTCGGTGGACTCCTCGGTTTCGGTCTCGGCGACGAGGCCGGCGACGTCGAGCATGCGGTTGGCGAAGCCGTACTCGTTGTCGTACCACGCGAGCACCTTGATCAGGCCGCCCTCACGTTCGACCTCCATCGTGGACTCCAGGTCCACCATCGAGGAGAAGGGGACGCCGACGATGTCCCGGGAGACGACCTCGTCCTCGGTGTAGCCGAGCACGCCCTCCAGTTCGCCGTCGGCGGCGGCCTTGAACGCCTCGTTGACCTCCTCGGCGGAGACGTCCTCCTCCAGGTCGACCGTGAGGTCGGTGATCGAGCCGTCGGGGACGGGGACGCGCATCGCCATGCCGTCCAACTTGCCCTCCAGTTCCGGCAGGACCTCGGTCGTCGCCTGCGCCGCGCCGGTCGAGGTCGGCACGATGTTCTCGGCGGCCGCGCGGCCGCGGCGGGTCTTGGCCTTCGGGCCGTCGATGAGGTTCTGGGAGCCGGTGTAGGCGTGGACGGTCGTCAGCATGCCCGACTCGATGCCGAACTCCTCGTCTAACACCTTCGCGACCGGCGAGACGGAGTTCGTCGTACAGGAGGCGTTCGAGACGACGTCCTCGCCGTCGTACTCGTCGTGGTTGACGCCGTAGACGATCGTCTTGACCTCCTTCTCGCCTTTCGGCGGCGCGGAGATGACCGCCTTGTCCGCGCCGGCCTCGACGTGCTTGTGGGCGTCGTCGTAGTTGCGGAACAGGCCGGTACACTCGAAGGCGACGTCGACGTCGTACTCGCCCCACGGGAGCTTCGCCGGGTCCTTCTCCGAGAAGATCGGGAACGTGCGCTCGCCGACGACGAGGTCGCCGTCGTCGTCGAGCGAGACGCCGTCGACGCTGCCGTGGACGCTGTCGTACTCGAACAGGTACGCCATGTCCTCGGCGTCCATCACGTCGTTGATCCCGACGACCTCGACGCCGGCCGTGTCCAGCGTGGCGCGAAGGACGTTCCGCCCGATGCGACCGAAGCCGTTCAGCCCGACCCGGATCGGGTCGGACCCGTCCGCGACGCCGCTCGCCGCACCTGAATCTTTACTCATGTATGAATGATCCCGCCCCGCGGATAAAGTATTTATCCAACGCGTCGCTCATGTTGAGAACTATTTAATTTGTCGAAAGATGATGCCCTTCGTTCGACGTTCGTCAGCCAGCCGGGACGCACGTTATCCCGGCACACGTATAAGAAATCAGTCATGGTGTTCACCCACAGTTCCTATCAAATATCGCCGCTACGTCCGTCGGTATGGGTTCGGACTACTCGATTATGAGTTAAAATCTATCAGCTAAACGCGAAAAGGTTATCCCGTTCAACGTGGGAGGGGGAGATATGCTCCACGTGGGCATCAACGGCTACGGCACTATCGGCAAACGCGTCGCGGACGCGGTCCGCGAGCAGCCCGACATGACGGTCCACGGCGTCGCCAAGACGTCGCCGGACCACGTCGCCGAGAGTGCCGTCGCCGCCGGCTACCCGCTGTACGTCGCCGGCGGCAACGGGGTGGGGGAGTTCGAGGCCGCGGGGGTCGCGGTCGACGGAACCGTCGACGACATGGTCGCCGAAAGCGACGTCGTCGTCGACGCGACGCCCGGCGGCGTGGGGGAACGGAACCGCCCGCTGTACGAGGACCACGACACGCCGGCGCTGTTTCAGGGGGCCGAGGACGCCGGCGTCGCCGAGACCAGTTTCAACGCGCGGGCCAACTACGCCGAGGCGCTCGGCGAGGACTACGTCCGCGTGGTCTCGTGCAACACGACCGGGCTCTCGCGCCTGCTCGCGCCGCTGTACGAGGCCTACGGCGTCGAGAGCGCACACGCCACGCTGGTCCGCCGCGGCGGCGACCCCGACCAGTCCTGCCGCGGCCCGATAAACGACATCCTGCCCGACCCGGTGTCGCTGCCCTCGCACCACGGCCCCGACGTACGGACCGTCTTCCCCGACCTGTCGATCCACACGGCCGGCCTGAAGGTGCCGGCGACGCTGATGCACGTCCACAGCCTGACCATCTCCCTGGAGGCCGACCCGACCGTTGATGAGGTGCGGGACCTGTTCGCCGACGAGGACCGCATCTTCCTCGTCCCGCCGGGGCTGGACCTCGACGGCCCGGGGGCGCTGAAGGAGTTCGCCCGGGACGCCGGCCGCCCGCGGGGGGACCTCTGGGAGAACTGCGTCTGGGAGGAGTCGCTCCACGTCGAGGACGGCGAACTGTCGCTGTTCCAGGCGATCCACCAGGAGAGCGACGTCGTCCCCGAGAACGTCGACGCGCTCCGCGCGGTCGCGGAACTGGCCGACGCCGAGGAGAGCATGGCGAGGACGAACGAGACGCTCGGCGTCGGGATCTGAGACCCCCGCACGACCCTTCCTACGGGGCGCCGCCGCCCGTGGCGACGGTCGTACAGCCGCCAGATCGACGTCCGCCGGGACCGACCGCCGTCCGGCGTGCCGCCGACAGAAGGTTTTTGCCCGCGCTGACCCTACCTGAGTGCATGCGACGCGACGACCGCGACGAACCCTTCGACGACATATTCCGGGAGATAGAGCGGATGATGAACGAGATGATGGGCGCGGACGGGACGGACATGCGCTTCGAGGGCTCGGCCGGGTTCGGGGCCGACACCCACGTCGACATCCACGAGACCGACGAGGAGGTCCGCGTCGTCGCGGACCTGCCGGGCGTCGAGAAGGCCGACATCGAACTCCAGTGCGACGGGCAGGTGCTCACGGTCAGCGCCGCAAGCGACCGCCGCGAGTACGACGAGCGCGTCTCGCTGCCCGTCCGCGTCGACGAGCACTCCGCGTCGGCCACCTACAACAACGGCGTCCTCGAAGTGATCTTCGAGCGCGCGGACGGCGGGTCCGCCGACATCGACGTCAGCTGAGCTCCGTTATCGCGGCCGCCAGCCGGTCGTAGAAGCCGGGGCGGTACTTCGTCGCGGCGTCTATCGTCGGCCGCGCGTTCGTCTCGTTGACGACCGTCCGCTCGTCCGAGACAAGCAGGTCGACCCCGAGTAACGTGATCCCGAGCGTCTCCGCGGTCTCCTCCGCCAGTTCCCGGAGCTCCGGCGGCAGTTCGACGCCCTCCGCGACCGCGCCGCGGTGCACGTTGTGTTTCCAGCCGCCGGCTGCCAGTTTCTCCTCGGGAAGCCGGCGCTCGACCGCGCCGACGTACTCGCCGTCGACGACCATCGCCCGGTAGTCCGTCGCGCCGGGGAGGTACTCCTGGACGAGGAAGGATTTGTCGCCGGTCGCCCGGTAGTCGTGGACCAGGTCGAGGTAGTCGACGACGCCGAGGAAGGAGTCCAGGTCGCTCACCTTCGCGACGCCGACGCCCCGGGTCGCCGAGTTGGGTTTCACGACGACCGGCGGGTCGAACCGCTCGAACGCGTCGACCAGTTCGGCCTCGTCGCAGGGGTTCGACACCATCACGGTGTCGGGCACCGGCAGCCCCGCCCGGTCGAGCGCCGCGGTCACGCCGCCCTTGTTCCGCGAGGTCAGGACCGCGTCGCGGCCGTTGAGCCACGGCACGCCGAGCAGGGCGTCGACCGCCGCGCCCTCCATCTCCCGGCCGGGGAACACGAAGCCGGCGTCGACCGCCGGCAGGTCGTCGTCGGTCAGGTCGATCGTCCGCTCGCGGGCGGGGACGTGGACGGCCTCGATCCCCCGCTCCGCGAGCGGGTCGGCCATCCGCTCGAACGTCTCCTCGCGGTTGGCCACCGCCAGTCTGAGCATACCGCTACCAGCGACCGCCGGCGCAAAAAACCGCCGGCTACGGCGAGGGCGTGCTCGTCCCTGGACCCCCAACACGGATCGTCGACGAAGCGTCAGCAGACCGCATAGATAACCCGGACCTCGCCGCTCTCCCGGACGGTGATTTCGGCGTCGGCGTAGCACTCGCTCGTCGCTATGGTCACGCAGTCGGACCCGGAGTCGCCGGACCCGCCGACGAGCGACCCGCAGACCTCGAACCGCTCGACGCCGTCGGGGTCGGCCCGCTTCAGGTTGTACACCGACCTCGTGGCCCCGGCGGCGACGTCGACGGTCCGCTCGAAGACGGTCCCGCCGGTCGCCTCGCGGACGACCGTGACGCGAACCGAGCGCTCCCGGGACTGCTCGTTCCGGACCGATATCTCGTGGTCGGGGTCGGGCGTCTCCCCGGCGTGTCTGGTCGAGTCGAACGTCGATGTCGGGGGTTCGGCCGTCGTGGTGTCGGTGGCCGGGGACCCGGCGTCGGTGGCGGTCGAGGGCGTGGTCGTCGCGTCGGTCGCCGAGCCGAACCCCGGACCGGTCGTACAGCCGGCGGTCAGGACGCCGGCAGCGAGGGAGAGGACCCGGCGGCGGGACGAGGCGGGGGACATACTCCCACCGAGAGGCGGGACGGAGATAAGTCTTGTAGCGGGTGATCCGTCGGCTTCGCTCCGGGGGGAGCGAAGCGGAGAAGCGTCGGCGGTCGGCTTACGAGACGAGCAGTTCCTCGCCGCGCTCGACGACGACGCGACACGGCGGCGAGATCTTGTTGTAGGCGCGGCGGAACGCCTCCTTGGCCTCGTCGGCGTCCTCGACGGAACACCAGACGGTGAACAGGCGCTCGTTGGCCTGGATGCGGGCGGCCGTGCCGACGACCTTGCCGAACGCCTGGCGCATCCCGTCGGAGACGCGGTCCGCACCCGCGCCGGTCGCCTGCTTGTTCTCCCGGATGACGTGGTGGGGGAACTTGCGCAGGATCATCTTGTAGTTCTCCTGGCCGACCTCCTTGAGCATGTGGCGGTTGGCCGACAGCCGGGAGGCCTCCAGCGCGCCGTGGCGGAGCTGGCACTCCTCCTCGAGTTCGAGGCTGATCTGGATGGGGTAGTCGTCGGGGTCGGTGTCGACGTTGCCCATCTTGTGCTGTGCGATCTTCGAGCCGGGAATGCCGGTGATGTACTCGCGTCGCGTGTACGGCGGCTTGCTGATCTCCCGGTACATCGAGGCGGGCTTGTCTGACATGGTTATTACAGGGGACTGAGGCCGAGCGCGCGAATAAACCCTTCGAAGCCCGGACGCCACGTCACCCATTCGCGCTGGCGACGCTCGCGGCTGGGGGCTCGAAAACAATCGAAAAAGCGGCGGGGCGTCGGCAGCAACAGGTCGTCGTCTCCGAACCGGCGCTCGTCGCGTTCAGGCCGCGGCGACGGTGTCGCCGCGACGCTCGACGTAGCCCTGCGTCGACAGGGTGTCGAGGACGCCGAACAGCGTCATCTTCCGGAGGCCCAGCGACGACTGGACGTCGTCGACGGTGGTCTCCCCGGCGTCCGAGAGGTAGAGGTAGACGAGCTTCGCGCGCGGCGATTCGAGTTCGGTCGGGAGGGCGGCGTCGGTCGACTGCTGGATGGCCTGTTGCGTGCTCATGTTGACTCAACTACGGATTCGACGTTCTCGTATAAGAAGCTATGCTGCATAGAAATAATACACCCAAGATTGACCCAATGTCATTATATGTCCTGAATGTGGCCCCCACACACGCCTACTCACCAAGGGAATACCATAAATATGATACGAGTTTCCGGGCGTTTCCGCGGCGCGACGCGACGCCCCTTTAGGCGGCGGGGGAGAACGACGGGGCATGCAACCGACGACGAGCGGGACGTTCCGCGTCCTAGCGGGGACCCGCGACGCCGAGGAGTGGCTGTTCCTCGACGTGGAGACGGCGGACCCCACGTACGTCCCGAGGGACGCTGTCGATGCCGGGGACGACGACCTGCGCCCGGGGTACCGCGTCGACGCCACGGTGGCGTGGGACGGCGGCGACCCGCGCGTGACCGACGTCGAGGTCCGGGACCGGACGCTGTTCGAGTTCGTCGACGGCGCGGACACCGTCTTCGAGGCCGCCGAGGAGACGTGGCGGGACGCGCGGGCGGACGGCGCGGGGATGAACGCCGACGTGACGTACGGGACGGACGGCGAGGCCAACGGCGTCGTCTACACGTTCGCCGAGCAGGCGGGCGAGCGCGACCTGTTCGCGGAGTTCCGCGACGGCGTCAGGCCGCTGGAGCCGCTGCTCGGCCGCCTCGCGGAGGGCGAGGACCCGCCGTTCGAGGCGTTCGTCATCCGGCCGGTCGCCGAGCCGTTCGTGATCGTCTACCTCGTCGTCGAGAAGGGCGGCCTGCTGGCCGACACCGTCCGCGACACGTACGACTGCCCGCGGGAGTCATGACGGACGACGGGGACGACGGGGACGACGGCGACGCCGCTGACCCCGCTGGCGTCACGGTCGACGTGGCCGGCCGCGCGGTCCGGGGCGTCGGCGTCGGGTCGGAGACCCGCTGTGCCCACTACGGCGGCCCGCGGGACGTGGTGGCGATCCGCTTTGCCTGCTGCGACGCCTACTACCCCTGTTTCCGCTGCCACGCCGCCGTCGCCGACCACGACGCCGAGCGGGTGCCCCGGGCGGCGTTCGACGCCGCCGGGGTCCTCTGTGGCGTCTGCGGCGCGACGCTCTCGGTCCGGGCGTTCGTCGAGGGCGACCACGCCTGCCCGGACTGCGGCGCGGCGTTCAACCCCGGCTGTGCGGACCACTACGACCGGTACTTCGAGATGGGCGGGTGAGGCCGCCGGGGGCCGCGAGGACGGGCGTCGATGCCCCGAGCGTTGACGCTGCCGCGTCGGTTCCTGGTTCGGGGAACCAGGTCGGCGGCGGGACCAGCCCCGCGACGACGCCGGCGGCGTACAGCACGAGGACGGCGAGCACCAGCAGGAGGAACGCCATCAGGTAGCGGAACACGCCCCCGGAGGTGGTCGGGTTCGGGAGGTCCATGTCGGATCCTCCCCGACGCGATTCCTTAGGCGTTCGCACCCCTCGATCGCCGGACGTGTCGGGGGTGCGGCCGGTCACGGGGGAGCGCCGTCGGGGTGGTCACTCCTCGGGTTCGAACTCCAGCGACGCGGAGTTGACGCAGTAGCGCTTGCCGGTCGGCTCCGGGCCGTCGTCGAACACGTGGCCGAGGTGGCCGCCGCAGCGGGCACACAGTATCTCCGTGCGCGTCATCCCGAGGCTCGTGTCCCGCCGGGTCTCGATCCGGTCGTCGTCGACGGCGTCCCAGAAACTGGGCCAGCCGGACCCCGACTCGTACTTCGTCTCGGAGTCGAACAGCGCGGCCCCGCAGCCGGCGCAGGCGTACGTGCCGTCGTCCTTCCGGTTCAGGTACTCGCCGCTCCCGCGGGGCTCCGTGTCGCCCTCGCGGAGCATCCGGTACTCCCGCTCGCTCAGCCGCTCGCGCCACTCGGCCTCGGTCTCGGGCAGGTCGTCGGCGGTGTCCTGTGACATGGCGGTGCGTACGGGCGCGAGGGGGATGGGCGTTCCGCCCCTCGCGGCGGGGCCGACGAACGCCACGGTTCTGGGGACGCGAGCCGTTGGTCGGCCGCGAAACCCTTTTGCCGCGGTCGGGTGGATCCGACGGTATGCCCCCGTCCGACGACGCCGTCGACCTCCTCGCCCTCCTCGACGAACTCCGCGTCATCGCCGGGAACGGGCTGGAGTACGCCGACGACCCGTACGACCGGGAGCGCTACGAGCGTCTCGACGAACTCGTCGACGAGTACTACGGCCGGACGCTCGACCTGCCCGCCCCGGAGGTCCGGGAGCGCCTGGCCGGCGAACTGGGCCACGTCACGCCGAAGCTCGGGGCGACGGGCGCGGTGATCGACGATGAGGGGCGACTGCTCACGATGCAACGCCCCGTCGGCGAGTGGTGCCTGCCGGGCGGGCACGCCGACCCGGGCGAGGCTCCGGAGGAGACGGTCGTCCGGGAGGTCCGGGAGGAGACCGGACTCGACGTCCGCCCGGTCGAACTCGTCGACGCCTACGAACTGCCGCCCGGGTCCGGCTACGACCCCCACGGCGCGGTGACGCTCCTCTACCGCTGCGAGCGGGTCGGCGGCGACCTCGAACTGTCACACGAGGGGCTGGACCTGCGATGGCAGGAGGTCGACGCGGTCGACGACTGGTACACCGACCACGAGCGGTACGCCCGGGACGCGCTGGCGGCGGCGGACGGGTGAGGCCGTCCTGGCCGGGGAACGGTCCCAACCTCCGTCGAGTTAGCGGATTTCTCCCAGAACGCCTATTACGGTGTCGCCGACATGCAGGATATGAACAGCGATGCGGCCGCGGCGTACGCATCGTGGCTGTTGTCCGCGGTCGGTGCGGTTCTGTTTTCGGCCGCCGTCGTCCAGCACCTCCTTTTGGAGCCGGTCGCGATCGGGTCGCTCCGCGGCCCGCTGCTCGCGCTCGCGCTCGACGGCACGCCCGCGCTCGTCCTCGTGTACGGCGGGCGACGTCTCGCCCGGACGGACCTCTCGCCCGAGCGACGGCTGACCGTCGTCGTGTGGTGCGTCGTCGGCGCGGCCGCGGCGCTGTCGGTGATGGGCGTGAGCGTCCTCATCCGCGAGTTCGAGGGGCGGGCCGTCGCCGAGCCGGCCTTCACCCTCCTGCTGGCCGCCGACACCGGCGCGATCGGCGGGGCCGTCGCGGGCTACTACAGCGCCAGCGCCCGCGAGGACGCCGAGCGGGCGAACCGCGCGACCGCCACGCTGTCGTTCGTCAACGAGCTGCTCCGCCACGACGTTCGCAACGGGCTGGCGGTCGTCGACGGGCTCGCCCTGGAACTCGAAAACGAGACGGACGGGGACGGCATGGCGACGGCGATCCGGGACCAGGCCGAGGAGACGCGGGCGGTGATCGAGAACGTCGGCGCTATCGCCGAGGCGCTCGGCGACGACCCCGACTTCGAGGCGGTCGACCTGGTGCCCATCGCCGCGGAGACGTCCGACCGGGTCGGCGACGCCTTCCGGGTCGGCGTCGAGACGGACCTCCCGGAGCGCGCCCCCGTCGTCGGCAACGCGGCGCTGCGCTCCGTCGTGCGGAACCTCGTCGAGAACGCCGCCGAGCACAACGACACCGACGACCTGCGGATCCGCGTCGCCGTCGAGAACGGGGACGACGCCGTGACGCTCCGGGTTGCGGACGACGGCTCGGGCATCCCGGACGACGAGAAGCGATCGGTGTTCGAGCCGAGCGCCGGCAGCGAACACGGCGGCGGCCTCCACATGGTCGACACGCTCGTCGACCGTTACGGCGGCCGCCTGTGGGTCGAGGACAACGAGCCCTCCGGGACCGTGTTCGTCGCGGAACTGCCCGCGGCCTGACCGCGGACCCACGCGGGGTGTGACGGCCCGCGCGCCGGGGTCGGCGGCAGCGCCGCCCGGCGTTCGCCGGGCCGCACCAGCCTGGGGAGGTCCGCCGCACCGCCGGCCGTAACCGGTGGCTAGCGACCGTTCGGAACGGCATTACAATGCGGATACGGGCGCGACCGCCCCTCATGTCGAACTCGGAGTCGACGCTCGACAGGCGCACACTGCTTCGGTCGGTCGGCGGCGCGGCCGCGCTGACGGCGGTCCCGTCGGCCGCGACCGGCGCGACCCGGGCCGAGGCGACGCACGCGGTCGCGCAGGGCGGGACCTGTACGCCCGTCGTTCCCCTGTCGGGCGACCGGCCGGTCGAACGGCTGTACGACCTCCGCATCCCGGACCGCTTCGGCGGGGAAAACGGGGCGACCGACCCCGGATCGGGCCCGTACTACGGCTCGGTCGGGACCCGGGACCTCCAGCGGTCGAACACGTCCGTCAGCTTCCTCTACGACGGGCCGAACGGGCTGAGCCTCGTCGTCGTCCACGGGGCGTTCGACGGCGGCGGGGCGGCCTCGTGGCGGGTCGAGGGCGTCCCGCAGGGGGCGTCGTGGGCCGTGAAGGACGACCTGTACCTCGACCCCGACACCGGGGAGCCGGCGGAGAGGAACTACGACCGCTGGGCCGTCGACGGGACCACCCACCGGATCGACTGGACGTGGGGCGACAGCGGGACCGACGGCGGCGCGCTCCGCGGCCTCGGCGACGAGTTCGCGCTCGCGGTCGACCCGGCGTTCAACGGGGCGGCCGCGCTCGCCGACGGGCCGTACGACGGCGAGGTCACCGACTGGCAGTTCCTCTCGTTCCCGGACGGCCGGGCGTCGCCCGAACGGGTCCCGCTCGCGCTGGACCGCGAACTGGTCGTTCGCGCGGGCGGTTGCGGCGGCGGTGGCGACCCCGGCGGGGGGGACGAGGGCGGCGACAAGGCCCCCGACGAAGTGGAAGTCGACGTCGACGTGAAGCCCGGCAGCGGCGACGCCGCAACGGTCAACCCCCGGAGCCGAGGCGTGATCCCGGTCGCGGTCCGGAGCGACGCGGTCGACCCCGCGGCGGTCGACGCCGGGACGGTGCGGTTCGGCCCGCCGGCCGTCGTCGACGACGGCGGCGGGGCCGGCCCCGTTCACGGCGGCCACCCGGCCGACGGGGCGCTCGTCCTCCACTTCCGGGCGGCCGAGGCGGGGTTCTCCGCGGGCGACGACGCCGCGAAACTCGTCGGGAAGGCGGACGGGGTTTCGGTCGTCGGGACCGCGGACGTGCGGATCGTCGGCAGCGAGGGGGACGACTCCGGCGACGCCGGACGCCGCGACGGCGGTGCCGACGACCGGAACCGCGGGGCGGACGGCGACGACCGGGGCGGCGACTCCGGGGACGATGGGCCGGGCGACGCTCCGGGCGGCGACGGTGACGCTTCGAGCGGAGGCGAGGACGACGGCGATTCGCCGCCGGAAGGGCGCGGCGACGAGGGCGGTGGCAACCCCGGGCGCGGTAACGGCCGTGGCCGCGGACGCGGCAACGACCGAAACGGATCCGACGGCGGCGGGGACGGCGGACGCGGTGGTGGTGGACGCGGTAGCGGCGGGAACGGGCGTGGTGGCGACGGGAACGGGCGTGGTGATGAGCGCGGCCGGGGCCGCGGGAACGGCGGGTCGAACGGGCGTGGGAACGGCCGCCGGGGCTGACCGCCCCGCGCCCCGTCAGCCGCGCAGTCGGCTCGCCAGCGCCCGTCCCCGGAGCGAGTAGCCCAGCACGCCGCCGAACACGACCGCGTAGTAGGCCAGGAGCGGCCACCCGGCCACCCGGAACGCGACCGACACGACCACGACCCAGGCGACGACGAGGACGAGGTCGACCAGGAGCGAGCGCCACGGGAGCACGCCGAGCGCCCCGCTGACCGGGGCCGGGAGCCGAGAGGGGTCCGTCGAGGTCACGGCCGCCCTGTCGACGCGGACCGGCGTAAAGGTCGCCCGTCAGAAGTGGAGGCCGTGCTCGTCGAGCAGGTGGTGGGCGGCGGTCCCCCACGAGAAGTCCGCCCCGGGCCACCAGGTGCGGGCGTTGTTGAGGCCGCCGACGAGCACGCCGCCGTCCGGGTTCTCCGGGTCGACGTGGTAGTTCACGGACCCGCTGTCGCCGTCGACGACGTCGCCCTGGCCGCCCCACTTGAGCTGGCCCGTCTTGCAGCTCCGCCCCGTGTAGCAGGTGACGCCGTCGATGCCCTCGATGCTCCCCGTCGTGCGGTCGGAGTACGACCCGACCTTCGTCAGTTTCTCGCCCCGGGCCATCAGGTCGGCCAGCCCCAGCCTCGTGTACTGCCCGACGACCCGCCGCGGCGAGGCCCGCTGGATCGCCGACCGCGGCTCGAACCCGTCGGTCGGCGCGACCCGCACCAGGTCCGCCGTCGGATACCCCCGCGCGACGGTGCCGACGACGTGCGGGTCGCCGTCGACGAGCACCGCGAGCGGCTCGCCACGGTGCTCGGTCGTCATCGTCCCGCCCTCGCCGAACACGTGGTTCGATGTCCCGAAAAAGGGCGACCCGCTCTCGCCGTACAGCGCCGGCGTGAGCGTCCCGTGGCCGGCGTCCGTCTCGCAGACGACGCCGCCGGGGACCCGACCCGACGACAGCGACGGGAGCTGATAGGCGTCCGCCCGGTCGGAGTCCGCGTCCGGCTGGGGCGGGACCCCCTCCAGGAGGTTCACCGACAGGTCCACCCCGTCGGACGGGTCGGCCAGCGCGTCCGAGACGTTCTCCTCCGTCGCGTCGACCGAGAGGCTCGCCGCCGGCCCGTCGTGGCTCCCCGGGACGACGAACGCCCCCACCAGCGACTCCGCGCCCGCCTGTATGAGTCGCTCCTTGGCCTCGAACGCGATCCGGAGGCTCTCGTGCCACGCCGCGGGCACCTCCTTGGTTCGCGGTTCGAGTTCCGGCGACCCCGGGTCGGGCCGCACCATCGCGTAGGTGATCGTGTCGAGGTCCCGCGACGAGACGTAGTCCGCCCCGAACCCGGCGACGAGCGCGGCGCTCGCGCCGAGGTTGACGCCCGTCCGAAGCAGCCGGCGGCGTCGCATCGCGGGTCCCGCGTCGTCGGTTCCGGTCGCTTCCGCGTCGGCTTCCCCGTCCCCCCGTGTCACGCCCGCCATACGGTGCGAAGGACTAATTGGTTATCCCCGGTCGGCGCTGTCGCCCGGTACGTGGGGTGGCCACGCGGCGGTTCCGACCGTTCGTGGTGTTTGGAACTTCCTGCCCCCGTTAATAGATGTCAATGCGGTGTTTGGTTTTTCCTAGCATCCCCGTACTGGACAACTGTGGTTTTATATACTTTCCCTTCTTGACCATTATGCAGTATGGTTCTCGAACTGATACTGGCACTGAAAGGGAATGTGCAGCCGTCGTTGGGCCGTAGCGACCGCTCTTCCGGTCGTGGGGATCGTCGCTGATGCACGGGATCATTCTGAAGACGCTGAAGGACTACGTCGTCGAGCAGTACGACGCGGAGACGTGGGAGGACGTACAGGCGCGGGCGGGGCGTGAAGGCGAGATGTACGTCGCGGTCACGACGTACGACGAGGAAGTCACCGTCGACCTGCTGGACGCGGCGCTGGACGTCACCGACACCTCGATGAAGACGTTCATGTACGACTGGGGGAAGTGGATCATCGAGCCCATCATCGAGATCTACGGGAGCGCGTACGTCGAACCCCACTGGGACGGGCTCGACCTGCTGACCCAGATCGAGGCGATCCACACCCAGTTGCGGCAGCGCCGGATGGGCGAGATGACGCCGCCCGTGTTGCGGATCGAGAAGATCGAGGAGGAGACGCTGAAGATCGTCTACGGCTCGCAGCGACAGTGGTGCCAGTGGATCCCCGGCCTCATCGAGGGCGTCGGCGACTACTACGACGAGGAGTTCCGCTACAAGGAACACACGTGCATGCTCGAGGGCGACGACCGCTGCACGTTCAGCGTAAAGCGGGTCTCCCCCACGCCGGCCGCCGGAGGGGCGGGTGACTGAGATGGCGTCCGACGCCACACCCGATGACGCCGCACCTGACGACGCCGCACCCGACGACGGCGGGTCCGGCCTCGGGACGCTCGGCTTCGGGATCGCGACGCTGCTCGCCGGCGGCCTCGTCCTCGGCGGCGCGCTCGTCGGGACGGGCAACACCGACCCCACCGTCGCAGCGGCCGGCGGGGCCGGCGTGCTCGCGAGCGTCGTCGTCGGGACGGCGCTGTCCGCGCGGCGCGCCAGCACCGACTCCGGCGAACGCGAGGCGTTCCGGACGGCGCTCGAAACCCGGGAGTCGGGGGCACGGATCGACGGGGACTGGAGCCGCCCCGTGTTCCAACTCGCGGCGAGCGAACTGAACGACCGCGTCGGCGAGGCGGCGGCGCTGCGGGAGCAGGTCGACGGCCTCGAAGCCGACCTCGCGACGCTGCGCCGTCGCGTCCGGGAGTACGACGCCGTCGCGGCCGACGTCGAGAAGTGCGTCGAGCGCGCGGCGAACGAGGACGACTTCACCGCCCGCGTCGACGAGGAGCGGTCGGACGAGACGGCCCGCACGACGGCCGCGGCGGTGAACGCGCTCCTCGACGAGGTGGCGACCACGCTGGCCGACATCCGCGGGTTCGCCGACGAGGTCGCCGCCTACAGCCACGAGGTGACCCTCTCGACCCAGGAGGTCAGCGAGGGCGCCGACCGCGTCCACGTGATGCTGAACGAGATATCCGAGGAGTCGAACGCCCAGGCCGAGGAGCTCGAACGCGCCACCGAGGAGGTCGGCGACCTCTCGGCGACCGTCAAGGAAATGTCGGTCTCGACGGCCGAGGTCGCCGACATCGCCGAGCGGACCGCCGAGGTCGGCCGCTCCGGCCGTGACGCCGCCAACGACGCGATCGACGGCATGAACGAGATCCAGACCCAGTCCGCCGAGACCGTCGACGCGCTCGAACAGCTCGAAGCCGAGGTCACCCAGATCGACGAACTGGTCGACGCGATCCGGGAGATCGCCGAGGAGACGAACATGCTCGCGCTGAACGCCAACATCGAGGCCTCCCGGACCGGCCAGGAGGAGGGCTTTGCGGTCGTCGCGACCCAGATCAAGGAGCTGGCCGAACACTCCAAGGAGGCGGCCGACGAGGTCGAGGAGCGCCTCGACAACATCCGCGCCCAGACCGAACGGACCGTCGACGAGGCCGAGCAGACGAGCGAGCGGATCGCCCAGCAGACCGCCTCCGTCGAGGACGCGGTCGACTCGCTGGAGAAGGTCGCACAGGCAGCGGCCCAGACCAACGCCGGGGTCCAGGCGATCAACGAGACCACCGAGCAACAGACCGACTCCGTCGGCGAGGTGCTGGACACCGTCGAGGGCGCGACCGAGGTCTCCCTCGAGACGGCCGACGAGGCCGAGCGCGCGGCGACCTCCGCCGAGTCCCAGTCCGCGGCGCTCTCCCGCGTGAACGAGAGCATCGACCGGCTCGCCGACCAGGCCGACGAACTCAGCGAAACGCTGGAGTCCGTGTCCGTCGCCGACGGCGAGGAGGCGGCTCCGTCCGACGCGGCGTGAGGGCAGCGGGGGCCGACTTCGCCCCTCTCGCGGATTTCTTCTAGCCGGAACTCCGACGTACGGCCGCAGTAATCAGCGGTTTTGTCGACGTCCCGTCACGGGGCGCGCTTTCCGTCCACCCGCGACGCTGGCCTCGCGGCAACCACCACCGCGCCGGCGACGCTAATCACGTAGTCTCGCGTTTTAACAGCGGCTTCTTCGAGTTCCCTCCATGCCAAAACCGATGGACCGGCGGCGGGCGCTGCAACTCGTTGCGACGACGGGGGCCGCGGCCCTCGCCGGCTGTTCGGGCGGCGGCGACGCGGCCGATTCGGACGACAGGCCCGACGACAGCACCGACGCAGCGACCGTCGACGGCACCGGGAGTTCGACCGGCGACGGGACGGACGGGAACTCGCCACCGCCGGGGTTCGAGTCGCTCTGGGAGAGGAAGTTGCCCGAGGAGGACGCGAGCGCGGCCCAGTACATCACAGCGACGGGGGACGACTTTCTGGCCGTCGCCGTCGAAAACGTCCTGTACGGGATCGACACGGCCGACGGAACGCTCAACTGGGAGTTCTCCGACGGCGGTGACATCGACGCGCTGGCGGTCAGCGACACCCACGTCTTCCTCCACCACACGGCGCGGCAGGGGCCGGGAACGGTGTACGCCGTCGACCAGGCGAACGGCGAGAAGGCCGGCCAGCGGCAGGGGGCGTCGGACCGGCTCCCGATGCTTGCGCTGACGGAGTACGTCGTCGTGCCCCACGAGTATCAGAACTTCAACGACGGCCTGTACGTCATGACGCCCGACGGGGGGCTCTACGGGAGCCTCACCGAGGTGCCGGGGGTCAAGTGGGTTGACGGGGAGGGCGACCGCGTCGTCGTCGGCCGCTGGGAGGCCAGCGACAACGCCGGGGTGGTCGGCCACGACCTGAGCGTCGACGTCGGCAGCGAACGGCGCTGGACGATCCCCGACCTGGAACTGTTCGACACGACCGTCGTCGACGGGACGCTGGTCGCCCCCAACGGGGACGCCTACACCCTGCTCGACGTCGAGACCGGCGACCGAACCGACGTCCCGGTCGAGACGGAACTGAGTTCCCATGGGATCGTCTCCGCCGGCGGACTGGCGTTTCACATGACCGGCAACGAGGTTATCCACGCTGTCGACCCCGCCGCCGGGGAGGTGGCGTGGACGACCGAGGAGAACCTCGACGGCGTCACCAGCCTGGTGTCGACCGGCGACGCGGTCGTCCTCCGGCACGCGGACCACTTCCGCGGGCTCGCCCCCGACTCGGGCGAGGTGCTCGCACAGGGCGGGACGTCGCAGGCGGAACCGCTGTCCGTCGCGGCCAACGGCCAGGGGGTCTACTCCTGTCACACGACCGTCTTCGCCCACGACGTCGAGTTTTGAGGCGGGCACACCGGCGACACCTGGGGTCGGAGCCGCCCCGACTGCCGGATGGGAGGTACGCATCCCGGCGGACGCGGCGTCCGAGCGGTCCCGCGGCCACCGGACCCTACCTGCTCCCGTCCTGGTGTCCGGATCCGCCGCCGAGCGTCACCGTGAGTTCGTCGCTCCGAACCGCCCCGTAGCAGGACGCACAGCCGACGAACCCGAGGATGCCGCCGACCGCGAGCAGGACGACCCGGCCGACCCCCGCGGCGGTCAGGCCGGCAGCGACGAGCGCCGCGCCGACGAGCAGGAACGGGGTCCCGACGACCAGTTTCAGCACCCTCGCCTTCGTCCCCCGAAGGGTAAACGAGATACCATCGCCCGTCATCGTGGCCGCTCGTGGTCGGTGAGCGTCATCTCGAGGAGCGCCTCGCCGCCCTGTTCGAACAGCAGCGACACCGCGAACGGGTAGCCATCGGCGAGACGGACGGTCTGCACCTGGTCGACCGAGTCGGGGGTCACTGTGAACTCGGTGCACGTGACGCCGCTTACCGTGGTCTCGCCGGCGACGTCGACGGTCGCGGTTTCCCAGTCCTCGTTTTCGCCGGTGCTCCGGACGGTAAACGCGTTCCCGGCGCGCAACTCGCCTTGCTGCCCGTAGACGAGCGCCGACCGGAGCAGCGGGAAGTAACTGACGTCGCGTGCGCGCTCGACTTCGTCGACGATGCCGCTCTGCGTGCCCGAAATCGACTGGGTGTGTGTCTCCCCGTTGGCGACGGTCGTCCGGTCGACCGTGACGTCGTCGCCGGCGACCGAAGCGACGACCCACGTCTCCTCGCTCTCCGCGTCGCCGAAGGTCGTGTCGTACGTGTACGACTCGCCCTCGGAGAACGTGTACGCCGGGAGTCGGACGTCGTCCGGCGTCCCCTCCGAGTTCTCGGCTTCCGTCCCCGTCCGGTCGGGACCCTCCGTTTCCGTCCCCGTCCCCTCCGGCTCCGACGCGGTGGTAGACGCCGCCCCTTCCGTCGCCGTCGAGCCGGTCGTCCCGTCGCCCTCGCTCGCGTCGGTATCCGAATCGGCGTCGCCGCCGTCACCGCCGCCGCTACAGCCGGCGACGCCGAGTGAGACCGCGACCGCTCCCAGTCCCCGGAGGAACCGTCGCCGGCGGGCATGCCGGCTCATGAGTCGCTCCACGTCGCGGCACCCGGCCGTGTTCGAGACGCTCCTGTTCGGGGTGTCCCGGCAATGCTGTGGTAGTCCACACCGACGTGTGGAAACGGTGATACAAAGCTCCGGACACTATCTGTATAGCGTCACTGCTCGATGAGCGTCGAGAGGATGGCTCGCTGGGCCTTCCGCAGGTGGCCGTGGAGCGTCGGCGGGGCGATGTTCAGCGACGCGGCGACCGCCTCGGCCGTGCTCGCACGCGGCCAGTCGAAGTAACCCGCCCGATAGGCCGCCTGCACGGCTTCGCGCTGTCTCTCGGTCAGTTCGTCGAGAACCCCGTCCGGGCGGCCGACCGTCGTCACGTCCCGGTCGTACTCGCGGGTCGAAACGAGGTCGGCCCCGTCGTACTCCGCCCGGACGTGGTCGACGATGTCACGGACGTCGCTGTCGGCGGGGGCCTCGACCGTCAGGCGGACGCCGGTGGCGTCCCCGGACGCATCGCGGACGGTCGCCCCGACGCTGGTGATCGTGTCGAGAAGCGGCGACGTCGACATGACGAGTTCGACCCGGCCGCCCTCCCCGTCCACCGGGACGACCCGAGCGCGTTCGACCCCCGTCTCCCCGTTCAGTTCGTCCACGACGCCGTCGACTTCTGCCCCGTCGACGGAGAGATACAGGACCCACTGGGGCCCGGCCGAGACGTACCCGTCGAGCGCGATCGAACAGTCGAACTCGGTCGCTATCCGGGCCAACATGGAGTCCGCGACGGGGACCCGAAACCCGAGTTCGACCACGGCGTCGGCGAACAGTAACTCGCGGTTGTTCGCGGCGTAGATCACCGACCCGACGGCACGCCCGAGGACGTCGAACCCGGCCCGGGCGCGGTCACCGAACGCCCCCTCGTGCGTGGCGTAGACCACGAGCACTCCGTACACCGCGTCCCCGTCCCGAAGCGGGACCGCGATGGTCGCCTCGAACCCCCGGTCACTCGCCGCCTCGGGCCAGCCCCCGTCGGACCCGTCGGCGGAGGTGGCGACCGCGATCGACCGGCTCCGGAGTGCCCGGTTCTCCGGCCACTGGTCGACCCCGTCGGCGTCGGCTATCGCGTCGAGGTAGCCCCTGTCGTCGCCGGCGCTCGCCCGGGGCACGATGCGGTCGCCGTCGAACTCGCGGTCGCCGATCCAGGCGAATTGATAGAGGTCGGATGCGACGAGCCGTTCACAGACCGCCCGCTCGACGCTGTCCCGGCTGGCGGTTTTGAGCGACTCCCGCGTGGTTTCCAGCAGGAGGTGCGTGATACGGTCCAGCGTTTCGAGTTCGTTGCGCTGCCGTTCGAGCGTTCGCTCGCGTTGGTTGCGCTCCGTGACGTCCCTGATGATCCCCACGCTCCCGGGAAACTCGCCGTCCTCGGGGTCGTGTCGCAACCGGTAGTTCGATTCGAGTTCGACCGTCTCGCCGCTTGCCGTCTCGGTGCGTGCCTCGACGGTCCCCGTCGTCAGGTCCCCCTCGACGACCCGCTCGCGCATGTCCGCGGCCATCGCCATCTGGCTCTCGTCGGCGAACAGCGTCCGCGGGTCGGTCCCGAGTAACTCCGACGCCGGCCGTTCGAAGATGTTCGACATCTCCTCGTTGACGTAGGTGAACTCGAGGTTCTCGTCGAGCGTGTACACGCCGTCGACGACCGTCTCTAAGATCGTCTCGTACCGCTTGATGTCCTCGCTACGGTCGGCGATGTCGTAGCAGACGAGGCAGCGAACGGCCCCGCCGTCCTCCGGGCTGACCGTCGTTTCCCGGACCTCGTGTGCGAGTCGCTTTCCGTCCGCGGTACGCAGGTCGAGTTCGACTCCCCGGCCCTCGGCGTGTAGCCGCCCGAGCCGGGCGTGGTGGTCGCTCGCCACCAGCCGCTCGACAGCCATCCCGTCGAGATCCGCGTGGTCGTAGCCGGTTCGGTCCGGTAGTGCCCCGTTCCATCGGTCCAGTCGCCCCTGCCCGTCGAGCGTGAACGCCACGGCGTGCATCCCGTCGAGGAGTTCCCCGGCGAGGTGGGGGTCCGTCGCGAACCCTGTCTCGGAGGCGGCTCCCCCCGGCGGGTCGTCCTCCGCTTCGGTCGCGCTCCAGACGAGCGTGCCGCCGTCGGTCACCGTCAACGTGAGTTCGAGTCGAGCGCCGCCGCCGGCCCGAACCCGGCCCTCCCACCGTCCCGCCGCGTGGGCCTGTTCGACCGCCGCCGCCAGGCGTTCGCCCCCCTCGTCGTCGAACGCGGCCCGCCACGGCTCCCCGACCAGCGTGTCGGCCTCGCTGCCGAGCAGCGAGGCCAGTTCCGCGGAGACCGAAACGAACCTGCCGTCGGCCTGGATCCCGACGGCTCCCGGGAGCGCGTCGACGACGTCCGCCCACACCTCAGAAATATTATTTTTACTACCCATTACTCGTGATATGTCCGTTGTTTGGCGGAGTGCGTGTTAATCCCCCGGTTGCACGCACCGCCAACGCAACGCTGGCCGGACAGCGATGCACCGGTCGACACGCGATGGTGATTCCCGCCTGCTGTGACTGCCGGCACCACTATCTTGATAGTTGAATCGTAACGCTAGTCCGTGAGCACCCAAGACCCATCGCCCGTAAACGAGGCCCTTCTCCATCTCAACGGGACGGACCCGATCACGGTCTTACACGTCGACGACGACCCGGACTTCGCCGACCTGGTTTCGGTGTACCTCGAACGCGAAAACAGCTCACTGGAGGTCATCACCGAGACGAGCGCCGACGCCGGACTGGACCGTCTCGCCGACGTCGATATCGACTGCATCGTCAGCGATTACGACATGCCGCGGACGGACGGGCTCGAGTTCCTGAGCGCCGTACGCGAGGAGTATCCGCAGGTCCCGTTCATCCTCTTTACGGGAAAGGGGAGCGAGGAGATCGCGAGCGACGCCATCTCCGCGGGCGTCACCGACTACCTCCAGAAGGGGGGCGGAACCGACCAGTACACGGTCCTCGAAAACCGGATCTCCAACGCCGTCCGACAGTACCAGGCCGAACGGGAGATAGACCGCGGGTTTCAGGCGCTGGAAACCGCCCGCGAGGGCATCAGTCTGCTCGACGAGGAGGGAACGTTCCTCTACGTCAACCAGGCGTACGCCGACACCTACGGCTACGACCGGAGCGAGTTGATCGGCGAGCACTGGGAGACGATCTATCCCGAGGACCACGTGACGCAGGTCTACGAGGAGATCCTCCCCGCCGTCTCCGAGGAGGGGCAGTGGGAGGGGGAACACACCCACCGCACGAAAGACGGGGAGCGCCTCGTCGTCGACCACGCGCTCGCCTACGCCGAGAGCGGTTCGATCATCTGTCTGGTGCGGGACGTCACCGACGAGAAGGAGACCCAGCGCATTCTCGAGGAGGAACGCAGGCGCTTCGAGTTGTTCGTCGACGCCGTCGAGGAGTACGCCATCTTCGCGCTCGATGCGGACGGCTACGTGACGAGCTGGAACCGGGGTGCCGAGCGGATCAAGGGCTACGCGCCCGAGGAAATCCTCGGCGAACACGTCTCGACGTTCCACACCGAGAAGCAGGCCGACGCGGGGTCCCCCGACGAGTTGCTGGAGCAGGCACTCGAAGACGGGTGGGTCACGGACGAGGGCTGGCGCGTCCGCGAGGGCGGCTCGCGGTTCTGGGCCGACGTGACCATCACCGCCGTCTTCGACGGGAACGGCCGGCACCGGGGATACGTGAAGGTCACGCAGGACGTCACCGACCGGCTCGACACCCGGGACGAACCGGACGGGGACCGTCAGTTCATCGACCAGGCGCTCGACGTGCTCGACGACGTGTTCTACGTGCTCGACCCGGACGGGAGCATCTCCCGCGTCACGCAGCGCGCCATAGAGGTGACCGGCTACACGGAGGCGGAGCTACGCTCGATGGACCTGGTGGAACTCTTCCCCGAGGACCAGCGGGCGCGGGTCCAGTCGGACATCGAGGACGCCATCGCGACCGGCAGCGCCGAGCTGGAAGTGGACGTCCTGACGAAGGACGGCCGGACGATCCCCTACGAGTTTCGCAAGCGCCGGATCACCGACGAGGACGGGGACGTCGTCGGCGCGGTCGGCATCGGACGCGACATCACGAAGCGCAAGCGTCGGGAACGCCAGCTCCAGCGCCAGCTGGACCAGTTCGAACGGTTCGGAAGCATCCTCTCACACGACCTGCGAACGCCGCTCCAGACGGTCACGGGGCGAATAGATCTGGCGAGGGAGACCGGCGAGACGGAGCACCTCGACAAGGCCGAGGCGGCGCTGGGGCGGTTGGAGATGCTCATCGACGACCTATCGACCGTGATGCGCGAGGGCGAACTCGTCGACGACGTGACGGCGCTCGACGTCGAGGCGTCCGTCCGGGACGTCTGGGAGGCGCTCCCGACCGACGGGGTGAGCCTCCGGGTGCGCGAGACGGCGCGGATCCGAGCCGACGAAAACGCGTTCGCCCGACTGCTGGAGAACCTGCTCAAGAACGCGCTGGACCACGGCGAGGGCACGGTGACGGTCGGCGTGCTGTCCGACGGCTTCTACCTCGAAGACGACGGCCCCGGCGTCCCCGAGGACATCCGCGAGGAGATATTCGAACTGGGATACTCGACGAAGCTAAGCGACGACGGAACCGGCTTCGGCCTGGCGAGCGCCCGCCAGATCGCCGTCGCACACGGCTGGGAGATCACCGCGACCGAGGGCGACGACGGGGGCGCCCGGTTCGAAGTGACCGACGTCGAGATGGCGTGAGTGCCGGCTGGGCGAAACGGACTCGCTTTCAGTCGGGGACGTACTGCTCCCAAACAGAGATCGCGTAGAAAGCGGATGCCGCCTCCCGGATGAACTTCTGGGAGACGGTCCTCGCTTCGCTCGGCTGCGGCCCCCAACGGTCAAATCACGGTCGGGAGCATTTCCACTGCTCCCTTCAGTCGCAGGAAAATGGCGCCTCCCGGATTTGAACCGGAGGAAGACGTGCTCACTCGCTTCGCTCGTTGCGCGCGACTTCCAGGGTTCAGAATCCGCTCGGATCGCATTCTGGATTCGAACGCGGCTCGCTACGCTCGCCGGTTAGAATCACAGAAGTGCCGCCTCCCGGATTTGAACCGGGGACAGCTCGATCTTCAGTCGAGTGCTCTCCCAGTCTGAGCTAAGGCGGCGCGCACTCCATCCTCGGTCGATGCAGGCAAAAAGGATTTCGAAACACGGCGGGCGGACGGCCGCCGTTCAGACGGAGCCGCGGAACACCCGCTCGGTGCACGTCTCGCCGCCGAGTTCGGCGGTTCTGGAGTCGACGCAGTCGTAGCCCCGCGCCCGGTAGAACCGGATCCCCACGTCGTTCTCGGCGAGGACGAGCACGCGCACCGCGTCGACCCCGCGCTCGGCCAGCGCCGTCTCGACGGCGTCGAGCAGCCGGGTCCCCACGCCCTCGCCCCAGCGGTCGGGGAGGACGTAGATACTCGACAGGCGACCCAGGTTCTCGCCGCCGTCGGCGTCGCCGCTGGCGTACCCCACCACGCCGTCGTCGTCGTCGGCGACGAAGTAGCTCACGCCGGGGTCGGTCACCGCCCGCTCCACGACCGAGGGGGCGTACCACTCCGCGAGGCACCGCTCGCGGGTCGACGCGGACAGCACGCCCTCGTACGCCGCCTCCCAGCCCGCGTGTGCCACGCGGCGGATCCCTGGTACGTCCGCCGGCGTTGCCGGCCGAACCTCGACGCTCATGGGGCGGGGTTCGACGGCCCGGCGCAAAACAGCGGGGGTCGGCGCAGGCGTTTTGGCGGTGGCCGTGCGAGACGAACCCATGGGCGACCCCGCCTGCTACCGCGACTTCTGTCCCGAGTGCGACGCGCAGGTGACCATCCTCGACGGCGAGTGTCAGGACTGCGGGGCCGAGTTGCCGGAGGACTGATTCACGAATTCACCGGTTCCAAACGTTGGCTGCAGAAGTGGGTTCGGGCGGTTTCGAACCGGAGCGAGACGTGCTCACTCACTCCGTTCGCTCCGCGCGACTCGCAGGGTTCGAAACCGCGGTCCATCCGCTCGTCACGTCCGTTCCTCGCAGAATGGGTTCGGGCGGTTTCGAACCGCCGATCTCGGCCTTGTAAAGGCCGCGTCATGACCAGCTAGACCACGAACCCGCACTTGCGGCAAGTCCCTCCCGAGGAATAACGCTTTCTCTCCGCGGCGGAACCCATTTTGCCGACGAGATTGAGTAGCGGGTATGGAGCGCTGGAAGGTGCTGAACGTCGCCGGCGTCGTGCTCGTCGTCGCCCTGCTCGGCGGGGCCGCGGTCCAGACCGGGCTGCTGGCGAACCCCTTCGCCGAGGACCGCGACCGGGCGACGGTGACGGTCACCGACGGGGACGGCGACGAGTTGGCCGTCGTCGACGCCGAGGTCGCCGACACCGGCGACGAGCGGTACACCGGACTGAGCAACCACGAGTCGCTGGCGAACGGGTCGGGGATGCTGTTCGTCCACGGCGGGGAGGACGACCGGACGTACGTGATGCGCGACATGGACTTCGGCATCGACATCGTGTTCGTCGCGGAGAACCGGACGATCACGACGATCCACGAGGCCCCCGCGCCGGGGCCGAACGAGGACGGCGAGAGCCAGCGGTACAGCGGCCGCGCGAAGTGGGTGCTGGAGGTGCCGAAGGGGTACACCGACGCACAGGGCATCGAGGCCGGGGACACCATCGCGATCGAGTACGGGAACGGGACGGCGTCGGCCAGCGAGAACGCGACGGTGACCGTCGAGAACGCGACGGCCGCCTTGCACCCGTAACGGCTACCGGCGTGGGGGCCGGAGTGGCGGCCATGAGCGAACAGGTGCGTGCGCTGGCCGAGCGCGACGGCTGGCGCGACGAGGACTTCGCGGCGCGGGTCCACTACGAGGGGGCCGGCGACCGCTACAGCGTGGAGTACTACGCCCCGACCGACTGCGTCCTCTACTGGAAGGTGAAAGGCGACGGCGAGACCGCGGTGCCGGTCGGCCGCGAGACCGTTCCCGGCCCCCTGCGGGAGCGCATCCGGCAAGACCTCGACGCGGCCGGTATCGACCCCGAGGCCGAGGGCCGGACGCTGTAGTGTTTCGAACCGAAACAACGATTTTTTACCGCGGTGGCCCCGATAACGGGCGATGGGTATTCACGCCGAGGACGACGACCCCTTCGAGGAACAGCGCGAGAGCGCTGAGAACCCGATGCGGCGGCTGTTCGGGGAGTACGGGCGCGAGAACGCCTTCCAGTTTCTCGTCGGGCTCCTCGCCAGCGTGTTCGCGCGGCTGCTCGACCTCCTGCCGCCGGTGTTGCTCGGGTTCGCGCTCGACGCGATCTTCCGCGACGACAAGCCGTTCACGGCGCTGTGGCTGGTGCCGGACGCGTGGCTCCCGGCCGACCCCCAGGGACAGCTCTGGGTCACGGTCGGGCTGATCGGCGCGGCGTTCACGTTCGGCGCGGGATTCCACTGGATCCGCAACTGGGGCTGGAACTCCTTCGCACAGAACATCCAGCACTCCGTGCGGACCGACACGTACGACAAGATGCAGCGGCTGAACATGGACTTCTTCGCCGACAAGCAGACCGGCGAGATGATGTCGATCCTCTCGAACGACGTGAACCGCCTGGAGCGGTTCTTAAACGACGGGATGAACTCCATGTTCCGGCTGTCGGTGATGGTGCTCGGCATCGCCGCCATCCTGTTTTACTACAACTGGCAGCTCGCCTTCGTCGCGCTGGTCGCGGTGCCCGCCATCGCGCTGTTCACCTGGAAGTTCATCCAGACCATCCAGCCGAAGTACGCCGACGTGCGTTCGAGCGTCGGCACGGTCAACTCCCGGCTGGAGAACAACCTCGGCGGCATCCAGGTGATCAAGACGAGCAACACCGAGGGGTACGAGTCCGACCGCGTCGAGGACGTCTCGCAGGACTACTTCGACGCCAACTGGGACGCCATCTCGACGCGGATCAAGTTCTTCCCCGGCCTGCGCCTGCTGGCCGGCTTCTCCTTCGTCGCCACGTTCCTCGCCGGCGGACTGTGGGTGCTGATGCCCGCCGACGCCGGCGGCCCGGGGCCGCTCACCGGGACGCTCAGCGCGGGCGAGTTCGTCACGTTCATCCTGCTCACCCAGCGGTTCATCTGGCCGATGGCGCAGTTCGGGCAGATCATCAACATGTACCAGCGCGCCCGCGCCTCCAGCGAGCGCATCTTCGGCCTGATGGACGAGCCGAGCCGGATCGAGGAGGACCCCGCCGCCGAGGCGCTCGTCGTCGACGAGGGCGAGGTGGTGTACGACGACGTGACCTTCGGCTACGACGAGGGCGAGACCATCGTCGAGGACGTCTCCTTCGAGGTGGAGGGCGGCGACACGCTCGCGCTGGTCGGCCCGACCGGGGCCGGCAAGTCGACGGTCCTGAAGCTGCTCCTGCGGATGTACGACGTCGACGACGGCGCGATCCGGATCGACGGGACGGACCTGCGGGACGTGACGATCCCCAGCCTCCGGAAGTCGATCGGCTACGTCAGCCAGGAGACGTTCCTGTTCTACGGCACCGTCGAGGAGAACATCACGTACGGCACGTTCGACGCCACCGAGGAGGAGATAGTCGAGGCCGCGAAGATGGCCGAGGCCCACGACTTCATCGAGAACCTGCCGGACGGCTACGACACGGAGATCGGCGAGCGCGGCGTGAAGCTGTCGGGCGGCCAGCGCCAGCGCATCTCCATCGCGCGGGCGATCCTCAAGGACCCAGAGATCCTCATCCTCGACGAGGCGACCAGCGACGTGGACACGGAGACGGAGATGCTGATCCAGCGGAGCCTGGACGAACTCACCGCCGACCGCACGACGTTCGCGATCGCCCACCGGCTCTCGACTATCAAGGACGCCGACAAGATCGTCGTGCTGGAGGACGGGGAGATAGTCGAGCGCGGGAGCCACGGGGACCTGCTCGACAACGACGGGCTGTACGCCCACCTCTGGGGCGTGCAGGCCGGCGAGATAGACGAACTGCCCGAGGAGTTCATCGAGCGCGCCGCCGAGCGGCAGGCCCGGACCGACGCGATCGACGTCGACGACTGAGCCGCGACGCGGCCGTCCGCCCCCGGCGTCGGCGGGACCCGCTACTCCGGCGCGCCGTCTCCACCTACCGACGCCGCGACGTCCGCCAGCAGCGTCCGGACTGCCGGCACGTCCGCGACCCGGTAGTCGGCGGCAGTCTCGCCGTCGCCGACCTTCACGCCGACGCCGCCCTCCGGGAGCGCCCGGAACGCGGCCTCGTCGGTCGTGTCGTCGCCGACGTAGACGGCGGTCGGCCGCTCGCCGTCGGGCACGCGGCGGTCGAGCAGCCACTCGACGGCCCGGCCCTTGTCCCAGTCCGTCCGCGGGCGGAGCTCCAGCACCGCCTTCCCGCTCGTGAGCTCCAGCGACGCGTCCTCGGCCGCGGCCCGCACGCGCTCGCGGACCCGCGGCACCGCGCCCTCGTCGGCCATCCGGTAGTGGACCGTCGCCGTCGCCCCCTTGTCCTCGACGACGACGCCCTGCGCGTCGATTTCCCGGCGGAGCCGCCGGCACACCTCGCTCAGCGCGTCGCGGGCGTCCGCCGCGGCGGGGTGGACGGTCGTCTCGCCGTCGGCGTCCAGTTCGAGGCCGTGGTTGCCGGCGTACGCGAGGCCGTCGACGCCGACGCGCTCGCGCAGGTCGGCCAGCGCCCGGCCGCTGACGACGGCGGTCGTGACCGCGGGCGCGTCCCGGAACGTCTGGAGCAGGTCGGCCATCCCGTCGGCCATCGCGGCCTCGTCGGGCCGCTCGACGATGGGCGCGAGGGTGCCGTCGAAGTCCGAGAACAGCGCGAGGCCGCCGCGCTCGGCAGCGCGGTCGGCTATCTCGGCGGCCACGTCGGCGGGGTCGCTCCGCGGCGGCTCCCCCGCCGCGTCCTCGCGGTCGTCGTCGGCGTGATCGCTCCCCGTCACTGCGACTGGCGGCCGCGGGTGGCCGTGTACCGTTTGCCCTGCTGTACGGCGCGGGCCGTCCGGAACTGGCGCGTGATCCAGGCGAACACGTCGTTCTCGTGGACGCGCTCGTCGAGCGTCGCCGCGCGGTGTGCCCGCTCCGCGTCCGGCAGCCGGAGGCCGCGGGCGACGGCGTCGGCGACCGCGTCGACGTCGTAGGGGTTGACGATCATCGCGCCCTCGTCCAGCTCCTCGGCCGCGCCGGCGAACTCGCTCAGGACGAGCACGCCGGGGTCGTCGACCTGCGACGCGACGTACTCCTTGGCGACGAGGTTCATCCCGTCCCGCACCGGCGTGATGAGCATCAGGTCCGCGCCGCGGTACAGCCCCGCGAGGTCGTCCTCGGAGAGCATCGCGGTCGTGAAGACGACCGGCTGCCAGTCCTCGGTGCCGAAGCGCTCGTTGATCGCCTCGATACGCTCCGTGATGCGGCCCTGCAGCCGGCTGTACGCCGGGATCGAGCTCCGGCTTTTCGCCCCCTTCTGGACGAACGTCAGGCGGCCGCGCCACTCCGGCGAGCGCTCCCAGAGCCGCTCTAAGGCGTCGAACCGGCGTTCGATCCCCTTGGTGTAGTCCAGCCGGTCGACGCCGAGCGCGACCTGCGTGTGCTCCCCGATGCCGTGGTCGGCCCGGAACTCGTCCCAGAAGTCGGCGGCCGCCGGCGTTTCGGCGCGGTCCCGTATCGCGTCGGCGTCGATCCCCAGCCGGAACGGCCGGACCGTCGTCGACCCGCCGCGGTAGCGGACGATGCCGTTCTCCCGGTCGACCGCCGCGTCCAGCGCCCGCTCCGCGCAGTCGAGGAACTGGCGGCAGTAGTCGGGCGTGTGGAACCCAAGCAGGTCGTTGGCGAGCAGGCCGTCCAGCACCGCCACCGCCCGTGGGCAGACGCGGAACACGTCCCACGAGGGCCACGGCAGGTGCCAGAAGTGCATCGCGAACGCGTCCGGGAGCAGGCGCTCCCGGAGGACCCGCGGGGCGAGCGCGAGGTGGTAGTCCTGGAACCAGACCACCGGGGCGGTGCCGTCGGCGGCGGCCGTCACCGCCGACGCGAACTCGCAGTTGACCGTCCGGTACCGCTCCCAGTCGTCGGTCGAGAAGTGAACGCGGGCGGTGTCGGAGTGACAGAGCGGCCACAGCGTCCGGTTGCTGATCCCGCGGTAGTAGCCGTCGAGTTGCTCGTCGGTCAGCCACACCCGGTGGAGGTCGTACGACGGGTCGTCGGGCGGCACGCTGACGACGCCGTCGTCGCTCGCCTCGCGGTCGGCCTCGCCGTCGCCCCACGCCACCCACGACCCCTCGACCGTCTGCATCACGGGGTCCAGAGCGGCGGTCAGGCCGCCGGCGGGGCGGTCGACGGTTATCCCGCCGTCGTCGTCGTCGTAGCCGTGGCTGTAGGGCTCGCGGTTCGAGACGACGATCGGCGCGCCGTCGAGCGACTCGACTGCCCGTACGGCGTCGGCGACGTTCCCGTCCTCCGCGGCGCTACCGTCGGCCACGGCGACCACCTCCGGGGGCGGCGCGGCGGCCGGTGGACCCGACGGGGCAGTCGCCGGGTCCGGCGTCGCGGTCGGTCTGCCGGTCGGTACAGTCCGGGAGCCGTCTTGGACTCTCGCGTGCCATGTGCGTGTGCCCCTGGCTTCCCGCAGCGACCGGATAAGCCACCGTCACTGTTCAGTTCTATTCAGGACGTGATGCTTCATAAACCACCCGCTACCCGCGGTAACGACGGCTTACGACGGCGGTAACCGTCGGTTACGGCGCGGCCCGGCCCGCGGTCAAAAGGACTCCTGGTCCTCCGAGATGTCCTCGCCGGGCGCGCCCTCCTCCTGCCGGTCCTCGCCCGGCGCGGGCGGGGTCCGGTCGCTGTAGTTCTTGCGCCCGATGGCCTCGTCCCCGACCATCGTGAAAACCGCCTGCCGGACGTCGTCCTCGCTCTCGAACTCCTGGTCGCCCATCGGCTCGACCAGTTCGCGGAACGTCGCCTCGCCCTCCGAGAAGGTGAGCGTCTCGTCGCCGTACGCGTCGAGCAGTTCCTCGGTGTCCGCGGGGTAGTCGTGGTTCCCCAGTTTCTCCTCCAGGTCGCCGAAGTCGACGCCCATCTCTCTGTCGTCGTCTGTCATGCTGTAGTCCCCCCAGACGAAGGGACATCGAGCGGCGGGAAAACCGTTTGCCCCACCTATAAGCCCGCCGAGGTGCAGTCTCCGGGCGTGCACCTGACCGACGCGACGTGGACGGACGCCGCGGCCGCCGGGACGGACCTCGCCGTGGTGCCCGTCGGCAGCACCGAGCAACACGGCCCGCACGCGCCGCTGGGGACCGACGCGATAACCGCCGAGGCGGTCGCGGCGGCCGGCGTCGACGCCTACGACGGCGAGGTGGTCGTCGCGCCGCCGGTTTCCGTCGGCGTCGCCGCGGAGCACCGCCAGTTCCCGGGCACGCTGTGGGTGAGCGAGGACACGTTCCGCGACTACGTCCGGGAGACCGTCGCCAGCCTCACCCACCACGGCTGGGACCGGGTCGTGCTGGTCAACGGCCACGGCGGCAACGTCGGCGCGCTCCGGGAGGTCGCCGGCCGGATCACGCGCGAGGACGACGCCTACGCCGTCCCCTTCACCTGGTTCGACGCGGTCGGCGACCACGGGGCCGACATGGGCCACGGCGGGCCGCTGGAGACGGCGCTCGTCCGGCACCTCCGCCCGGAACTGGTCCGCGAGGACCGCATCGACGAGGCGCGCGAGGGGGCCAGCGACGGCTGGGGGGAGTGGGTGAGCGGGACCAACCTCGCCCACGACTCCGCGGAGTTCACCGAGAACGGCGTCGTCGGCGACCCCGCTGAGGGCGACGCCGAGCGCGGCGAGGAACTGCTGGAACTGGCGGCCGAATCGCTGGCCGACCTGCTCTCGGCGGTCGAGGCGCGGGACGTGAACCGGCCGCCGGACCGCTAGTTACTCCTCGTCCTCCTCGTCTCCCTCGTCGGCCGCGGCGTCGTCGAGCGCGCTCCGGATCTCGGGCACCGTCGCGGTGAGGTCGCCCACCTGCTCGGCGGCGTCCTCGACGTCGGCGATCAGTTCCTCCAGGTCCGCGATGGCCGCCTCCAGGTCGTCGGCGTCGTCGAACGCGTCGGCGCGCTGGCCCATCGTGAACCACTTCTTGGCGTCGCGGAGGTGGTCCTCGGCCTCGCCGACGTCGAGCGCGGACCGCAGGCCGTTGAGCACGCCGAGCACGTTGTCGGCGTCGGTCTCCCAGACGGCGTCGCTCTCGGGGAGTTCCGCCCGCGCGGCGGCGAGCGACTCCTCCACGTCCGACCGCATCTCCGAGGCCGCCTCGCCGAACAGCTCGTCGTCGTCCAGGGTGGACTGACTCATGTGGTGACGTTTCACGCGGGCGGCTTTAAAAGGTTGCCCGAAAGCGGAAGTGAAACTCGGCGAGGGAGCGTCCGTGACGGCCGTCGAGCCGGGTCAGTCCGCCACGTCGACGACTTCCATCAGCGGGTAGTCGCCGTCCATCGCCATGCGCGTCCGGACGGTCGTCCCCTCGTACTCGATCCGCATCTCGACCTCCACGAACCGGCCCGTGAGTTCGGCGTAGTCGGCCGACTGCTCGGCGAGTTCGTCCGCGAGGACGTCCTCCAGCACGTCGACCGTGACGGACTCGCAGAACGGCTGGTTCTCGATCGCCTCCGCCATCGCGCGCTCCAGGCTGGCGGCGCTGTCGGGGCTGACGGGCGTGCCGGCGAACTGGTGGTACAGCGTCCCGAACTTGATCCCGGCCTCGAAGCAGGCCGCCTCGCGGTCCGTGGGGTCCATGGGCGGCGAGAGGGGGGCGGCGGGCAAGTGCGTTCGGGTCGCGGTCCGGCGGGCGGCGGAGCGCCCGGGCGCACGGACGGGATCGCACGTTACTTATTCCGGTACGCTCTGGCAACAGACGAATGGACGACCCTGTCTTGCTCACGGGCGCGGCGGGCCGTGTCGGGCAGGCGATCTTGGGGGGACTGGCCGACGAGTACGAGTGGCGGCTCCTCGACCGGGACCCGCCGACCGGCGACCCGCCCGGCGAGTTCGTCGTCGCCGACGTGACCGACGAGGAGGCGGTCCGGGAGGCGATGGAGGGCGTCAGCGTGGTCATCCACCTCGCGGGCGACCCCCGGCCGGAGGCCCCCTGGGACAGCGTGCTGACGAACAACATCGACGGGACCAAGATCGTGTACGAGGCGGCCGTCGACGCCGGCGTCGACCGCGTCGTCTTCGCCTCCTCGAACCACGCCGTCGGGGCCTACGAGACCGACGACCGCACGCCCGAGATGTACCGGCCCCAGGGCGACGTGTTGCTCGATGGGACCGAACTCCCCCGCCCGAGCAACCTCTACGGCGTCTCGAAGGCGGCCGGCGAGACGCTCGGCCGGTACTACCACGACCACCACGACCTCTCGGTCTGCTGTGTCCGCATCGGCAACCTGACCGAGGACCACCCCCCAATCGACTACGAGCGCGGCCAGGCGATGTGGCTCTCCTACCGCGACTGCGCCCACCTGTTCGACCGCGCCATCCGGGCCGACTACGGCTACGAGATCGTGTACGGCATCTCCGACAACGACCGCAAGTACTACTCCATCGAGCACGCCCGGGACGTGCTGGGGTACGAGCCCCGGGACAACTCCGCCGAGTTCGACTGACGCGGCCCGCAGCCAGTTTTGCGACTCGCCGACCCGTTTATGTACCGGAGGTGCGTTGCGGCAGTCGTACGATGACGAAGCCGGTCGCGGTCCTGTACGTCGTCGAGGGGGACAGCGACCGCGCCGCCGCGCTCGACCGCGACGGGATCGACGTCGACACGGCCACGCCGGACGCGGTCGAGCGCGCCGGGTCCTACGACTGCATCGTCTACGAGCCGGCGACCATCGACGGTGACGACCGGAACCTGGACGGGGCGCTCCGGGCCGCCTACCCCGACGTCCCCGTGATCCGGGTCGCGTCGACCGGGGCCGGCGAACCCGCGACCGACGCGACACGCGCCGACCGCTCGACGGCCGCGGACCGGCTCGCGGAGCGGGTCAGGGCCGTCGCCGGCGGGCGGGCCGGCGGGCCGCCCCAGGCGAGCGACGAACGCGACGGCGACCGCCTCGCCGCGCTGTTCGAGAACGTCGGCGACCCCGTCGTCCGGACCGAGTTCGTCGACGGCGAGCCGGTCGTTCGGAACGTCAACGAGGCGTTCGAGCGGGTGTTCGGCTACGAGGCCGACCGGCTCCTGGGGGAGCCGCTCAACGACTTCATCGTCCCCCCGGACGAACGCGAGAGCGCGAAGCGCCTCGACGACCGCGCCGTATCGAACGAGCGCATCCAGGGCGAGGTGCGGCGACAGACCGCCGACGGGATCCGCTATTTCCTCTTTCGCGCCGTGCCGATCGCCCCGGACGACCCGACGGGCAACTACGAGGGGTTCGCGATATACACCGACATCACCGAGCGGAAGACCCGCGAGCGCCGCCTCGAAGTGCTGAACCGGGTGCTCAGGCACAACATGCGGAACAACGTGAACGTGATCAACGGCTACGCGGAACTGCTCGGCGCGGACGCGGAGCCGCAACTCGTCGAACGGGCCGCGCGGACGATACGGCGGACCGCCGACGACGTGGCGTCGCTGACGGCCAAGATACGCGACATCGAGCGGGCGGTCGACGGGGGCGGCCGCCGGCCCGTCGAACTCCGCCCCCTCGTCGACCGGGCGGTCGAGCCGTACCGGAGCGCCGCCGACGTGACGACCGCGGTGCCCGACGGGCTCGTCGTCGCGGCGGGCGACGGGCTCGAACTGGCCGTCGAGAACCTCGTCGACAACGCCGTCGCGCACAACGACACCGACGTCCCGTCGGTCCGGGTCGACGCGCGGCGCGACGGGTCGTGGATCCACATCGCGGTCAGCGACGACGGGCCGGGCATCCCGGCGGCCGAGCGCGTGGTGCTCACCGGCGAACACGAGATCACCCAACTGGAACACGGGAGCGGGCTGGGGCTGTGGCTGGTTAACTGGGCCGTCACGTCGAGCGGCGGCGAGGTGACCTTCGCCGACAACGACCCGCGGGGGAGCGTCGTCACGGTCCGCCTGCCGGCGGCGTCCCCGCCGCCCGACGCGGCGTCGGACTAGTCGAACAGCCCGGCGACGTCGGACTCGCGGTGTCGCCGCCGCTCGACGTGGTCCGCGAGACGCTGGTAGACGATGTCGCGGTGCTCGGCGTCGCGGGCGAAGTCCAGCACGAACGTGACGAACTCGCTCGTCGACCGCCCAGCCTCGATGTCCTCGCGCCCGTAGCGCGCCGCCCGGTCGATGACGGACTCGTCGAAGCGCTCGGACTCCGCGGCGAGGACCGCCGCCGCGACCGCGCCGGCGTCGAACTCCAGGTCGCCGAGCGTGACGGCGGTCCCCTCGTGGGCGAGCCGCGGCGGTCGCTCGCGCTCGACGCGCTCCGGGTCCGCGCCCAGCGCCGCGAGGTGCCGGCGGACCGCGGCCACGTCGACGCCGCGGTACTCGTCGGGCAATCCCGCGAGGTACTCGTCGGCGCTCTCGACCAGTCCGGCGACGCCGTCCCAGTTGCGCTCGCGGGCGTGGTGGACCGCGGCGGTGAACTGGATCAGGCCGTGGAGGAACCGCTCGTCGTCGGTACCACGCTCCAGGTCGAGCCAGCGGTCCTCCCAGGCGTCGTGGGCGGCGTGGTAGCCGCCGGCGTTGTACACCGCGATCCCTGCCCGGAGGTGGTCGCGCATGCCAACGGATTCGCCCCGGCGGAGGAAACCGGTTTCGCTCGGGCGAAGTCGACCGCACCGACGCTGGACGTATGTGGGATTCGTAGATACCGTCGCCGACCGAGCGGACCGCTCGCCGTCGCTCGTCGTCGTTGCGCTTCGGAAAACGTCCGGACGGCGATTTGAACGCCGGTCCCTGGCTCCGCAAGCCAAGAGGATAGTCCACTACCCTATCCGGACTCATCTCTACGTATTCGGGAAGTACGTAAAGCGGTTACGATGTGGGGGCGACTTGGTGGTGGCTGCCACAGGTCGCGGTCGGCCGCGGGGGCTGGGAGGCTCAAACGCTCGTTTGTCCGTCCACAAGGGATTTTTACGCACGGCTTCTCCCGATAGATATGAAACGACGCGACGTGCTCCGCCGAACGTGCGGGGCGCTCGCCGTCGGCGCGACCGCCGGCTGTCTGTCGAGCGACGGCGGCGAGGGGGACGGCGGGAACGAGACGGACGCGACCGAGACGACGGCCGGAACCGACGCCGCGGTCGGGGCCGGGAACGACACCGCCGCCGGGACCGAGGACCCGACGACCCGGCAGGGGACGAAGCGGGAAGAGTCGGACGGCAGCGGCGAGTCGATCGAGACGACCCGGACCGACTGCCGGTCCGGGGACGACGCGGACGCGGCGAGCGTCAGCTTCGGCGAGGGCGAGGTCGGGATCACGGGATCGGTCATCGTCGCCGACCCGTGTCACGCGGCCGCGTTCGGGGCGGTCGAGCGACGGGACGACGAACTCGTCGTGGTCGTCGAGCCGGCGGACGACGGCAACGCGTGCATGCAGTGCGAGGGCGTCGTCGACTACGCGGCGTCGATAGCGGTCGACGACCCGCCGGCGACGGTGACCGTGAAACACCGCAGCCAGGGGCGCACCCGGACCGTCGAAACCGCCTCGGCGTAGCGGGAATTTATATCCGATCGGGGGGCAACCCGGCGGCGTGACGGTGGCACGCGATCGCGGGAGATCGGACGACGGCGGCGGGCGGGATCGGCAAGGACAACGCTTAAGCGCGGGCCAACCCTGCCCCTCGGTATATTCATGGGCGAGATAGAGGACGTCTACGCGGACCTCGACGCCGACGTCTCCATCGAGGAGTTCCGCGAGGCCGTCGAGGAGAAGGTCGAGCAGATGGGGGGGCTCGCCGACGAGGAGACCGCGGCGATGCTCATCGCCCACGAACTCGGCGAGAACGAGGTCAACGGGGTCGCCGACGTCGAGCCGGGGATGGAGGACGTGGAGTTCACCGCGAAGGTGACCGCCGTGGGGGAACTGCGGACGTTCGAGCGCGATGGCGAGGACGAACCGGAGGGCCGCGTCGCCAACGTCGACCTGGCCGACGAGACGGGCTCCGTCCGCGTCACGTTCTGGGACGAGATGGCCGAGGGCGCGACCGAGGAGCTGTCGGTCGGCGACGTGATCGCGGTGAAGGGCCGCCCGAAGGAGGGGTACAACGGCGTCGAGGTGAACGTCAGCGACGTCGACCCCGAGGTCGACGCGGAGGTCGACGTGCAGGTCCAGGACACCTACCGCGTCGAGGACCTCTCGCTCGGGCTCTCGAACGTAAACCTCGCGGGGAAGGTGCTCGACACCGACGAGGTGCGCACGTTCGACCGCGACGACGGCAGCGAGGGGAAGGTGTCGAACCTCGTCGTCGGCGACCCGACGGGGAAGGTCCGCGTGACGATGTGGGACGGGATGGCCGACCGCGCCGAGGAACTCTCCGACGGCCTCTCCGTCGAAATCGTCGACGGCTACGTCCGCGAGCGCGACGGCTCGCTCGAACTGCACGTCGGCGAGCGCGGCGCGGTCGAGGAGATAGACGAGGAGGTCGAGTACGTCCCCGAGAGCACGCCCATCGAGACGCTGGAGATCGGCCAGACCGTCGACATCAGCGGCGTCGTGCGCTCGGCCGACCCCAAGCGGACGTTCGACCGCGACGACGGCAGCGAGGGCCAGGTCCGCAACGTCCGCGTGCAGGACGACACCGGCGACGTGCGCGTGGCGCTGTGGGGGCCGAAGGCCGACAAGGAGATCGCCCCCGGCGACGAGGTCGCGCTCGCCGACGTGGAGATCCAGGACGGCTGGCAGGACGACATCGAGGCCTCGGCCGGGTGGCAGGCGACCGTGACGGTGTTGGACGAGGGCGACGGCGCCCCGAGCGCGGGGAACGACGCCGGCGGCGACGACGAGAACGCCGGCCTCGGCTCGTTCGGCGGCGACGGCGGAACGAGCGGGGACGCCAACGCTGGCGGCGAACCGTCGTCGGGCAGCGACAACGCGACGGCATCATCGGACGGCGGCGCGGCCGCGGCGGTCGTCGCCGACGGCGAGGACGCGGAGTTCACCGGCACGGTCGTGCAGGCGGGCGACCCCGTCGTGCTGGACGACGGCGAGGAGACGGTGAGCGTCGACACCGACGCCGACGTCCGACTGGGTCAGGAGGTCACCGTCCGCGGCGAACTGTCGGACGGCCGGATCGACGCCGACGACGTGTTCTGAGACGCCCCCCGTCGTACTGGGTTCCCGGTGGCGTCCGGGGCGGTCGGCGACTCCCGGGACGGAACTGCAACAGTCCGTATAGCCCGGCCCATCGGTCGAAACGAACGCAGACGGACGCAACGCCGCTACGAAAAAGGTTAAGGGTGCGACCCGCCCGGGTTTTGGTATGAGCGTTGAGTTACCGTTCGCCCCGGTCGATACGGTCATCCGCCGCAACGCGGGCGACCTGCGGGTGAGCGCGGACGCCGCCGAGGAGTTGGCCCGCCGGATCCAGGCCCACGGTGCGTCGCTGGCGGTCGACGCCGCCGAACAGGCGACCGAGGACGGCCGGAAGACGCTGATGGCCGCCGACTTCGGCGTCGGGCAGGTCGTCGACAAGGAGAGCCTGACGCTGCCGGTCGCTCCCGTCGATCGGATCGCGCGGCAGGACATCGACGACAGCTACCGCGTGTCGATGGACGCGCGGGTCGCGCTCGCGGACATCCTCGAGGACTACGCCGACAACGTGGCCGCGGCGGCGGCGACGCTCGCGCGGCACGCCGACCGGCGAACCGTTAAGGCCGAGGACATCGAGACGTACTTCAAGCTCTTCGATTAGATGAAGTTCGGCTACAGCGAGGTCTGCCTCGACCACGACACGGGCGCGCGCCACCCCGAGACGCCGGACCGCCTCCGGGCGATCCGCGAAGGGCTAAAGCGGGAGCACGGCGTGGAGTACGTCGACGCCGCGCCCGTCGACCGGGCCGCCGTCGAGGCGGTCCACGACCCGGCGTACGTCGCGGAGTTCCACGAGTTCTGCGACGACGGCGGCGGCAACTGGGACCCCGACACCGTCGCCGTCGAGCGGACGTGGGACGCCGCCCTCCAGAGCGCCGGCCTCGCTCGCTGGGCCGCCGAAACAGCGCTCGACGGGACGAACGGGCGGTCGACGCCGTTCGCGATCGGCCGGCCGCCGGGCCACCACGCCGAGACCGACGACGCGATGGGCTTTTGCTTCGTCAACAACGTCGCGGTCGCCGCGCAGGCGGCGCTCTCCGAGCGGGCCGAGCGGGTCGCCGTCATCGACTGGGACGTCCACCACGGCAACGGCACCCAGGAGATATTCTACGACCGCGACGACGTCTTCTTCGCCTCGCTCCACGAGGACGGCATCTACCCCGGCACGGGCGAGGTCGACGAGACCGGGACGGGCGACGGCGACGGATACACGCTGAACGTGCCGCTGCCCGCCGGCGCCGGCGACGCCGAGTACGAGGCCGTCGTCGAGGACGCCGTCGCGCCGGCGGTCGCAGACTTCGACCCCGACCTGCTGCTGGTGAGCGCCGGGTTCGACGCCCACCGCCACGACCCCATCTCGCGGATGCGCGTCTCGACCGAGGGGTACGGCGTGCTCACCGACCGCGTGCGGGGGATCGCCGCCGACGCCGACGCCGCGCTCGGCTTCGTGCTGGAGGGCGGCTACGGCCTGGACGTGCTGGCCGAGGGCGTCAGGATGGTCCACGAGGTGTTCGACGGCCGCAAGCCGGTCGAACCGGACGACGGGGTCGACGACGACGTCGAACGGCTCGTCGACGACGTCCGGCGCGCTCACGGCCTCGGCGAGAAGTAACGGGCGAGTTCTCTTCCGAACGCCTCCGCGAGTTCCGCCACGTCGCCGCCGACGAGCACGTCGTACTCTGCCCGCAGCGCCTCCTCGACGGTCGCGCCGAGCGCCACGTCGAACAGCGCGTCGCTCCGGAGGAAGCCGGCCGCGGACCGGTGGTCGCGCTCGCGCTCGACGACGTAGCGGTCGCCGTCGACGAACGGCCCGTACGCGTCGCCGCCGTCGTACTTCCCGTAGAAGCCGGCCGCGTGCTCGCGGACGTGGACCGGCGGCCCCTCGTGGCGCTCGACGGCCGGCAGTTCGGCGACGGCGAGTTCGGCGAGCAGGACGGCGTCGTCGTCCGCGAACGCCGTCGCCCGGAGCACGTCGAAGCCGCGGCGGTCGAGTTCGTCGGTCACGCCCGACAGCGACTTGCGGAGCTGGGGGTACAGCTGGTCCTCGACCACGTCGGGCGCGTCGAACCGCACGGCGACGGGCGTCGTCCCGCGGCGCTCGACGTGGCCGCGGACCGCGTCGGCCGAAAGCGGCTCCGGCGGGTCCGGGAAGAACAGGTCGGCCCGCGGGTCGTCGAGCAACTCCCGCGCGTAGTGCTGGACGCGGGCGACGTTGGCCCGGGAGAGCACCGCCGCGACGTTGCGCCCGGGGTCGGTCGGGTCGATCACGACGAGCGGGTCGTCGAACGTCGCGGTCCCGTGGTCCTCGGGGTCGAGCCGGACCGGCGGGTGCCAGTCGGCCGCGGCCTCGACGAACGGGCGGAAGCCGCCGTACGCCAGGACGAGCAGTTCGACGAGGTAGCCGCTGAACCCCTGCGTCCGGAGGTCGCTCCCGTACGCGCCGACCCCCTTCAGGAACTGCTTGGCGAGGCGAACGTCGGCGGCGCTCGCCTCGTCCAGCCGCTCGCGCAGGTATTCCGTGTGAAACGGCGTGCGGTCGACCGCCGACTGGATCTCGGTCGCCGACGCCACGTCGTAGCAGGGCACGAGGTCGACGTCGAACCCGCGGAACTCGCCGGTGACGTAGGGGTGTTCGGCGTACTCCTCGCCGCCCTCGGGCAGGACCTCGTCGCCGACCCGGAGGCCGTACGCCTCCAGCCGCTCGCGATCCAGGTCGGGGGGGAACCGGACGAACACGTCGATGTCGCGGTCGCCGCTGATCCAGGTGCCCCGCGCCGTGCTGCCGACGAGCAGGGCGTCGGCGTCGACGCCGATGTCGGCGACCGCCGCCTCGCAGCGGTCGACGAGCTCCGCGGCGGCCGCGGACAGGCGCTCGCGCTCCTCGGGCGCGGGGTCTATCTCCTCCCGCACCGCCCGCGTCGCCGCCCGGAACGCGTCGTCGTCGGTCATCGGGCGCGGCTACTCGCCGTCGCGCCGAAAGCGTGTCGGTGCCCTACGCCCTGCGGCGAAAACGAAAGCCCTATCAAATGCCGCGGCGCTACCTGTGAGTGACGACGGAGCCGCCGTAGCTCAGCTGGTAGAGCACCTGGTTGTTACCCAGGTTGTCACAGGTTCGAGCCCTGTCGGCGGCGCTCATTCCTCCGAACGCGACGTTGTCACGTAGACGCTCGGCTTGCCGAGCACGAACTCCTCGATGAACGCGACCACGAACACGACCGTCTGGAACACGAGGTAGAACCACAGGGTGAACGCCGCGAGGTACTCCAGGGGGTGGTGACGCTCGCCGTCGCGCCAGTCCTGCGCGAAGACGAGGTACGACACTGTCAGCGGCGCGACCGCGATGGCCCCCCAGACGACGTCGCTGTACGGCACGTACGGCCGCGTGTTCACGAGCGACAGGCCGTCGAGCAGGATCATCGGCAGCGCGAGGGCGAACAGCACCGGGAGGATCGCGTAGGCGAACGTGTACGCGGCGTCGGCCCGCTTGCGGGGGGTGACGTGGGCCGCCCCGGGGAGCGTAGGCAGGTACCGAACCGCGACCTGCATCCACCCGCGTGCCCACCGCTTGCGCTGGCTCCACCACGCCGACAGCGTCGCCGGGTTCTCCTCGTAGGTGATCACGCCCGGGTCGACGCGGAGTTCCTTGCCGGCGTCGTGGATCTTCGATGACATGTCGATATCCTCGACCAGTATCTCCTCGTCGAACGCGCCCAGTTCCTCGAACACCTCGGCCCGGAAGAACGCCTGGCCGCCGCCGAAGATGGTGAAGCCGTCGACCACGTCGCGGGCGAACAGGTCCGCCTTCTCGGCGATGTGGCGCTCGACGGTCGCGTGGAGCGCGAGCAGCGAGTCCGTCGGGTTGCGGCCGTAACAGCGCCCCTTCACGCACCACACGTCCTCGTCGGCCAGGAACCAGCCCACCGCGCGGCGCACGGCGTCGGGCTTGAACTGGTGGTCGGCGTCGATGCTGGCGATCACCTCGCCGGTCGCGTACTGGAGCGCGTAGTTCGCCGCTTTGGCCTTCCCGCCGCCGGGTTCGTCGCGCTCGACCGCCCGGAACCGCGGGTCGTCGGCCGCCGCGGCCTCGGCTATCTCGGCGGTCCGGTCGGACGACCCGGCCTCGTAGCAGAGGATCACCTCCAGTTTCTCGGCGGGGTAGTCGATCGCCTTGCACGCATCGATCGTGCCCTGCAACACCGGCTCCTCGTTGTACGCGGGGACGACGACGCTCACCGTCGGCAGGTCGGCGTCGTCGGGGATCGCCGGCGGGTCGACGCTGGCGAACGCGAGCACGCCAGAGACGACCGTCCGCGCGACGAGGCCGAACAGCACGACGAGAAAGACCGTGTTGAGCGCCCGTCCGTACCACGCCGACAGGAACGCGGGGAACAGGACCCCGACGAGACAGATGGCCGTGATCCCGGCGTACAGCGTCACGGTCCGGACCGAGACGGACGTCTCCTCGACGGTTTTAACGTCCATCGGCCCGAGTCACCCCGCGGTTCGGTCGGAAGTCGACTCCGCAGTCGGTCCGCCCCCGGCCTGCGTTTTTCACACCCGGAGAGGAACCTAACAGCTCCATGAAGGTTGCTATGAGCCCGATATATCGGTCCATCGTATCCGTACGGCTCCCCGACGGTACGGACGGATCCGGAGCGGTCCGTGGAAACGATAGGCTGAAATGGACCGCCGGGAAACACGTGACCGTACGGGGGCCCTTAGCTCAGCCCGGTTAGAGCGCTCGGCTCATAACCGAGTGGTCGGTGGTTCGAATCCGCCAGGGCCCATGGAACCGCGCCGCGGAGCGGCGCGTGTGGAATATCGTCCGCGGATTCGAAGCAGGGAACGGAGCGAAGCGGAGTGACCGCGGTTCGAATCCGCCAGGGCCAATCGCTTCTGCTCCGGACCGACGGCGGAGCGTCAGATCCAAACGCCCATGCCGGAGCGATCCGACCGGTTTCGTATGGACGCTACCCCGACGGTGTACGAGGACCGCCTCGACGCCCAGCTGGCGGGCGAGGACTTCGCCATCGCCGTCGTGACCGCGACGAAGCCCGACTTCTACAAGCAGGCTCCCGTCGTCGCCGCGGCGGCCGAGCGCGACCTCCCGGCGTTCGTGATCCACACCGGGCAACACTACGACGACGTGCTCGGCCACGGCCTCCGGGAGTACGGGCTGGAGGACCACGTCGCCGCGGACCTGGGGATCCGGGGCGACCTCAGCCAGAAGACGGCCCAGACGATGCTGGCGGTCCGGGAACTCGCCGACCGTCTCGACGAGTACGACGCGACGGTGCTGCCGGTCGTCCACGGCGACACGCACGCGGCGGGGATCTTCCCGCAGGCGTGGCTGTTCGCCACCAACCAGCTCGTCGCCCACAACGAGGCGGGGCTACGGGGGATGGCCCCCGACTACGGGACGGTGAGCGACCCCGAGTCGCTCGTCGCCGACCAGTGGGAGGGCGAGTGGCACATCGAGCGCTCCGAGCCGTTCCCGGAGCAGTACGACACGTTCGTCGGGTCGGCCGCCTCGATCTACCAGTTCGCGCCGGTCGAGCTGAACCGGGAACACCTCCTCGACGAGGGGTATCCGGCGTCGGTGAACGGGCGGGAGCGGGTCCCCGTCGTCGGCAACTCCGTCGTCGACGCCATCGACATGAAGGCCGACCACGACGGGGAGAGCGTCTTCGACGTCTACCCCACGCTGGAGGAGCGCGACGACTGGATCCGCGTCGACATCCACCGCCGGGCGAACCTGCTCCCCGGCCGGTTCACCGCGCTCGTCGAGGGGGTCGTCGACCTCGTCGAGGACGGGTACAACGTCAACTTCGTCGAGTTGAACGCGACCCGGACGGCTCTGGAGAACTACGGCTACCGGGAGAAGCTGGAGCGGCTGGCCGACGAGCGCGAGAACTTCCTGTTTACGGGCCTGTGGAAGAAACACGCCCACGTCTACGAGTTCCTCCGGTCGGGCCAGTGTTTCGCGGAACTGACCGACTCGGGGAGCATGCAGGAGGAACTGAACCACATCGACGAGGCGATCTGTCTCACCGCCCGGTTCAACACCGACCGCCCCGAGACGGTGTTCGACGCCGGGACGAACCTGCTCGTGCCGCCGGTGTCGGGCGACGTGGTGCACGACACGGTGGCGTACGTCGCCGAGACGCCCGCGGTTCGGGAAGAGATCGCCACCGGCGACCACCTCTACGGCGAGAACGTCGGCGAGCGGATCGTCGACTTCCTCGCCGAGCGCCGCGACGAGGGGGTCTTCGAGTGGGCCCACGAGCGGCTTGGCTTCGACGCCGGCGGCGACCGCGAGTTCGACTACCTCTGAGCGCGGCCATCCCGGGAGTCGACGGCGCTGACCCACCCCTGGGGTCCCGGCGTCGGGGGCGGCGATCCGCCGTCAAACACTTTACAGCCGAGTGATAGGTGTCGGTATGGACACCGGGGAGGAGACGGCCCGGATCGAACTCGTCGCCGACCGCCGCGAGTTCCTGACGCGCCTGTTGGACCGACCGGCTGACAAGCCGACGCTCGTCGACGACCTCGACGCGTCGCGGTCGACCGTGGACCGTGCGATCAGGGAACTGGAGCGCGCCGACCTCGTCGACCGCGTCGACGGCGAGTACGTGGCGACCACGCTCGGCGAACTCGCCGTCGAGCGCTACCGGGCGTTCGTCGACGACCAGCGCGCGATCTTCGCCGCCGACGGCGCGCTGGCGGCGCTGCCGCCGGCGGCCGACCTCCCGGCCGAACTGCTGACGGAGGGGGAGGTATCGGCCGCGCCGGACGAGCCGTACCGCCTCTACGAGCGGCTGCTCGCGGACGTGCGGACGGCGGATGCGGTCGACGCGCTGTTGCCGCGGCTGGGCGACACGCGGCCGCTGCGGCTGTGTCGGGCGCGCCTCCTCGACGGGGACCTCTCCGGCGGGGTCGTCGCCGCGCCGGACGTCGCCGACCGCCTCCGCGAGGAGTTCCCGGCCCTGGCCGCGGACCTCGGGTCACGGTCGGGGTTCGACCTCCGGCGGGGGGAGGTGCCGCCGTTCGAACTGTTCGTGGTCAGGGAGGGGGACCGGCGGACGGTGTTCGTCCTGACGGCCGACGGCGGCGATGCGGTCGGGCTCGTACGGTCGACGGCCGACGCGGTCGTTGACTGGGCCGAGGGGGTTCTGGCCGCCGTCGGCGCGACGGCGACGCCCGTCGACGTGTCGGTCCCCGACGACGCCGCGGCGACGGCGCTGGCCGAGGCGAGCGACCCGCTCCGGGCCGACGGGTTCGAGCGGTTCGACGAGCGGGCGTTCGCCGGGCGGACGCCGACGGACCCGGTGCGGGCGTGGCAGACCGGCCACGGCCTGGCGGACGTGTACTACGGCTACGCGTTCCAGCGCCGCACCCGGCCGGACGACGGCGACGGCCGCCCCGTCGCGGCGGCGCTCGCGGACCGGCTTGGTGCCGGCGACGACGTGGTGGTCACCGGGCCGCCCGGGGACGGGAAGTCGACGACTTGCCGCTCGGTCGCGTGTCGGTGGGTCCGGCGGGACCGCGGGCCGGTGTTCTACCGCCCGGCGCGTGCCGGGGAGTCGTTCGACGCGCCCGAGCGGGTGGCCGCGGCGGCGGACTGCGACGGGCGGGCGCTCGTCGTCGTGGAGAACGCCACGGGCAAGCGGGGCGAGGCCGCCCTGGAGCTGTGCCGGCTGCTCGACGGCGACGCCGCGGTCCTGCTGGAGGCCCGCGACGGCGACTGGCGGGGGCTCGCGGAGTCGCTCTCCGACGCGACCCTGCGCGAGGTGCTGCGGTCGGGCGTCGACGAGTTCCGGCTGCCGGCCCTCGACGCGGCCGCCTGCGAGCGGGCCGTCGAGGCGTTCGAGGCGGCCACCGGGCGGCGGGTCGCCGTCGACCCGGAGCGGCTGCTGGAGCGCGTGAACCGCGGCGACGCGGGCGGGATGTACTTCCTGAGCTACCACCTCGTCGCCCACTCCGGGGGCGCGCCGTGGCGGCGCGGCGAGGACGCGCCGACCGGCCTCGATGCCGACGTTCGCGAGGCCCACGACGCGCTCGGCGACGCGGGCGACGGGGGCACGGCGCTGGCTGTCGGCGCGCTCGCCGCGGCGCTGGTCGCGGCCGACCGCGCGGTGACGGCGGGGCAGATCCACGCCGTCGCGGCGGGGCGGGTCGCGGACGGCGACGCCGACCCGGTCGACGCCCACCGGCGGATCGCCGACGCCCTCGACGCGCTGACCGGCCGGCTGCTGTTTCCGGCCGACGACGGCTACCGGACCCAGCACCCCTACTGGGCCGTCCAGTTCCTCGAGACGCTGCTTGACCGCGAGGAGCGCCGCGCCGTCGCCGCGTTCGAGCGCGGCCTCTCGGCGCTGTTCGCCGCCGCGGACGACCGGGCGCGCCGCGACCGGGTCGAGCGCTGGCTCGGCGGCGAGGCGACGACGCTGCGGCGGACCGCCGACGACCCCGACGGGCTCGTCCGGTCGGTGTTCGACCTCGCCACCGACCACTCGTCGCTCGTCCCGCTGTTCGGCGACCACACCCGGTCCGGGATCGCGCTCCCGGAGGGCTGTACCCCCGAAACGACGCTGGCCTGCCTCCGCGACCGGATGGTCGGCTGGTACGAACACGGCGACCTGGACCGCGCCGAGTCGGTCGCGGAGGCGCTGGCCGAGCGGGCCCGCGATGTCGACGCGGACGCCGCAACCCGCGACCGGTTCGTCGTTCGGAGCCTCGTCAACCGCGGCGAGGTCGCCGAGCAGCGCGGCGACATGACGACCGCCCGGGAGCGCTTCGAGCGGGCGCTCGACCGGGCGTCGGCGGCCGACGACGACCGCCTCCGCGTCATGGCGCGGAACTCGCTGGCGTGGGTCGCGCTCCAGACCGACCGCTTCGACGACGCCGAGGCACACCTCGACGCCGCGCTGTCGACCGGCGAGGACCTGCCGCCGATGCCGGAGCGGGCGACCACGACGAACTACCGGGCCTCGCTCGCCCGCAGGCGGGGGGACCTCGACCGGGCCGAGGAGTGGCTCCGGCGGACGCTGTCGATGGACCGGCAACTCGGCGACGACGGAGACGTCGCCCACACGCTCAACGAACTCGGCATCGTCACCGAGAACCAGGGCGAGTTCGACCGGGCGGCGGACTACTACCGGCGGTGTATCGAACGCCGCCGCGAGACGGGCAACCGCCGGGCGCTCGCCAAGAACGTGTACAACCTCGGCGACCTGCTCGCCAAGCGGGGCGACGTGACGGGCGCGGAGGACTGCCTCGAACGGGCGCTGTCGCTCGCCGACGAACTCGGGATGGACCGGTTCCGGGGGAACGTCCACGCCGGGTTCGGCCGGGTCGCGCTCGAACGCGGCGACCTGGAGGCGGCCGCCGACCACTACCGCCGGAACCGGGAGATCCACCGCGACCACGACCACGACGTGGGGGCCGCACAGGCGGTCGTCAAACTCGGCGACGTGGCACGGGAGCGGGCCGACGCCGGGACCGCGCTCGACCGCTACGACCGCGCCGCGGCGACGCTCTCCGACCTCGACGCCGTCGGGATGGCCGTCAAGACGCTGGAGCGGCGCGTCGACCTCCTCGTCGACGAGGGGCGACGCGACGCGGCGGCGGTCTGTTGCGAGCGCGCGGCCGACCTCGCCGCGGACGCGGGCCTCGACGACCGCGGCGAGGAGTTCCGCGAGCGCCGGGCCGACCTCCTCGCGGCGGCGGACGACTGAGGCCCGACGGCGCGGCCGGCCCGCCGCCGCTCACGGCCTGAGCGGCCTCGTCGGCCGGTGACGTAATGGTGCCGTCGTGCCATTCACGGGATATGACACGCGACGGTGACGACGCACCCGGCGACCGTCGGCGGTTCCTCGCGGCGCTGGCCGCGGCGGGCGTGCCGGCGGTCGCCGGGTGTAACCGGACCGGCGGGGAGTCGACGGAGGCGGCCACCGACGAACCGACGGACTCGGCCACGGGAACGGCGACGCCGACCGACACGGCCGAACCGACCGAACCGGGGCCGTCCGCCGGGATCGCGGACCTGTCCGTGACGCCGACGCCCGTCGGGCAGTACCGGACCGGCACGGTCGCCGTGACGGTGGCGAACGACGGCGCGGAGCCGTTCGACGGGCTGGTCGCCGTGGAGTTCGAGGACGAGTTCGTGGACTCGACGGCGGTCGACCTGCCGGCCGGCGAACGCGCGGAGGCGACCGTCGAGTTCGAGCGCGGGCGGGTCGGGGGGAACCCGGTGACGGCCTCCCTGCGGGACGAGGGGGAGACGCTCGACAGCGCGACGGCGGCGGTCGAAGTCGCCCCGTACCCGGAACACGACGTTGGCGTCGACGGCACCGACCTGGTCTGTGGTGACGGCGTGGTCCGCTTCGGCGGGTCGTCGCTGGCGAACGCGTTCTCGCCGGACCGGGGCACGGACCTGGAGACGGCGTTCGACACCATCGCCGAGCGCGGCGTCATGAGCGTCCGCGTCTTCGGGTTCGCGCCGTCGTGGGCGCGGATCGACAGCATGCACGGGCCGGAGTCGTACAACGACGCGTGGTTCGAGTACTTCGACCACGTCGTCGCCGCGGCCAAGCGCCGCGACATCCGGCTGTTCGTGCCGCTCATCAACGGCAACCCGGCGTACGGGCCCATCGGCGAGGAGAACCTGAGCGTCAACGTCCCGCAGTTCGTGCGGTGGGCCGACGACGCGGAGACGCGCAGCGACTTCTTCGACAGCGACGAGTGCATGGCGATGTTCGAGGGCTGGGTCGAGCGACTGCTCACCCACGAGAACCACCTCACCGGCGTCGAGTACCGGAACGACCCCACCATCGCGATGTGGGAACTGGGCAACGAGATACAGATGTCGCCGCCGCGGGTCGGCGAGTCGATCCGGCCGTGGATCGAGGCGGCGGGCGCGTTCGTGAAGGACCTGGACGACCGGACGCTGCTCACCACGGGGTCGTACGGCCACCAGGGCCGGAACGCGTTCGTCGACGAGGCGAGCGCCGACCCCATCGACGTGGTGTCGATCCACTACTACCCCGGCCCGAGCCACAAAGACCTCCCGGAAGAGGAGGTGGTTCCGACGCTCGAATCGACGATCGAGACGGTCCGCGAGGAGTTAGGAAAGCCGCTGTACGTCGGCGAGTACAACTGGGGCGTCCAGCCCGAGGACTCGGCCCCTTACGGGGAACGCGCGGAGTGGGTCGCCCGCCTGCAGGGCGTCATGGAGAGGGACGACGTCGCCGCCACGAACTTCTGGACGGTCGCCGTCGAGGAGCGCCCCACGAGCTACCACAAGCACTCGACGGTGTACGCCCCGGCGGAATCGACGACGCTCGACGTCATCGAGTCCCACGTCCGCCGGATGCGCGCGGCATCGCCGTCGTCGTGCGTCGGGGCGGAGGACTGACCGCGGTAGCCGGCGGTCGGGGCGTCGCGGTCACTCGTAGGCGACGAGCGACGCGGGGCTCCCGGAGCCGCCGTACTGGTCGGCCGAACGGGTCACGACGAACAGCATCCCGCCGGCGGGGACGACCGTCCCGACGACGACGTCGGACGGCGTCAGTTCCCAGCCCCCGGACCCGAGGTCCCTGCTCCAGGCCTTGAGCGTCTTCCCGTGGCCGAACAGCACGGCGTCGTCGGTGACGGCGTGTCGCGACGCGCCGTCGGACTGCCGGGGGACGGTCGTGCCGCCGACGCCGACGCTCCCGGTCCGCTCCATGCTCGTCCCGTCGTAGGCGCGGATCTCGGTGCCGTCGTTCGTTCCGTACGCGTAGGCGGTCTCGCCGTCGGCGAAGACCGCGGTTTCGTCGTACGCCATGTCCGCTATCGTCCCCGTTCCGGTGGCCGTCCGGTCGGCCAACGACACGGCATACAGTACGCTGTCCGACGAACCGGTCACGTTCGCGTGGACAAAGCAGGTGTCGCCGACCACGCCGGCCGGCGTGAATTCGAACACGTTATCGTCGGCTTCGACGCCGATCTCGCGTGCGACGTTCCCGTCGCCCGGGTCGTGTGCGAGGAGGGAGAACGCACCCTCCTCCGAGTATTTGGACGTCGTGTACACGTACTCGTCGTCGACCGCGTGTCGTCGGAGCCACGTGTCCTCGTTGCGCCAGACCTCGTCGCCGCTGGCGAGGTCGAGGCCGACGAGCGCGGATCGGTACCAGACGACGGCGGTGCCGCCGACCGCGAGGGCCTTCCCGAGCCTGTAATTGCTACGGAGGTCCCACACGTCGGTCGTCCAGCGGTGCTCGCCGCCGGCCGCCTCGAACGCCGACACCTGCGACTGGTACGTGACGAGCACCGCGTCGCCGGCGAGCGTGACGTAGCCCGGGTCGGCGTAACTCCTCGTGCTCGACTCCCGTCCGACGGTCGCCTCCCAGGCTTTCTCCCCGGTTCCGGCGTCCAGCGCCGCCACTTTCGACTCATCCTGCACCCGGTAGGTGACGTACACCTGCCCGCGGTCGTCGTCGACGGCCGGCCCCATCATGCCGGCGGTGAAGCCGGGGTTCCCGCCGGCCTGGAACCGCCACGCTTCGGACGGCGCGGACGAACCGGCCCACGACCCCGCATAGCTGGCGCTCCGTCCCGACCCGCCGACGGTTTCGACCGTCGTCAGGTCGGCCACGCTGCCGCCGTTTGCCCCGTCCGATCCGTCGCCACCGCCGCCGAGACAGCCCGCGACCCCGCCGAGGGCCAGCGCCCCGGTCGTTTCCAGCACCCGGCGTCGCGTCCGGCCGTCCGTCGTATCGCGTTCCATAGCAGTACACAGCGACGACAGGTACATTCTCTCACCGCTTGAGCGGACCGCTCACGCGGTGAGCGAGAGCGACCCGTCGCCGTGACGGCGCGTCGAGCACTCCAAGACTTATTACTCTCTCGGCACCTGTATCCGACAACACGACGGCCGGGTCCCCCGCCCCGGCCCCGGAGACGAGTCATGGCCGGACCACCCCCCGACGACCGACAGGATGCGTCGAACAGCCCTCCGAACGACGGCCGCGACCCGCTGACGGCGGCGCTCGCCGTCGCCTGTGTCGTCGGCCTGGTCGCGGCCGGCACGGTCGTGCCGGCGCTCGCCGCGCCCCTGAGCGGCGACAGCTTCAACGAGTCGCTGTTCGACCAGTCCGGCGGCGACGGCGGCGGGCCGTCGACCCCGTCCGGCGGCGTGCCCGGGGGCACCGGCGCGGCGTCGGCAGGGCTCGGCGCGCTGAACCCCGGCGACAGCACGAGCGTCGGCGGCTCGCTCGGCGGCGCGTCGCTGCGCAACCAGTCCGCCGAGACGCACTTCTACGTCGAGAGCGACCAGCCGGCGTACTGGCGCACCGGGGCGTACGACATGTACACGGGCGAGGGCTGGGCGGTCGGCCAGGGCGAGTTCTTCGACGCGGCGCGGTCGAACCGCGGCGGCTACCGCCTGGAGCAGACGGTCGAACTCGAACGGCCGGCCACCGCGCTGCCGGCGGCGTGGCGGCCGATCGACATCGACACGGACGCGCGGGTGTCGGTCCAGCGGTACGGCATCGCCGCCGACGAGCCGCTCGCGGCGGGGAGCGAGTACACGGTGACGAGCTACCGGCGGAACCCCGACCCCGAACTGCTCCGGCGTACGGGGACGCCGACCGGCTCCGAGCAGCTCGAACGGTACACCCGCATGCCCGACTCGACGCCGGACCGCGTGGGGGAGTTCACGTCGGAGCTGACCGCGAACGACGCGACGGCCTACGACAAGGCCGCGACGATAGAGCGGTGGCTGGAGGAGAACAAGGACTACTCGCTCGACGCGTCCCACGACACGAGCGGCGACGTGGCCGACCAGTTCATCTTCGAGATGGATGAGGGGTACTGCGAGTACTACGCGACGGCGATGACGGCGATGCTGCGGACACAGGACATCCCCGCGCGCTACGTCGTCGGCTACAGCCAGGGCCAGCCAGTCGACGAGAACCGCTACGAGGTGCGGGGGATGAACGCCCACGCCTGGGTCGAGGTGTACTTCGAGGACGTCGGCTGGGTGAAGTTCGACCCGACGCCCGCGGCGGACCGCCAGACCGTCCAGCAGCAGGCCGTCGAGAACCGGACCGGCGACGGCGAGGACTACCCCCACGAGGTGCAGACGAGCCCCGGCGAGACGTACGACCCGAGCAACGGGACCCTCACGAACGCTGAACCGCCGTACTCGATCGACCTCGGTGACGACCCCGCGCCCGGACGGGACGTGACGGTGTCGGTGACGAAGGCGGGCCGACCCGTCGAGGGCGTGGTCGTCTCGTTCAACGGTGAACCCGTCGGCAGAACGGACTCGGCGGGCCAGGTGGTCGGGACGGTGCCGTACACGGACAGCCTCAACGTCACCGTCCGCCCCGTCGAGGTGGCGACGCGGGAGAGCGGGCCGGCCGGTCTCACGGTGACCGACAGCGCCGCGCTCGCCGGCGCGGGCGAGCGGTCCGGCGGCTTCGCCTTCGGCGCACCGCCGGCACAGGAAGCGCCGGCCGACGGCAACGGCACCCGGACGTACGACGTGGACACGACCGTCTCGGTCCGTGTGGCCGGGACGCCGACGCCGGGGGCGACCGTCGACCTGCTCGTCCGGGCCGGCGGGGAGCCGTTCCGGAACGCGACGGTGCGGATCGACGGGGAGACGGTCGGCCGGACGGACGAGGCGGGGACGTTCACGACCACGCTCCGCGGCGAGGCCGGCGACGAGGTGACCGTCGCCGTCGAGCGGGGCGACGTGGCCGGCGAGCGGACGATATCGCTCGGCGAACTCGACGCGAGCGTCGACGGGCTGGCGGTGGCGGGCCGGAACGCCACCGTCGTCGTCACCGTCGGCGACGACCCCGTGTCCAACGCCACGGTGGCGATAAACGGCGAGACGGTCGGGCGGACCGACGGCGACGGGGAGCTGTCGGTGCCGCTCCCGCTCGCGAACTCGGCGACGGTGACGGCGTCGGTCGACGGGCGGACGACCGAAACCGCGCTCGACGGCCTCCTGTTGCCGGTCGCGGCGGCGGGCGTCGCCCTCGTCGCGGCGCTTTCGGGGGCCGTCGCGCTCGCGCGCCGCCGCGGAGTGACCGTCGACGACGTGGCGGCGCGGCTGCGCTGGGTCGCCGGCGGGTTCGTCGCCGTCCTCGTCGCGCTCGGCGACGGGCTCGACGGGCTGGCGCGGCTGGTCCAGCGGGCGGTGGAGCGGTTCGACGGGTTCCGGCGGCTCCGGGCGGCGCTGGCGGGGCTGACGCTGGGCGGCGTCGTCGCCCGGCTGCGGGCCCTCGTCCGGCAGCTGCTCGGGCGGGTCGGCATCGGCGGCGGCCCGCGGCCCGAGCCGACCGACCGAACGGAGGTCGTCGAGCGCGCGACTGCGCCCGAGGACGTGAGCGAGGAGCGCCGCTCGCTCCGGGCGCTCTGGCGTCGGTTCGTTGGCCTCGTCTCGCCGGGCGACAACCGGACGCGGACGCCGGGCGACGTGGCCCGGGCGGCGGTGCGGAAGGGGTTCCCGGACGAGCCGGTGTACCGGCTGACGAACGCGTTCCGGCGCGCGGAGTACGGCGAGGACCGCCCGGACGAGGAGCGGCTGTCGGCTGCCCGCCGCGCGCTCGACGCGCTCCGGAACCGGGGCGAGGACCGATGAACCGCTGGGGTCGCCGGCTCGTCGTCGCCGTCGGAGCGACGACGCTGGCGGCGGGGGTCGCACTCGCCTACGCGCCCGACCTGCTGCCAGCGGGGGTCCGGACGGCCGCCCGCGAGGCGGCCGCCTCGACCGGCTCGACCCGGATCGCAGCTGCCGTCGCGGCGTTCGGCCTGCTGGCCGTGCTGTGGAGCGTCCGCTCGTCGGGCGAGCCCGGCCGGAGCGAGCCCATCGTCGCCGCGCCCCCCGAGGACCCGACGACGGACGACGACGTCGCGGGCGAGGCGTTCGACGCCGCCGTCGAGCGCGTCGGCGAGCGGGAGCTGTCGGCGTGGGGCCGCGGCCCCGACCCCGCCGCGACCCTGTACGAGACGGCGCTCGTGGTGCTGAACCGGAGCCGCCCGGACGCGGACGCCGAGGCGCTGGTCGCCGCCGGGACGTGGACGGACGACCGCGTCGCGGCCGGGTTCCTCGGCGACGAGCGCGCGACGGCGTGGACGTTCGGCGAGCGCCTCCGCCTCTGGCTCGCCCCCGAGCGGGAGACCCGCCGGCGTGCGGCCCGGACGGTCGACGCGCTCCGCCGGGAACTCGACCGCCACGAGCGCCGCTGGCACGGCGGGGGAGCGGACGGCCGACCGCAGGCGGGCGGCGACCCGCAGCCCCGGCGGGAGGACGGCCCGCGTCGCGGCGAGGGGGTGTCCCGCTGATGGCGTCGGTGCGGCGGTTCGGCGGCGCGGTCGCCGGGAGCGCGGCGCTGGCGTCGGCCGGCGTCGCGAGCGGCCAGCAGCCGCTGCTGGCGGCCGCCGTCGTCCCGCTCGCGTTCGTCCTCGTCGGGGCGCTGTCGGGGACGCCCGCCGCGGCGGGGAGCGTCCGGGTCGACCGGTCGATCCGGCCGGCGTCGCCGATGCCGGGCGAGACGGTCACCGTGACGCTGACCGTGACGAACGCGACCGACCGGGCGCTGCCGGACGTGCGCATCGTCGACGGCGTCCCCGACGCTGTCACCGTCTTCGCGGGGTCGCCGCGCGCGGCGGTCGCGCTCCGGGCCGGCGAGTCGGCGACCGTATCGTACTCGCTGGTCGCGCGCCGCGGCGAGTACGCCTTCGACCCGCCGCGGGTCAGGCTCCGGAACGCGAGCGCCACGCGGTACGACACCGCCGCGGTCGAGGCCGGCGGCGACGCCCGCCTCTCCTGTGAGGTCGGCGTCGACGAGGTGCCGCTCCACGAGCAGACGACGGGGTTCACCGGCCAGCTTCCGACGGACACCGGCGGCTCCGGCGTCGAGTTCTACGGCACGCGGGAGTACCGGACCGGCGACCCGCCGAGCCGGATCGACTGGCGGCAACTGGCCAAGAGCGGCTCGCTGACGACCGTGGACTACCGGCGACAGCAGGCCGCCCGGACCGTCGTTCTGGTCGACGCCCGCGACGCCTGCGACGTCGCGCCGGCCGAGGGGTATCCCACCGGCGTGGACCTGGGCGTGTACGCCGCCGCGCGGCTGGTCGGCACGCTGGCGAACGCCGACCACCAGGTCGGGGTCGCCGCCGTCGAGGACGCGCCGGCCGGCGAGACGGTCGCCTGGGTCGAGCCGTCGAGCGGGCCGGAGCTACGGGCGCGGGCCGAGCGGCTGTTCTCGGAGGTGCTCGCGTCGCCGGCAGGCGACCGGGGCGTCGCGGACGGTAGCGGGGCCGGAAACGACGCGGTCGCCGACCTCCGCCGCCGCCTCTCCGGGTCGACGCAACTGATCGTCGTCAGCCCGTTCCTCGACGCCTACCCGCCGGAGGCGGTGCGGACGCTCGCGGCCCATGGCCACGAACTGACCGTCGTCTCGCCGGACGTGGCCGGCGACGGGTCGACCGGCAAGCGGATCGTCGCGCTCGAACGCCGGACCCGGCTGGCCGGGGTGCGGGACGCCGGCGTACCGGTCGTCGACTGGCACCCGGACGAGCCGCTGACGCTGGCGCTGGCCGACGCGCTGGAGGCGGTGCGATGAGCCTGAACCCCTTCGTCGGCCCGGAGCGGGCGGCAAACGGCGACGCGACGCCGCCGCGGACGAGCCGCCTCCTCGTCACCGCCGTCGTCGGCGCCGGCGTCCTGTTCGTCGGCTCCCGGACGGCGGTCCTGGAGCAGGTGGTGGACAGCGCGGTGGCGGCGCTCGTCGTCGCGGTCGCGCTGTCGCTGTTGAACGAGGACGACCCCGAACCGCTCGCGGTCGGCGCGTTGCTGCTGGTCCCGGCCGGCGCGATGCTGGTCGGCGACCTGGTCGCCATGGCGAGCGGCCCGCCGGTGCGGGCCCTGCGCGCGGTCGCGCTGCTGGTCGCCGTCACCGGCCTCGCCGCGCTGTGGACCGGCGTCGTCGGGAACCGGTCGCTCGCGACCGCCGTCTCCCGCTTTGGCTACGCGCTCCTCCCGCTGTCGCTGGCCGCGCTCATGGCGATGGCCTCGAAGCTCGGCTCGGTCGAGACGGCGGCCGTCGGCGGGCCGGTCGTCGGCGCGCTGTGGGGCGAACTGGTCGCCCCCACGGGCCGGACGCTGCGGGTCGGCGACTTCCTCCTGTTGCTGGCCGCCGCGAGCTACGCCGCGCGGGCGGCGCTCGCGCGGCTGCCGCTCGTCGAACTCGCGCCCGAGCGGGCGACCGACCGGCGCGCGGAGCAGGTCCGGCGGGCGCGGGTCCACCTCCAGCGGACGTACCTCGTCGTCGCGCCCCTCGGCGTCCTGGTCGGCGGCCTGACGCTGCTCGGGACCGTCCCGTCCGGCGGCCCCGTCGGCGCGGTGCTCGGGGCGCTTGACGGGATAGCGACCGCCGGGGCGCTCCGCTGGCTGCTCGTCGTCGTGGCGGCCGTCGGGGCCGTCGCCGCCGCGGCGGCCGAGGCGGTCCTCCGCGTCCGGGACGCCGCGGCGGCCGACGTCACGCCCCGCGCCGTCCCCTTCGCGGCCGGCGTGGCGGTCGTCCTCGCCGTCTCCGTGTTCACCGCGCCGGTGATAACGCGGGTCCGCGCCCGGACGCCGGTCGCGATGGCGCCGGTGCTGGAGGAACTGATCGCCGTCGCGGGCCGGGGCTCCGTGGCCCTGCTCGCGGTCGCCGGCAGCGCGATCCTCTTTACCGCGCTGGCCGGCGGCGTCGTCCTGCTCGCCCGCCTCGGCTTCCTGACGGACCGCGTCGCGCCGGTGTCGCTCGCCAGCGGCGGGCTGTTCGTCGGCGCGCTCATCACGGGGATCATCGGCGACGGGCCGCTTGCGCTGTACATCGGCGTGGCCGCCGCGACCGTCGCCTGGGACGCCGGGGAGTTCGGCGTCGGCGTCGCCGAGGAACTGGGCCGGAAGGCGTGGAGCCGGCAGGGCGAACTCGTCCACGCGGTGGCGAGCGTCGCCGTCGCGGCCGCCGGCGTCGCCGGGGCGCTCGCGCTGGAGGGGACCATGCGCCGGCCGGTCCCCGAGGGGTCGCTGGTCGCGGTCGGCGCGGCGGCGGCGTTCGTCGGGACGGTGCTGTTGCTGTCCCGGGTCCAGTCGTAGCCGGCGACCGGCCCGGAGCCGAAAGCATACGTAGCGGCCGGCGCTAGACGGAGGCGATGAGCGAGTCCCCGACACGCAGCGTCGACGAGGCCGCCGCCGAGTGCTCGGCGATCCTCGACGCGGTCCACGAGGCCGTCATCGCCGACAGACAGTTCCCCCGTACCGTCCTCCTGGGGGTGCTCGCCCGCGGCCACGTCCTGCTGGAGGACGTGCCGGGCACCGGGAAGACCCTCACCGCCCGGTCGATGGCCGAGGCGCTCGGCCTCTCCTTTAACCGCATCCAGTTCACGCCGGACCTCCTGCCCTCCGACATCACCGGCACCCACGTGTACGACGAGACGGACGGCACCTTCGAGTTCAACGAGGGGCCGGTGTTCGCGAACGTCGTGCTGGCCGACGAGATAAACCGCGCGCCGCCGAAGACCCAGGCCGCCCTGCTGGAGGCCATGGAGGAAGGGCAGGTCACCGTCGACGGCGACACCCACGTCCTGCCCGACCCCTTCTTCGTGATCGCCACCCAGAACCCCGTCGAGCAGGAGGGCACGTTCGAACTGCCCGAGGCCCAGCGGGACCGCTTCGTCGTGAAGACGGAGATGGGGTATCCGGGCCGGGGCGGCGAACTCCAGTTGCTCAAGCGCCGCGCGAACCGCAGCGAGCAGTCCCCGGCCGTGGAGCAGGTGATCGAGGGGGCCGACGTGGCGGACCTGCAGGCGGTCCCGGAGACGGTGAGCGTCGACGACGCGATCCGCGGCTACATCGTCGACCTCTGCCGGGAGACGCGGTCGGACCCCCGGGTCGAGGTCGGCGTCTCCCCGCGGGGCGTCCAGCGGCTGTTCGAGGCCGCGCGGGCCAACGCCGTCATCGCCGGCCGGGACTTCGTCGCGCCCGACGACGTACAGGGCGTCGCCCAGCCGGTGCTGGCCCACCGCCTCGTGCTCACCACCGAGGCGTCGGTCAACGGCGTCGAGAAAAGCGCCGTCGTCGCCGACGTGCTGAACCGCGTCGCGGTGCCGGCGATGGCGACCGAGTGAGGCGGCCGACGGCGCGGACGCGTCGGCCCACGACGAGCCGTTTCGGAGGGCTGAAGGGGGCGACGGGCCTCGCTGGGGTATGAGCGACACACATCCGGGCACCCCGACCGTCGGACAGGTCTCCCTCGTGGCCCTGTTCGTCACGGCGCTGGTGACCGCACAGCTGACCGCGACCAAGATACTGGCGTTCGGCCTCCCCGTCTCCGTCCCCGTGGCGGGCGACCAACTGCTCCTGCCGGGGGCCGCGCTGGCCTACGCCGTCACGTTCCTCGCGAGCGACTGCTACGCCGAACTGTACGGCCGCCGCGCGGCGCAGGTGGTCGTCAACGTCGCGTTCGTCATGAACTTCGTCGTGCTGGCGCTGGTGTGGTCGACGATCCTCGCCCCGGCGTCGCCGGCGGGCGTCGACGCCGGCACGTTCGAGACCGTGCTGGGCGCGAGCACGAACATCGTCCTCGGGAGCCTGCTCGCCTACGTCGTCTCGCAGAACTGGGACGTGGTCGCCTTCCACCGCCTGCGGGAGTACACCGACGGCGACGCGCTGTGGCTCCGCAACGTCGGGTCGACCGCGAGCAGCCAGGCCATCGACACCGTCATCTTCGTCTCGGTCGCCTTCTTCGTCGCCCCGCGACTGCTCGGCGTCGGCGGCGCGCTGGAGCCACCGGCGATACTCTCCCTCATCGTCGGTCAGTACCTGCTGAAACTCGCCATCGCCGTGCTCGACACGCCGGTGGTGTACGCCGTCGTGGCCGCCGTCCGCGACCGCGAGGGGAGCGCCGTCGCCCCGACCTGACCGGGACCTCTCGCCGCCGCGACCGGTAGGCCCGCTGACTGCGACGCTTTTCACCGCCCCCGTGGGACGACCGACATGGCCAGCGACCCGTCGGTCGAGGCGGTGGAGGAGGGCGACGACTACTACCACGTCCGCTTTCGCGACCCCGACGAGTTCGACGAGATACGCACGCCCGACTGGGCGGACGAAGCGTCCGACTCGGTGTCGGAGGGGAGCGAGGTCCGGACCGGAAAAGAGGAGGGGAGCGACGACTGGGAGGTTCAGAGCGTCCTGATAAAGAAAAGCGTCGGCGAAGGGAAGGCCCGGGAGCAGGCCGAAGAGATAGTCGAGACGATCCGGTCCTGACGCCGCGGTCCGCCACGGGACTCGTTTTCGTCGCCGTCCGCTGCCGGCCCGGTTCGGCCGCGGGACCGCGTTTCTGTCCCGATGCGCTCGGTAGCTGTGCGTGGGGCAACGATATAATAACAGAGAATCTTTGAATAATAGCTCTTATTAAGATAGGATATAGAGTTAATACCGAGATGAACGGACTGACTCGACGCGGGATGCTCGCGACCGGCGCTGGAACGCTTGCGGCGGCCGTCGCCGGCTGTCTCGGCGGCGTCTCGGGCGACGACGGCGGCACGACGGCGGAGGCCTCGTTTTTCGTGCTCGGGGACTTCGCGGCGGAAGTGGCGGGCGACGCCGCCGACGCCGAGACGCTGGTGCCGGTCGGCCAGCACGGTCACGGCTGGGAGCCGTCCGGCCAGCTCCAGCGAAACGTGCTGACCGCCGATGCCTTCGTCTACATGGGCGAGGGGTTCCAGCCGTGGGCCGACGACGTCGTCGCGAACGTCGAGCGCGACGACGAGGACGTCGAAGTCGTCGCCGCGCGGCGCGACGTCGACCACCTGCCGCCGGACGGGAGCCACGACGGACACGACGACCGCGACGAGCACGACGGGGAGAACCACGACGACGGCCACGACGGCGACGACCACGGGGACGGGAGCGAGGATCACGACGACGGCGGGCACGACCACGGGGACGCCGACCCCCACTTCTGGCTCGACCCGACGCGCGCGGCGACGGCCGTCGGGACGATCGCCGACGGGTTCGCGGCGGTCGACCCCGACAACGAGTCCGCCTACCGGGACAACGCCGCGGCGTACCGGGACCGGCTGGCGGCGCTCGACGACGAGTTCGAGGCCGCCCTGTCGTCCGCGTCGCGGGACGCCGTGCTCGTGGCCGGGCACAACTCCTTCCAGTACATGGGCCGCCGGTACGGCTTCGAGGTCCACGCGCTGACGTCCGTCTCGCCGGACGACTCCCCCTCCCAGCGGGACATCGGGGCGGCACAGGAAATCATCGAGCGCCACGGGATTGACCACGTGCTCGCGCCGACGTTCGAGGCCGACCGCGCCGCCGAACTGCTCGTCGAGGACACCGACGCGAGCGAGGTCCTGCCGATCACGCCGATCCCCGGCCGGACGGAGGCGTGGGCGGACGAGGGGTGGGGGTACGTGGAGGTGCAGGAGCACGTGAACCTGCCGTCGCTGCGGACGGCGCTGGGTGCCGAATGACGGTCGTCGACGTCGACGGGGTGACGTTCGGCTACGGCCCACGGCCGGCCGTCGAGGACGTGACGCTGCGCGTGGAGGCCGGGGAGTTCCTCGGCCTCGTCGGGCCGAACGGCTCCGGCAAGAGCACGCTCGTCGCGCTGCTACTCGGGCTCCGCCGCCCGGACGCCGGCTCGGTCGAACTGTTCGGCGAGCCGGCCCACGAGTTCGGCGACGGCGAGCGCGTCGGCTACGTCGCGCAGAACGCGGCCGGCGGCGACGGCGGGATGCCGGTCACCGTCCGCGAGGCGGTGCGCATGGGCCGGTACCCGCGCGTCGGGTTCGGCCGGTTCCGCGACGCCGACCGCGCGGCCGTCGAGCGGGCGATGGACACCGTCGGCGTGGCCGACCTCGCGGACCGACAGCTGCGGCGGCTCTCGGGCGGGCAGCGCCAGCGGGCGTACATCGCCCGCGCGCTTGCCGGCGACGCGGACCTGCTCGTGCTGGACGAGCCGGCGGTCGGCGTCGACGCGGAGTCGCGGGCGGCGTTCTACGACCTGCTCGCCGACCTCAACGCCGACGGGCTCACCATCGTGCTGGTCGAGCACGACATCGGCGTCGTGACGAGCCACGCCACGAGCGTCGCCTGCGTCAACTGCTCGCTGGAGTACCACGGCGACCCTGCGGACTTCGTCGAGAGCGACGCGCTGTCGCGGGCGTACGGCGCGAACCGGCAACTGCTCCGTCACGACCATGATTGACCTGGTCGAGATGGTCGGTTTCCGGTTCATGCAGCGGGCGCTGGTGGCCGGGGTCTGCGTCGCCGTCGTCGCCCCGCTGGTCGGCAGCTTCCTCGTCCACCGCGAGATGGCGCTCATCGGCGACGCGCTCGCCCACACGGCGTTCGCGGGGGTGGCGATCGGGCTGTTCGTCGGCTCCGCGCTCGCCGTCCCGGTGTCGCCCGAACTGGCCGCGCTCGTCGTCGCCGTCCTCGCCGCCCTCCTGATCCAGGCCATCGCCGAGCGGACGGACGCGTACGGCGACGTGTCGATGGCGATAGTCCTCTCGGGCGGGTTCGCGCTCGGAAGCGTGGTGATCAGCCTCGACGGCGGCATCTCGGTGGGCATCCGCCAGTACCTGTTCGGAAGCCTCGCGACCGTCACGGAGGGCAACGTCCGGCTGCTGGTCGCCCTGACCGTCCTCGTCGTCGCCGTCGTCGGGGCCACGTACCGCAAACTGGCCTACGTCACGTTCGACGAAACCGCGGCGCGCGTCGGCGGGGTCGACGTGGGGCTGTACAACCGCCTGCTCGTCGTGCTGACCGCGGTGGTCGTCGTCGGCGCGATGCGGATCATGGGCGTCGTCCTCGTCGCCGCGATGCTGGTCGTCCCGGTGGCGGCCGCCTCGACGGTCGCCCGGAGCTTCCGGCAGTCGGTCGCGCTCGCGGTCGTCGCCGCGCAGGTCGCCGTGCTCGTCGGCGTCACCGTCTCCTACGCGCACGGCACCGCGGCCGGCGGGACGATAGTCCTCGCGGCGATCGCGGTGTACGCGGCCGCCCTCGCCGCCCGCGCGCTCGGCTCCCGCCTGCGGACCGCGGCCCGGTAAGCCGAGCCGTGACCCGAACGCTGACGTAGGCCGACGCGAAACACGGGCGTATGCACTTATCGAACTCACGGGTAACGGTATCCGGGTGGGTCAGCCGATGACCGCCAGCCGCGGCGGCCCGGGCACGCGAGCCGACCCCAGCGCGGACGACCGTGCACCCTACGACTACGCGGGCGGGTCGGTCGACCGCCCCGGCCTCGTCGACGACCTGGAGGGCCTCGTCGACGGCGAGGTGCGGTTCGACGAGTACAGCCGCCAGCTGTACGCCACCGACGCCAGCGCGTACGAGCGCACCCCGATCGGCGTCGTCTTCCCGACGCGGACGGACGACGTGGCGGCGGTGATGGAGTACTGCGCCGAGCGGGAGATCCCCGTGCTCCCGCGGGGCGGCGGGACGAGCCTCGCGGGCCAGACCGTCAACGAGGCGGTCGTGCTCGACTTCACGCGGCACATGGACGCCGTCCTCGACGTGGACCCCGACGCGCGCCGGGCGCGGGTCCAGCCGGGGACCGTCCTCGCTGACCTCAACGCCGATCTGGAACCCCACGGTCTGAAGTTCGCGCCCGACCCCGCGTGGGGCGACAAGAGCGCCATCGGCGGCGCGGTCGGCAACAACTCGACCGGCGCACACTCCCTGCAGTACGGCAAGACCGACGCCTACGTCGAGGAGGCGGAGGTCGTCCTCGCGGACGGCACCGTGACAACGTTCGGCGAGGTGAGCCGCGAGACGATCCGCGAGCGCGCCGGCGACGGCGACGTGGAGGCGCGGGTGTACGCCGAGGTCGACCGGATACTCGACGAGGAGCGCGACGAGATAGACGCCCGCTACCCGGAGCTGAAGCGCAACGTCTCGGGGTACAACCTCGACAAGCTGGTCGAGGGGGCCGACGACGGGACGGTCAACCTCGCGAAGCTGCTGGCCGGGAGCGAGGGGACGCTTGCGGTCGTCACCGAGGTCGAGGTGTCGCTCGAACCGATCCCGGCGACGAAGTCGCTCGCCCTGCTGTCGTACGGCAGCGTCGTCGAGGCGATGGAGGACGTGGAGCCGATCCTCGAACACGACCCCGCGGCGGTCGAACTGGTCGACGACGTGCTCATCGACCTCGCCCGGGACACCGCTGAGTTCGAGGACGTCGTGGCGATGCTCCCGGAGGGGACCGACTCGGTCCTGCTCGTTGAGTTCTACGCCGACGACGAGGCCGAGGGCCGCGAGAAGGTGGCCGGGCTGCTCGCCGACCGCGTGCCGGCAAGCGACGCGTCGGCCCCCGACGGCGCGCCGGCGACCGGCGCAGAGGCCCGCGCCGTCGCCGCGCTGGAGGCCCACGACGCCGACGACCGAGCGCGGTTCTGGAAGCTCCGCAAGTCCGGCCTCCCAATCTTGCTGTCGCGGACGACCGACGAGAAGCACATCTCGTTCATCGAGGACTGTGCGATCCCGCCGGAGCACCTCCCGGCGTACGTCGCCGGCTTCCAGGAGATCCTGGAGGACCACGACACGTTCGCCAGCTTCTACGCCCACGCCGGCCCGGGCGTGCTCCACATCCGGCCGCTCGTCAACACCAAGTCCGACATGGGGGCCGAGACGATGGAGTCCATCGCGGACGACGTGACCGACCTCGTCGTCGAGTTCGGCGGCAGCGTCTCCGGCGAGCACGGCGACGGCCGCGCCCGCACCCAGTGGAACCGGAAACTGTACGGCGACGAGCTGTGGTCGACGTTCCGCGACCTCAAGTCGGCGTTCGACCCCGACTGGCTGCTCAACCCCGGGAACGTCTGCGGCGACCACGACATGACCGAGCACTTCCGGTACGGCGACGACTACGAGTTCGACGCCGGCTTCGACCCGGAACTGAACTGGGAGAACGACCAGGGGTTCCAGGGGATGGCCGAACTGTGCCACGGCTGTGGCGGCTGCCGCGGCGAGCAGGACACCACCGGCGGCGTGATGTGCCCGACGTACCGCGCCGAGGACGAGGAGATCCTGAGCACCCGCGGCCGGGCGAACGCGCTCCGGCAGGCGATGAGCGGCGACCTGCCCGACGAGGAGCAGCTATCGGGCGAGTTCGCCGACGAGGTGCTCGACCTCTGTATCGGCTGCAAGGGCTGTGCGAAGGACTGCCCGAGCGAGGTCGACATGGCGAAGCTGAAAACGGAGGTGACCCACGAGCGCCACCAGCGGGAGGGGGCGAGCCTCCGGGACCGCGCCTTCGCCAACTTCGACTCGCTGGCGGCCCTCGGGAGCGCGACCGCGCCCGTCTCGAACTGGCTGCCGAAGCTCCCCGGCGCGCGGGCCGTCATGGAGAAGGCGTTCGGGATCGCCCGCGAGCGCTCGCTGCCGTCGTTCAGCCGGGAGACGCTCCGGGACTGGTTCGAAGCCCGCGGCGGCCCCGCCGTCTCGCCGGGCGAGGCCGAGCGCACGGCGGTGCTCCTGCCCGACACGTACACGAACTACACTCACCCCGAGCGCGGGAAGGCGGCCGTCCGCGTGCTGGAGGCCGCGGGTGTCCGCGTGGAACTGGCCGAGGCGACCGACAGCGGCCGCCCGGCCCACTCGAAGGGCTTTCTCGACGCCGCCCGCGACACCGCCGCCGACGTGGTCGCCGAACTCGCGCCGGAGGTCGACGAGGGCCGGGACGTGGTCGTCGTCGAGCCGTCCGACGCCGTCATGCTCCAGTCCGACTACCTCGACCTGCTGTCGGGCCGGGACGTGGACCGAGTCGCCGAGAACGCCTACGGCGTCTGCGAGTATCTCGACGCGTTCGGGCTGGACGACGCGCTCGACGCGGACGCCGCGGGCGCGCTCACGTACCACGGCCACTGCCACCAGAAGGCGACGAAGAAGGACCACCACGCGGTCGGCGTCCTCCGCCGGGCCGGCTACGACGTGGACCCGCTCGACTCCACCTGCTGCGGGATGGCCGGTACGTTCGGCTACGAGGCCGAGCACTACTCGATGAGCCAGGCGATCGGCTCGATCCTGTTCGACCAGGTCGTCGAGAGCGACGGCGACGAGGTCGTCGCGCCCGGCGCGTCCTGCCGGACGCAACTGGGCGACCGGGAGGGCGCGGGGCCGCCGGCCCACCCCGTCGAGAAACTGGCCGCCGCGCTGGAGTAGGTCGGCAGCGGTGACGCGGGCCGGTCGTCCCGCAGTATCAGTCCGACACGGCGTCGGCGACCGCCGGCAACACCTCGGTCACGTCCCCCCGGAAGACGTGGGCCGCGCGGTCCGCGGCCCGCGTCGGTTCGGCGTTGACGACCGCCAGCGTCGCCCCGCCCTCGGCCGCCCGCCGCGGGAGGCTGGCCGCCGGTTCGACCGTCAGCGAGGTGCCCGCGACGAGCATCGCGTCGCAGCCGGCCGCGTGGCTCTCCGCGGCCGACAGCGCCGCTTCCGGCAACCGCTCGCCGAAGAGGACGGTGTCGGGCTTCAGGAGGCCGCCGCAGTCGCAGCGCGGCGGGGCCTCGCCGTCACGGACGCGCTCGACCGCCGCCTCGGCCGCCACCGACGCGTCGCAGCGTCGGCAGGTCGCGCGGTCGCCCCGGCCGTGGAGTCGCACCACGCGCTCGCCCCCGGCCGCCGCGTGCAGGCCGTCGACGTTCTGCGTGACCACAGCGTCGACGTGGCCGGCGGCCTCTAGGTCGGCCAGCGCCTCGTGGGCGGCGTTCGGTGCGGCGTTTCCGGAGATCTCGGCGTGGAGGTCGACCCAGTCCCGCCAGAACGCGCTGGGCTCCGCGAGGAAGCGCCGGACGTGGAAGTCGCTCTCGTCGTAGCGCTCCCACAGGCCGCCGTCGCCGCGGAAGTCCGGGATCCCGGAGGCGGTGCTGACGCCGGCACCGGTGAGCGCGACGGCGCGGTCCGCGGCGGCCAGCGCCTCGGCGAGGGCAGTCACGTCGGCGTCGTTCATGGGCGGCGGTACGGCGGCAGCGAGCAAAAGCACGACGGGGGCGGCGGTCGGGGCTCCGTGACCGGGTAACGGGCGGCCGGCTCAGCCCTCGTACCGCGTGATCCCCTCGATGGCGTCCTCGTTCACGCCGTCGTACGCGTCGCGGGCGATCACCCGACGGTGGACCTCGTCGGCCCCGTCGATGATGCGGAACGCGCGGACGTTCTCGTAGAAGTCCGCCAGCGGCAGGTCCTTTCCGATGCCGTTGCCGCCACAGAGCTGGATCGCCTCGTCGACGGCGTGCTGGACGGCGTTGGCCGTGAACACCTTCGACATCGCCACCGGGACGCGGCCTTCGCCGCCCTCGGCGATGGTACGGGCCGCGTGGCGGACCATCGTCCGGGCGGCGTGCAGTTGCGTCTCGGCGTCGGCGACGCGGTGGCGCAGCGACTCTTTCTCGGCGAGCGCCTCGCCGAACGCCTGCCGCTCGGCGGTGTACGCCTTCGCTATCTCCAGGGCGCGCTGGGCCATCCCGCTGTAGCGCATGCAGTGGGTGAGCCGGGCCGGGCCGAGCCGCCGCTGGGCGATGGCGAAGCCGGCGTTTTTCGCGCCGAGCATGTTCGCCTCGGGGACCCGGACGTCGCGGTACCGGATCTCGGCGTGGCTCATCCCCGTCACCTCGCCGCCGACGTGGGGGATGTCCCGAACGACCTCGACCCCGTCCGCGTCCGCGGGCACGAGGAACATCGAACACCCCTGGTACGGGTGGGCGTCCGGGTCCGTGCGGGCCATCACGATGAGCACGTCGGCCTCGGTGCCCTGCGTCGTCCACCACTTGTGGCCGTTTATCACCCACTCGTCGCCGTCCCGCTCGGCGGTCGTCCGGATCATCTTCGGGTCGGAGCCGCCGCCCTGAAGCGGTTCGGTCATCGAGAACGCCGACCGCGCCTCGCCCTCGGCGAGGGGGCGGAGCCAGCGCTCCTTCTGTTCGTCCGTGCCGACCATCTCCAGCGTGTGCATGTTCCCCTCGTCGGGGGCGGCCGCGCGGATCGCCGCCGGGCCGAGCAGGCTCCGCCCGGCCGCCTCGAACACGGGGAGGGCCTCGCGGAAGTCCAGGCCGAGGCCGCCGTACTCCTCGGGGATCTGGGGGGCGTACACCTCGCGCTCCCGGGCCCGCTCGCGGAGCGTCGCCACCGTCTCCGCCGAGACGGGCCCGTCGCCGAGCAGGTCCCGCTCGACGGGGATCACGTCCTCCTCGACGAACGCGCGCGTTCGGTCGGCCACCTCGCGGCCGGCCGCCGGGTCGTGGTAGTCCATACCGTCTCCCACGGTCGGCGCGGTGTAAAAACTTCCCCCGAATTGTCCGTTTCCGCGGCCCGGGCCGACGCCGACCACGGGTTCCGGGCGAATCCGCCGCTCGACCGCGGCACCTCTCGGAAAAACTACACCAAAATTTAATATTTATGCCCCAAAAGGGGGTTGCATGGCAGACGAAGATGACCTCCGGCAACAGATGATCGACGCGTTCGAAGGTGCCGACTACCCCATCTCCAGCCCGATGGACCTCGTCCCGGCGCTCCCCGACGGCCCCGGAACGAAGTTCGAGTCCGGCGACTTCTCGATGACGGCGATGGAGCTCAACACGAAGCTGCCCGGCGGCGACTTCCCGTACGACTCGGCGGAGGCGTTCGTCGACGACGTGATAGAGCAGCTCAAGGACCAGGACTACCTGTAGCCCCGCCGGACCGACCCGGCGACGCGGCCCGATTTCTCAGTAGGAGAACAGGTCGGCACCGCCGGTGACGCCGATCACCTGTCCCGTCACGTAGCCCGCCAGGTCGCTGGCGAGGTACGCGACGAGGTTCGCGACGTCCTCCTCGCGCCCCAGCTTCTTCATCGGCGTCGCCTGCCGGACGCGCTCGTACTGGGGCTCGAACGCCTCCAGCTCCTCCGGCGAGAGGTCCGCGAGCGCGCCGACGACGATGCTCGGCGCGAGCACGTTCGACGTGACGCCGTGTTTCGCGCCCTCCAGCGCCAGCGTCTTGCCGAAGCCGGTCATCCCGGCCTTCGTCGTCGCGTACGACAGCTGCGCGAAGTTGCCGCCGACGCCCGCGATGCTCGCCATGTTGATCACCCGACCCCAGCCGCGGTCGCACATCGCCGGGAACACCTCCGTCGTCACGTTGTACGCGCTCGTGAGGTTCACCTCGAGGTCGCGGTCCCACTTCTCGTCGTCGAAGTCGCCCACGCGGGCGACGGTGTCGACGATGCCGGCGTTGTTCACCAGCACGTCGACGCCCCCGGTCCGTTCGCGGACCCCCTCGACCGCCGCGGCCACCTCGTCGCGGTCCGTCAGGTCGCACTCGACCGCGAACGCGTCGCCGCCGTCGTCGCGGATCCCCTCTGCGACAACCTCCGCCGAGTCGCCGTCGACGTCCACCACGGCGACCTCCGCGCCCTCGCGGGCGAGCACCTCGCAGTCCACGCTCCCGATGCGGCCGGCGCCGCCCGTCACCAGCGCGGTCCGACCGTCAAGTCCGAGATCCATGCACACACCGTGCGGGCGCGCTCGCTTAACCGTTTGGGACAGTGAACGCTCGGAAAGTTTTCGGCCGTTCCGGTGGGCGGCGGTTATGGCGCGGACGACGTTCATGATCGATGTGAATAAAACGCGGTTGTGAACCCCAAGCACACCGCCAGTAGTTTTATTTTCCCAACCGTTCTGGCATGGAGTACACCGTCTCCGGGTGAGATCACGATGACCATCGCAACGCCACACTGGACGACCGCTCGCGCGACGAGCGGTCCGTCCAACGAGTCCGAGGGTGCTACCTCGGCGGCCGTCGTCTCCGACGGCGCGGCGTTCGGCGATGGGTGCGACGTGACTCGCCCGCGCGCTCGGACCGAACCCCTCGCCGCGTAGGACGCCGCCGAGGGTCGGCCCGTTTCTCCGGAACTCCACCGTTCCGGGGACGGGTCCGTCCCTCGACGGGGGTCGGGCCGAGCGCGGTTCTCCGACCCCTCACGGCGTTTCCCGGCGAGCCCCGGGCGTGCGACGGTGGCGACCGCCCCGCGCGCCCCGCTGGCGCTCCCGCCGACGGCCGTCCGGTCCCCGGACACCGCCCGTCGCCGAGCACGACGGCGCTGGAGAGGTATCGCTACCGACCGCCCCACCCCCGCCGCGGCAGCCCGCCGCGGCCCCGGACCGTCCCGCACGGGACCCGCGCGTTCGACTCGCGCCGGGGGAGTATGCAGGCCAGACAGATGCCCGCGGCGACAGTGACCGCCGAGATCGAACTGCGGGTGCCCCGCGACGGCGAGGCCCTGGAGCGCGACGCCGAGACCGTGCTGGAACGCGTCGACGGCGTCGCCGAGGCCGACGTCGACCGCCTGACCGGCGTCACCCCGACCCTGAACGACCTGCAGGTGGGCGTCGCCGTCCGCCTGACGTTCGACGAGCGGCCGGCCGACGCCGCGGCCGCCCGCGAGACGCTCGCCGACGGCTTCGGCGTCGCCGACGTGGCGGATGTCGAGGTCGCCGACGCGGCGTGACCGCCGCCGCTCCCAGGGGTACCGCGAGGGGGCAGGTTCGACTCCTGCCGGGAGCCTATGCACGATATCCCCCGCCCCGTGACGCTTCCGGGGCACGGATCCGACGCACGCACGACGGACGGCCGGCCGCCCTACCTCGGGGCTGGCCGGGCCGCCTGACCCCGCGACGGTCCACCTGAGGACCGTCGCCGTCCCGACCGACTTGGGTCGGCCGGAACCGCCGCGCCGACCCCGCGGAGTCGCATCGCTCGCCGACCGAACCCGCACACGACACCCATGTTCCGACGACACGACTCAGACCGACACGACGCACCGCTCGCCGACCGACTGTCCGCCGCCGCCGCGGACGCCGCCGAAGGCGTCGCCGACCGCGCCCGGCGGCCCCCGCCCGTCCTCGACGCGGCGCTGGCCGTCACGGCGGTCACCGCGCTGTTCGCCGCCGCCGCCCTCTCCGCCGCCGCCGCGCTGGCGTTGGCCGCCGTCGTCGGCGGTCCCCTGGCGGGCGCGGCAGCCGTCGCGCTGGCGCTGGCCGCCGTCCTCGTCGCCCTGCCGCTGGCGGCGGTCCGGGTCGCCGCGGCGGCGGCGGAGCGCGCCCTCGCGGCCTGACGCCGGGGTCGGGCGCGCTACCGCCCCTCGAACGACGGGTCGCGGCCCTCCATGAACGCCTCCGCGCCCTCGCGGTGGTCCGCGGACTCGAACACCGCCGCCTGCGCGTCGGCCTCGCACTCCACGGCCTCGCGGAGCGACCGCCCGGAGCCGCGGTTCAGCAGGCGCTTCGACGCCCGCAGGGCGACGGTCGGCCCCGAGGCGATCCGGTCGACCAGTTCGGCGGTCCGCTCGTCGAACTCGTCGTCCGGGTAGACGCGGTTGAGCACGCCCAGATCCGCCGCCTCCGCCGCGGGGAGGCGCTCGCCGGTGAACACCAGTTCCTTGGCGACGTTCTCGCCGACGAGCCGCGGCAGGAGGTAGGAGGTGCCGGAGTCGACCGCGAGGCCGACGTTCCGGAAGCCGAAGCTCACCGACGACGACTCGCTGGCGACCTGCAGGTCGCAGGCGATGGCGAGGTTCGCGCCCGCGCCGAAGGCCGCGCCGTCTATCTTCGCCACGGTCGGGAGCGGGCACTCCGCGACGCGGGCGACCGCCCGCCCCGTCAACTCGATGACGATCCGCACCTTCTCGGCCGTCGTCACGTCGCCGGCCAGCCCCTCGATCATCATGTTCACGTCGCCGCCGGCGGAGAACGTGTCGCCAGCGCCCTCGACGACGAGACAGCGGGCGTCGCTCCCCTCGACGTCGTCGACGGCGTCGATCAGGCCGCGGGCGACGTCCTCGGTCAGCGCGTTGCGGGTGCCCGGCTGGTCGATCGTCACCGTGGCGACCCCGTCGTCGTAGCCGACCGTGACCGCCTCGCTCATGCGACCCCTCGTCCGGCAGTCCGTCTCACTCGTCGTCACCCACGAGTTCGAACTTCTGGACCTTCCCCGTGGTCGTCCGGGGCAGTTCGTCGACGAACTCGACCTCGCGGGGGTGTTTGTACTCCGCGAGGTTGTCGAGGCAGTACTGCCGTATCTCGTCGGCGGTCACGTCGGCGTCCGGGGTGGTCACCACGAACGCCTTCACCGTCTCGCCGCGGCGCTCGTCGGGGATGCCGACGACCGCGGCCTCGGCGACCGCCTCGTGTTCGAACAGCAACTCCTCGACCTCGCGCGGATAGACGTTGTAGCCGCCGCTGACGATGACGTGTTTCTCCCGGTCGACGACGAAGTAGAAGCCGTCCTTGTCGTAGTAGCCCACGTCGCCGGTGTGGAACCAGCGCTGCCCGTCGGCCTCGGTGAAGGCCTCCTCGTTGGCCGCCGGCAGGCCGGCGTACCCCTTCATCACGTTGGGGCCGCTGACGACGAGTTCGCCGGTGATCTCGTCCAAGTCCACCTCGTCCTCGTCGACCGGTCCCTCCTCGACGGGCGGGACCGTCTCGAAGTCGTCGTCGACGATGCGGGCGTCGACGCCCTCCAGCGTCTTCCCGATGCTGCCGACGCGGCGGCCGGCCTCGGGGCTGTTGAAGTGGGTGACGGGGCTGGTTTCGGTGAGGCCGTACCCCTCGTAGATGGTCGCCTCGTACAGTTCCTCGAACCGCCGGAGCACCTCCGCCGGGATGCCGGCCCCGCCGACGCCACAGAGGCGCAGCGAGGAGAGGTCGAACTCCTCGGCGTCGGGCTGGTTGATGACGTCGTTGTACATCGCCGGGACGCCGTGCATCATCGTGAGCTCCGCCTTCTGGATCAGGCCGACCGCCTGCTGGGCGTCCCACTTCGGGAGCGGGTAGTACGCGCCGCCGCGGAACAGCGTCGCGTTCATCACGACGGTCATTCCGTAGATGTGGAACAGCGGGAGGACGCCGAGCTGTCTGTCGTCGGGCTTGATCCCGCCCGGCACCAGGTCCGCCGCCACGTTCGCGTTCGAGTCGAGGTTCCGGTGGGTGAGCTGGACCCCCTTCGGCTGGCCCGTCGTACCGCTCGTGTACGGCTGGACCGCGACGTCGTCGTCATCGCGCTCGACCACGTCCGCCGGCTCGTCGGCGAGGAACGCCTCGAACGGCGTCCCCGCGTCGGCCTCGCCGCCGACCGTAACGAGGTGTTCGACGGCGGTGTCGTCGCGCACCTCCTCGACGAACGGCGCGAGGTCCGCCAGCGCCACGACGACTTCGGCCCCGCTGTCGCCGAGCAGGTGGCCGATCTCCCGGGACTTGTACTGCGGGTTCATCGGCACCACGACGCCGCCGGCCCGGAGCGTGCCGTGGAACGCCGTGACGAACTGCGGCAGGTTCGGCAGGTACACGGCGACGCGGTCGTCCGGCTCGATGCCCCTCTCGGCCAGCGCCGCCGCGAACTGCCCGGTTCGGTGCCAGAGCCCGCCGTAGCTGACGTCGGTTCCGTCGAAGTGTACCGCTGTCGACTCGGGCCGCTCGGCGGCCACCTCGCCGACGTTCCGTACTAGGTTTGTCATTGTCCATCGTTAACGTTGATGTCGCGGATGTAAAACCTTCCGCCCGTTTCCTGTTTTCGTCGGGACACCTCCCGGTCCTCGCCCGGTGGCCGCCGTCGCCGGGTGGATCCCGCCGGTTCTTTTACCGCCGCCGGCACAGGGGCGAGTATGGACGACAGGGTTCGCGAGCACGCCGAGGTGCTCGTTGACTGGAGCGCGCGGATAGAGGACGGCGACAACGTAGTCGTCTCCGTCGGCCCGGCGGCCCACGACCTGGCGGTCGCCGTCGCGGAGAAACTCGGGGAGCGCGGCGCGAACCTCCTCGCGACGTACTCCTCCGGCGAGGTGCGCCGGGCGTATCTCAACGCACACGACGGCGAGTTCGACGCGGACCCGGCCCACCAGTTGGCGATGTACGAGAACGCCGACGCGGTCCTCTCCCTGGGCGGCGGCCGGAACCGGGCCGCGATGGCCGACGTGCCGAGCGAGCGCCGCGGAGCGTCCCGGGAAGCGATGAAGGGAGTCGGCGAGGCCCGGCTGGACACCGACTGGGTGTCGACGCTGCATCCAACGCGCTCGCTGGCCCAGCAGGCCGGGATGTCCTACGAGGCGTATCAGGACTTCGTGTACGACGCCGTCCTGCGTGACTGGGAGTCGCTCGCCGACGAGATGGCCAGGATGAAGGAGGTGCTGGACGCGGGGAGCGAGGTCCGCCTCGTGAAGGATGGCACCGACCTGACGATGTCGATCGAGGGGCGTACGGCGGTCAACAGCGCCGCCTCGGTCGCCTACGACTCCCACAACCTGCCGAGCGGCGAAGTGTTCACCGCGCCGTACGCGACGGAGGGCGAGGTGCTGTTCGACGTGCCGATGACGCTGCGGGGCACTGCCGTCCGCGACGTGCGCCTCACCTTCGAGGACGGCGAGGTAGTCGACTACGAGGCCGCGCAGGGCGAGAGCGTGGTCGGCGACATCGTCGAAACCGACGAGGGGTCGCGCCGCCTCGGCGAACTCGGGATCGGCATGAACCGCGGCATCGACCGCGTCACCGACAACATCCTGTTCGACGAGAAGATGGGCGAGACGGTCCACCTGGCGCTGGGCCGCGCCTACGACAGCAACCTGCCCGAGGGCGAATCCGGCAACGACAGCGCCGTTCACGTCGACATGATCACGGACACGAGCGAGGACGCCCGCCTTGAGGTCGACGGCGAAGTGATCCAGCGGAACGGCCGGTTCCGGTGGGAGGACGGGTTCGAAGAGTAGGTGGCAGCTCTCACACCTCACACCGCTCGACGGCCGGGCGGGCGGCGAGGCCCCGCCGCGGGCCGAGCCGTCCAACCCGGGGGAGGGCAGGCTGGCAGCGATTAGTCAGCAGCGAGCATCCGCGAGCGCTCCGGCGCTCGCGGCCTTTTTTGATCGACATTTTTTGGCCGAGCGGTCGCCGCAGGCGACCCGAGGCGAAAAAAGGTCGTTAGCGCCAGTCGTACCGCTCGACGACGCGGTCGTGGCGGTCGGCCAGCCCGTTGGGGTTGCCGTCGCCGTCGCGCGACCGGGCGGCGAAGCCGTCCTTGCTGCCGGCGACGATGCCGCGCAGGACGCTCCGGCCGTTGCCGAGCCACGCCGACGGCTCCACGTCGCCCCGGACCACGTCCTTGGCGACCGCGACGGCGTCGGAAACTGCGAGGCCGGCCATCCGCCGGGGGACGCAGTGGTGGACGCCGTAGTTCTTGCAAAGCTGGTAGGCCAGCGAGCGGTGTCGCCACCCCCAGTCGTGCTCCGTGCGGCCGCCGTCGGTGCCGTACTCGCCGCGGACGCTCATCTCCGGCGTCCAGGCGACGGTCCGGTCCGCGCCGGCGAGGCGGTGGGAGGCGTCCCGCGCGCCGCCGCGTTCGAGGTACTCGTCGAAGCCGTCGATCGCCTCGACGGCGTCGCGGGCGAACGCGACGTTGTTCCCGTTGAAGAAGGTGACCGACCGGCCGGCGTACGTCCGGGTCTCCTCGTCCTCGGTGGTCATCCCCGCGCGGAGCGTGCGGTGGGTCGGGCCGGTGACCGCGTCGGCCCCGTCGGAAAGCGTCGACTCGACGGCGTCGTACCACGACGGCTCGACCGCGAGCCGGTAGCCGAGCACGGCGACGGCCTCGCCCGTCGACGCCTCGATGCCGGCGTTCCGGGCGACGTTGACGTTGCGGTCCGATATCTCGAGCAGGAGGTCCACGTCGTCGCGCTCGCGGACCATCCCCGTCGTCCCGTCCGACGACGGGCCGTTGACCACGACCACCTCGGCGTCGGGGGCGTGGTCGGCGAGCGCGTCGAGACACCGTTCCAGTCGCTCTCGGCCGTTGAGCGTCGGAACGACTACCGAGAGCTCCATACGGTCCTATAGGTCCAACAGCGGTTAAAAGATCATTGGATGGTCCCCAAAAGCGTCACTCGACCGACGCGTTCCAGTAGGAGACGGAGGCGAGGCTGTCGCCGACGGGCGAGCGGCCGATCCCGGTGTCGATGCCGCGGACGGTGCTGGCGAGGCTGTTAGGGATCTTGCGGTAGAAGCCGTACGGGAGGACGAAGTCGTGCTCGTCGCCGACGAGTCGGAGGTCGGCTTTCGCCAGCAGCGACTCGACCTCCGAGCGGGAGTAGAGCCGCGACCCCATCGGGAGGAGCCAGTTGTAGATGCTCCGGGTGCTAAAGCGGTTGAACGTGTCGAAAAACACCTGGTCCTTCGAGACGCGGCGCATCTCGCTCAGGAACGCCGCGGGGGTGTCCGCGAGGTGGAAAAACCGCATGGCGAACACGGTGTCGAAGTGGTCGTCGGGGAACGGCAGGCGCGCGGCGTCGCCGCGCATGAACTCCAGCGTGTCGTCGACGCCGGCCGAGCGGGCCTTCTCCCGCCCCTGCTGGAGCATCGGCCCCGAGATGTCGAGTCCGACCACGTCGGCCCCGCGCTCCGCGAGCATGACCGTGAACCGGCCGGTGCCACAGGCTATCTCGAGGACGCGCTTGTCGTCGACGGGGCCGACGGCGTCGAGGACCGCCTCCTTCTCGCGGCGGTCGATGAGTCGCCCCCCGCGGGAGAACCGCTTCTCGTCGTACTCCTCGGCGACGTCGGACTCCTGATACCACTCCTGTCCCTTCACGCTGTGGTGATTTCCTCGCCCCTGGAATAAAACGGTACTGGAGTCGTTCCGCCGACCCGGTCCGGCGCTTCGAGCGGTCCCGCGCCGCGGTGGACGGGTTCCGGCCGCCGTCCGCGGGCGCTACTCGCCGCCGGTGCGGACCTCGTCGGGCCGGATCCGGATGATGACGCGCTCGCCGGACTCCTCGCCGTGGTTGGGGTACTCGTCGACGCCCATGTACCGTTCGGCGAGCCGGTCGATGTGTTCGACCGCTCCCTCCGTGGTGACCTCCTCGACGGTCCCCGTGACCGAGAGGTAGCGGTACGGGTCGTCGGGGTCCAGCATCGACAGCGCGACGGTCCCGTTGTCCCGGACGTTTCGCTCCTTCCGCCGCCCGCGGGCGGTGTTGACCAGGAGTTCGCCCGCGTCGGCGTCGTAGTCGACCCACACCGGCGTCACGTGTGGGGTCGCGTCGTCCTCCTGTGTCACGAAGTGTGCGAACGTCTCCTTCTCGAACAGGTCGCGGTGGGAGGCTGGTATTTCGACCACGGTTGGGGCGAGGTCCGGGTCGGAAAAAACGGTGTCGAGACGACACCTTATATGATAATGATACACCTAATATTGTGCACATTGTTTGAACCCCCATATAGCCAAGCTTTACTTACAACGTTTGCCGAGTGGGTGCCATGAGCACCAGCGCGACGGACGACCGCTCGAAGGATACCGAGGAGACACCGCTGTCGGACACGGAGTTTCGCGACCGCCTCCGCGAGCTCCCGCCGAGTGCCAAACTCGTGGCGAAAGTCCTGGAATCGGACGCGCCGCTCTCGCAGGGCCAGCTCGCGGAGGAGTCGCTGCTGCCCGACCGGACCGTCCGCTACGCGCTGAACCGCCTGGAGGACGACGACCTCGTCAACTCCCGGTACTCCTTCCAGGACGCGCGGAAGCAGGTGTACTTCCTGAACAACTGATCAACCTTCTCCCGGATCGGTCAGCGATCCGAACGAACCGACTCCGTCGGTTTTCTTACCCCCAGCCACCCAACGACGAGCATGGACGCTATCGACCGCGTCGCCGTTCCGGCGGCCGGCGCGCCCGGCGGGACGACGAACGCCTACCTCGTCGGCCGCGACGCCGCCCTGCTGGTCGACCCCGCCGCGCGGACCGACGACCTCGACGCCGCCATCGAGGCGCGCGACGTCGCCCACGTCGCGGTCACGCACGCACACCCCGACCACATCGGCGGCGTCGCCGAGTACGCCGCCCGCTGCGACGCGACGGTCTGGTGCCGCGCCGGCCGCGCCGAGCGGTTCGAGCGGGCAACCGGCGTCGCCCCCGATGAGACGTTCCGCGAGGGGACCGTGATCCCGGCGGCCGGCGGCGTCACCGTCCTCGACACGCCCGGCCACGCGCCCGACCACGTCGCCTTCGTCGCCGGCGACGACGTGCTGGCCGGGGACCTCGCCGTCGCCGAGGGGAGCGTCGCGGTGGCCGCGCCGGAGGGCGACCTCCGGGGCTACCTCACCGCGCTCCGCCGGCTGTACGCCCGTGACCCCGCCCGACTGCTCCCCGGTCACGGCCCCGTGATCGACGCGGTCCGCGAGACCCTGGCGCGACTCCTCGCCCACCGCACGGACCGCGAGCGGAAGGTGCGCCGGGCCGTCGCGGACGGCGCGCGGACCGTCGACGAGGTGGTCGACGCCGCCTACGCGAAGGACCTGACCGGCGTCCGCGACCTGGCGGCCGGCACCGTCCGCGCCCACCTGGAGAAACTCGCCGTCGAGGGCGTGGTCGCGTGGGACGGCGAGCGGGCGACGCCGCGGTGAGTCACGGCCGGACCACAGCCGTCGGGTTCGAGGGGGTTCGGCGGCTGGTCCCCGACCGCGCTCCTTTTGCCGCCCCGGACGTACCGTCGGGCATGGAGAGCCTCGAAGCCGAACTGGAGCGCGCCCGCGACCTCGACGTGGCGGCGCTGGCCGACGCCGTCGAGTCCATCGGCTTCGAGTGCACGCGCTGCGGGGCCTGCTGCAAGGCCGACGACGAGGACCCACACACCGCGACCGTGTTCCCCGACGAGGTGCGGGACCTGCAGGACGGGGAACGCGACTGGCGCGACGTCGCCCGGCCGATGCCGTACGGGCTGACCGACGGCCCGGACGGCCCCGAGGGCGAGACGTTCGAGTGGGCGCTCCAGACGGACGGCTGTGGCGACTGCGCGTTCTACGCCGAGGACGACGACGGAACCGGGGCCTGCACGGTCCACGAGGACCGCCCGCTGATCTGCCGGACGTACCCGTTCAGCGTCGCGCTGGCCGGCACCAGCCAGCCCATGGGCGAGGCGGTCGACAGCGTCCCCGTGGACGGGCAACGACCGGACGGCGACGCCGGCGACGGGTCGGGGCTGCTCCGCGCTCACGAGTGCGAGGGGCTCGGCCGGGACATCTCCCGCGAGGACGCCGAGGACCTGGCCGTGGCCCTCAAGGAACGCGCGGTCCGGGAACTCGAGGAGGCGATCGCCGTCCGGGATACGTACGAACCGGTCGAGGCGGGCCCGGGTGAAGTCGTCGTCCACGACTCCGAGGGCGCGAAGTCCGCCGACGGCACGCCGCGGGACCGCTGAGCGGCGGCGGTACTTCTTTAACGGATGAATCCGAGGTACATGCTGGAGGTTTGACCTTGGAAATATCTGATGAACTCCTGTGTCTGTTCAGTGCCGACGTGTCCGTTCAGGACGACAAGTACGTCGTGGAGGTACCGCGCCGGGAGGTCGAAACCGGCGCGGTCGAGGCCGGCGGGACGTATCGCGTCGCGCTCATCTCCAGCGAGGACGCCTCCGAGTCCGAGGAGTCGTCCTCCGGCGCGCCCCCCGAGCCCCAGCCGCCGGTCGAGGTCGGCGAGACCCGCTACGTCGAGATCGAGGACATCGGCAAGCAGGGTGACGGCATCGCCCGCGTCGAGCGCGGCTACGTGATCATCGTCCCCGGCGCGGAGGTCGGCGAGCGCGTGAAGATCGAGGTGACGGAGGTCAAGTCGAACTTCGCGGTCGGCGAGATCATCGAGGAGACCTTCTGAGGCGTCCGTCGGCGCGTCGACGGACGATCGACGACCGACGGAGCGCCGCCCGCGTCACTTCGTGAAGTAGGGCGGCTCGTCGCGTTCCCCCAGCGCCCACTCGAGCTCCGCGATGGCCCGCAGCAGTTCGACTTCCATCTCGTCCTCGACGGGCGTCGTCGGCGGGTCGTTCGCGTCGTACTTCTCCTCCAGGGCGTCGATCCGTGCCCGCAACTCCGTTTCCGATCTCATCTACTGCTTCCGGCAACGCGGCCCGGGGTAATAGAAGCTGGTGCTCCCGCCTCGCTCGGCCCGCGGTCGGACTGCCAGGAAGGATAAAGGACTTACCACGCGCCGTCGTCGCTCCGGGTATGGACGCAGTCGTGCTTGCGGGAGGCTACGCCACTCGACTCTGGCCGATCACGAAGAATCGGCCCAAGATGTTCCTGCCGATCGGCGACGCGACGGTCATCGACCAGATATTCGCCGAACTGGAGGGCGACGACCGGATCGACGACGTGTACGTCAGCACGAACGAGCGGTTCGCCGACGACTTCCGCGAGCACCTCGCCGACAGCGGGTTCGAGAAGCCGACGCTCTCGATCGAGGACACCGAGGAGGAGGACGAGAAGTTCGGCGTCGTCGGCGCGCTCGCCCAGCTGGTCGACCGCGAGGGCGTCGACGACGACCTGCTGGTCATCGCGGGCGACAACCTGATCAGCTTCGACGTCGCCGAGTTCGTCGACTTCTTCCAGGAGAAGGGGGAGCCGACGCTGGCCGCCTACGACGTGGGGTCGAAGGAGCGCGCGAAGTCGTACGGGCTGGTCGAACTGGAGGGCGACCGCGTCGTCGACTTCCAGGAGAAGCCGGAGGACCCGAACAGCACGCTCGTCTCCATCGCCTGCTACGCCTTCACCGCCGACACGCTCGGTGCACTGGAGGAGTATCTGGAGAGCGGGAACAACCCCGACGAGCCGGGCTGGTTCGTCCAGTGGCTGCAGGACCGCCAGCCGGTGTACGCCTTCGCCTTCGACGAGGCGTGGTTCGACATCGGCACCCCCGAGAGCTACCTCGACGCCGTCGCCTGGCACCTGAACGGCGACAACCGGATCGCCCCGGACGCGACCATCGAGGACAGCACGGTCGGGGAGAACGTCCACGTCATGTCCGGCGCCGAAATCGTCGACTCGCACGTCGACTCCTCGATCATCTTCTCCGACGCGACGTTACACGGCACCGACGTGCGCAACTCGATCATCGACCGCGACACCGACCTCCACAACCTCGACCTGGCCGGCGCGCTCATCGGCGCACACACCGAGATCCGGAACGGCGAGTAAGGCGTTGTCGGCCGTGGCTCGGTGCGTTTCGCTTCGCTACCCCAGCCGCGCGTCCGTGATCCGCAGCGTCCCCCGCGACCCCTCCCACTCCGTCTCGTAGTCCAGTTCGATCGGGCGGTCCATGTGCGGGCCGTCGGTCACCAGCGTCTCGAACTCGCCGCCCTCGCCGAGCACGTGGACGCCGTACTCGTCGTGTAGTTCGCGCAAATCGGCAAGCGCCTCGCGGTCGAGCGTCCGGCCGAGCCACGACTCGTCCAGCCCGTACGCGGCGACCTGCACGATCCGGATATCGAAGCCGGCGTCGATCATCGCCTCGGCGAGCGTCTCGGGGTCGCGCTGCCACAGCGGGGCGAACAGTTCGACGCCGAGGCGCTCGCACATCGCCTCGATCCGGCTGGTCTGGAACTCGCTCTCGACGGCCCCGGCGGTGACGCCCGCGACCCCGCCGTCGAGTTCGTCGTCGAGCGCAACCAGCGCGGCCTCCAGCGGTTCGAGTTCGGCGTCGCCCTGCGCGCCGGCGTCGGCCGCGGCCGCCGCGTCGAGGTCGCCCGGGTCGACGTCGACGAGTTCGATCCCGACGCTCTCCGCGGCCAGCGCCGCCAGGTCGGTCGCGGGGACGTGGTACATGTACGAGTCCTCGCCCGGGTGGACGGTGACGAGCCGCTCGACCGGCAGGTCGCGTTCGAGCGCCCGGTACAGCGCCCACGAGGAGTCCTTGCCGCCGGAGAAGAGGCTCACCCAGGCTCCGCTGTCGTTCATACCTCCGCCTCGCATCCCGCGGATAAACCAGCTACGGACTGCTGGCGACGGCACACGCCCGGATCGCCGCGGTCCCGCCTACGGCCCGCCGCCGGGCAGTTCGTCCTCGTCGATGCTCGTCCCGCCGAGGTAGGTGGCGACCCGGACGCCGATCAGGCTGACGAGCACGCCCGCAACGACGAAGATGGCAAGGTGCTCGCCCGGCGAGAGCGCGAACGGCTCGACCGACACCACCCCGAGTTCGAGCCGGGGGACGGCAAACGGCGGCAGCAGGTCGGCGCGTTCGAGGAAGTACGCGGAGAACCCCCGGATCACGAGGCCGACGGCGAGGACCCCGAAGGGGATGTTCAGGTAGGAACTGCGGACGCTGTCCTCCTGTATCGCCACGTCGAGCAGGCGGCCGGTGCTCGCGGCCAGGGCGGCGGTCGCCAGCCACGGGACGCTGTCGTGGGCGAACCGCATCGCCTGCAGGAGGACGCTCTCCTGGCCGGAGAGATCGGAGACGCCGAGCGCGCCGACGAACACGCCGATGAGCGACAGCCCGACGGCGACGACGTAGGTGACGATCGACACCCGGCCGGAGTACAGCGACTCCCGGACGCGGACCGCGAGTTCGGTGAGGTACTCGTCGACGCCGAGGCCCTTGTACAGCAGGAACAGCCCGATGACAGCGGTGATGGAGGAGACGGCGATCGCCGGCCCGGCGAAGGCCGAGAGCACCGGCGCGACGAGGAGGGCGAGGCCGATCGGCACGAGGACGGTCTGTCGGAGCTCCTCGTCGGCGAGGAACTGCTTCAGCAGGTAGTACGTCGACTCGATGTCGCGGGCCTGCCGGACGACCACGCGGTCGACCGAGTCGACCCGGAGGCGGCTCTCGACGATAGGGACCAGCCGCTCGTCCTGTGCGCTGTCGATGACGACGACCGCCGAGTCGGGGTCGTGCTCCTCGATGAGGGCGTCGAGCTGGCGGGCGACCGACCGGTCCGCGCCGACGACGTTCTCGGTCCCGCCCGAGACGACGGCGACGACGGCGTCCTGGTCGTCGTCACGCAGGTCGCGGGTGACCCGCAGGGCCTCCAGCAGCGAGTTGACGCTGGAGTCCTCCGGGTCCGCGAGGCCGACGTCGGTGACGAGGGAGTGGACGGCCTCCCAGCCCGACACCGGCGTCCGGAGGCCGGCCTTCCGGCCGATGTCGTCCGTGCGGTCGACACACACCACGAGCGTGGTCACGGTAGCTCCGACAACACGGCCGGAGGATAAAAACCCTCGACTTATACCGTTCGCTCTCGCCAACGACCGGTTATCGCCCGCACCGCCACCGGCGATAACCGGTGACCAGTGAGGGCGAACGGTATTACTTCACGCGAAACTCCACGAGGGAGCCGTCCCGGTCGGCGACGACGCTCGCCGCGCCGCGCCCGAACGCCCGGGCGACGGCCTGCGCGCCGACGCTCAGCCGCTCGCCGATCCCGCGGTCCGGCTCGAACCGCTCGACCGCCACCTCGTCCAGGCCCGCCCGGTCCGCGAGGCGCGCCTCCACGTCGTCGCGGTCCCCGAGCGCGTCCACGAGGCCGTTCTCGGCGGCCTGCCGGCCGTGGTAGATGCGCGCCTCCGTGTCGTCGACGAACTCGCGGTCGACGTCACGGGCCTCGGCGACCAGGTCGACGAAGCTCTCGTAACTGCTGTCGATCACGCCCTGGAAGTACGCCCGCTCGTCCTCGGAGAGGGACTTCAGCGGGTCCATCGTGTCCTTGTACTCCCCGCCGGTGAAACGCTCCAGTTCGACGCCGTAGCGGTCGGCAAGATCCGAGAACTTCCGCTGGTTGGCGATGACGCCGATGCTGCCGACGAGGCTGTCGCGGTGGGCCACGAACTCGTCGCAGCCGCAGGCGATCATGTAGCCGCCGCTGGCGCAGATGTCCTTGGCGTGTGCCACCGTCGGCCCGTCGAAGTCGGCGGCCGCGCGCCGGATCTCGTCGCTGGCGACCGGCTGGCCGCCCGGCGTGTCGAGCGTGACCACCAGCGCCTCCGCCCCGTCGTCCGCGTCGGCCGCCTCGATCCGGTCGACGATGTCGTCGGCCGACGCCCCGCCGGGCCGCAGCGGCATCCCGCCCCCGTCGGACGTGATCGGCCCCGTCACCTTTACCTCCGCGACGTTGTAGCCGGGGAACAGCGACCCGGCGAGGTTGCCGGCGACTTTCAGGCCGAACAGCGCCGTCGCGACGGCGAGCAGGACGCCGACCACGCCGGCCGACGTCTCGGCTGGGACGACGACGAACAGCCCGACGCCGACCGCGGCGGCGACCAGCGCGCCGACGAGTACGATCCCGAGCTTTCCGAGTGACTGCAGCGTGGTTCCCATGGGTTCACCTGCCGTCGTGTTGCGGGCGCGGGCAGAAAAGGGTGGAGCCTCCGGCGACCCACGCCCGGCGGTCCGGGTCGCCGGGAGCCCTGCGACTGACCGCCGGGACCCGACGGCCGGATCAGCTCGGCCCCGCGCCGGCGCTCTCCGGCGTCTCGTCGAGCAGGCGCTCCGCCCGCTCCCGGAGCGACCCCGACAGGTCGTCCCCCTCCACGAGCTGTCGGAGCCGGGTCCTGCACTGCGGGTGTGCGAGCGCGTCCAGCGCCAGCTCGCGATACGACTCGTCGATGCCGTCCATTCGGGCCAGCTTCGCGAGCCGGCTGCACTCGTTGGCCGTCTCGAGCGTGTCGATCGCCGCCTCGCGGGCGTCGCGGTCCGCCGACTCGTCGGTCGCGGTCTCGTAGTTCTCCTCGGGCGTGCTCATGCGACCGCCGGTCGACGCCGACGGCAATAACCGTCGGGGGCGGGCGCGTCGTCGCCCGCCGACGCACGTTCGCCGCCCCGCGACCGGGCCGACGCCGGCGACCGACGGCGCAGCTGCTACCGACTCGCGACCGCCGGAGAGAACCGCAAAATCCTAGCCGACTACAGCAGCCCCGTCTTCTGGAGCTTCATCAGGTCCTCGGTTTCGAGGGTTTCGCCTTCCTTGAACTTCTGGTAGATCTCCTCGGCCTCCTCCTTGGCCTCCTGTTCCTTCTGCTCGCGCTCGGACTTGCGCTCCTCCTCCTCCTGCTTGTCGAGCTCGCGCAGGCGCTTCTGGACGCGGACGAAGTCCTCGTGGTGGCGGTCGGCCGCCTCCTGGGCCTCGACGAACTTCTCGTGCATCTCGTCGGCCTCGTCGCGGATGTCGTCGGCCTCGCGGTAGGCCTCGATCATCTGGTTGTGGTGCTCCTGGGCCTTGTCGGCGAGCTCCGTCACCTTCTGGTGGTGCTTGGAGGCCTCCGAGCGGACGGACTCGGCCTTCTCGACGTACTCCTCAAGGTCCTCGTTCTGGTCGAGTTTCTCCTTGCGCTGCTGGTACTCCTCGCGCTTCTCCTCGATCTTCTCGATGAGTTCGCGCTCGTCCTCGGTCGAGAGCACCTCGGTCTGCTGTTTGAACTCCAGGTCCTCGATCTCCTCCTCGAGCTCCTCCAGGTCCTTGCCCTCGTCGAGCTCGAGGTCGGATTTCATCTCCTCGACCTTGTCGAACAGCTCGTTGGCCTTCGCGTTGAGCTCGTTGCGCTGTTCCTTGTGCTCCTGGACCAGCTCGTTGAGCTCGTCGCGCTTCTCGCGGTGTTCCTGGGCCTCGTCGACCTTCTCGCGGGTCTTCGCGTTCAGGTCGTCGCGCTTGGACGCGCGCTCCGAGGCCATCTGGTTCAGCTCGTTCCGTCGGTCGCGGAGCTGCCCGGCTCGCTTGATGAGCTGGCCTTTGGATTCGTTTTCGAGGTCGTCCTCTGTGAGTTCGATGTTCTTGCTTTCGTCTACCATGTGTTAGTCAAACCTCTGTGCCATACCCGCACCGGCGGGCGACAGTCGCCGCTGATCGACCGTTACTGACCGTGGATAAGGATTCCCTGTCATTCTGTCGAGCGAGCGATGCTGCCGGAACGCCGGTGACGTTCTGGTACCAGTTAGTAGCGCGGGTTTGAATATAAAAGTATCGGTCACTGAACCCCTGAAAACAGTTAGCAAGCGGCCCAGAGAGGGTGTAAACGGTTCACACACGCCGCCGGTTCACTTATAAATCGTACTCGTTGTACACGGTGCGGTCCGACAGGGTGAGCAGGAGTTCGACGTCGTCGGCGTCCGGCGGGATCCGCGCCGCGCCGGCGTCGACACGGTCGCCGGGATCGACGGACAGTTCGGCGGTCCCCTCGGCGTCGCCGGCGGCCCACGAGAGCGTCGGCTCGACGGCCTCGGGCCCGTCGTTGACGACGGTGACGCCCACCGCGCCCGGCGACGGCGGTTCGTCGAGCATCGCCTGCACCGGCTCGAACGACTCGCCAAGTGCCTCGTAGCCGGGCTTTGCCTCGCCGCCGTGGGCAAGCACGCCCATCCCGGCCCCCGGCGCGGCGTCCCGCAGGGCGAAGGCCGCCAGCACGTCGGTGCTGCGCCGGCGGAGCGTCTCGGTGACCGTCTTCAGCGTCGCGGCCTGCCGGGCCTGCGACTCGGCGGGGTCGTCCGTCCCGACGGCGGCGTCGTGGGTCGCCCGGTCGAACCCGGGCACGTCGCCCTCGGCGTCCGCCACGAGCGACCCCGCGCCGTACTCGCCGACGACCCCGCCGAGGTCGGGGTAGCGGTCGAGGAGCCACTCCGCGTCGGTCGCCGCCCCGTACGACCAGCCCGGATAGAGGTGGGCGGCGTCCGGCGCGGTGCCGGGCGGCCCGGCGACCGGCACCGTCGGCGTCCCGTCGGGGAACGCCTCGGCGACGCGCTCGGCCGGCCCGCGGTCGTACGACGTCCGCCACGCCCGCCAGCGGAGGCGATACCTGCTCGTCCGACCCGCGCCCAGCGGGTCGGCGAAGGGCGAGCGGGGGTCGTCGTGGACGCCGTACAGGCTCACGCTCGGGTGGTGGCCGTACTCGTCGGCGAGCATCGCGGCGAGCGCGCGGCCGCGGTCCGGGTCGAACTCGCGGTCGCCCGAAAGCGGGAGGTCCTGCCAGACGAGCAGCCCCGCCTCGTCGGCCGCCTCGTGGAGGTCGTGGGGCGGGACGTGGGCGTGTGCCCGGACCAGGTTCGCGTTGGCGTCGGCCGCGCGCTCGACGTCCGCTGCGGGGTCGGCGGCGGGGAGCACGTTGACCCCCCGCGCCTGCACCTGCCGGCCGTTCACGCGCAGGCCGTCGTCGCCGTACGAGACGGTGCGGAGGCCGGTCGTCGCGCTCGCGCTGGCGTCGCCCAGTTTCGCACGGACCGTGTAGCGGTGTTGCGGTCCGTGGTCGTTCGGCCACCAGAACGAGGGGTCCCGCACCCGTATCTCCCGGCTCACCGTCGTTCGCTCGCCGGCGTCGGCGGTCACCTCGGCGCGCTCCATCGCGCCGCCGCCGCGGAACCCCTCGGGCCGCAGCGAGAAGGTGACGTAGTCGTCGACCGCTTCGCCGGCGTCGACCGCGACGGTCGCCTCGATGGTCGCGTCGTCGCCGTCAACGCGGGGTTCGACCGTCAGGTCGTCGAGGAACGTCGGCGGGCGGACCCGGACGTGTGCCCCCCACCGGATCCCGGGGACGCCGGCGACCGTGGGGAGCTGGTCGGTGCGCTCGACGCCGCCGAACGCGTCCTCGGGCGCGCGGCACTCGACGACGAGTTCGTTGCGCTCCTCGGGGACGAACTCCCGGCGGAACGGGACGAAGTAGGCGTCGTGCTCGCCGAGCAGGTCCCCGTTGAGCCACACCCGTGCGTGCGCGTACAGCCCGCGCAGGTCGAGCAGGGTCCGCTGTGCGTCGTCGCTCCGCGGGTCGTCGAACGCCAGCCGATAGGCGACGGCCGACTCGCCCGCGAACCGCTCGGGCTGTCCCGGCACCGATACGTCCTCCCACTCCCCGGCGCTCGGCGGGTCCCCGTCGTCGCCCGGGTCGACCGCCGCGGCCGTCCACGTCCCCGTCATCACTACACTGGCCACCGCACCCCTGCGAAATAGGCTTTACGTCGTCGCCCTGCCCGGCCGCGTACCGCGGGAACCGTTTGCCAGCCGGCGTGGGGAAACCGACGCGTACGACCCGGCGAGCTATCAGTTTCACTTTCACTCCGGGGACGGGTCGCTTTGACAAGGGCCCGCGCTGAACCGCAGGATATGCTCGAACGGCTCACCGCCACGTGCGAGGCGGCCGGCTGCGACCGCGCGCTCGACGACGGCAACTGCATGCTGGAGATGGAGCGCGACGGCGGCGTCCGCCGCGCCTACGAGTGCGACTGCGGCGCGGTCACCGTCACGGTCGTCGATCCGTCCCGCTAAGTGGGGCGGCCGAAAACCGCCGGCCATGGAAGAAGTCGTCCGCGCTCGCGGCCACGACAACGTGACCGCCGAGCACGGCAGCACCTTCGAGGTGACGACCGACGACTACCTCACGCCGGCCGGCGACTGCATCCTCGCCGTGGAGGCCGACCGCGCGCCCGCCGACTTCGACCCCGAGTTCGTCGAGGCGTGCCGGGACGAAAACGCCACGATCACGGCCACGTTCGAGGCCGCCGGCCACGTCGAGACGGTCCGGGGCCGCGGCGACCCCGACCTGGAACTGACGAGCGAGCGGAGCATGGTGGGCCGCACCAGCGACTACGTCGACGAGCGCACGTTCCTGCTCGGCGCGGACTTTCCCGCCGTGGGGTTCGACCGCGACCTCGTAGCGGCGCTGGCCGACGGCGCGGACCTGACGGTGACGGTGACCGTCGAGTAGCGGGAGGCATTTCTTCCGGGCGTCCCAACGCCCGCCCATGTCCGACGACGCCGAGCCGACGGAGAACATCAGCGGCGGGACGGAGGGCTGGGAGGCGTTCGCCGACGACGGGAGCGGGGAGTCGGCCACCCGGGCCGAGGCCGTCGTCGACCGCCTCGGCGACATGTACTGGCAGAAGGCCTACGGCGGGCGCGACGCGTTCGAGTGCCTCGTCCGTACGATCCTGAGCCAGAACACGAGCGACGTGGCGAGCCAGCCCGCCCACGACGCGCTGATGGAGCGGTACGGGGCCGGCGAGGCGCGACGCGCCTCGGAAGGGTCGAGCGGCGACGAGCCGCGAGACGACGCGGACCTGGCCGAATCGCTCGCCGCCGCCGAGCAATCCCGCCTCGCGGAGACCATCTCCGGCGCGGGCCTGTACAACCAGAAGTCCGAGGTGATCATCGACGCCGCGGAGTGGGTGCTGTCGGAGTTCGGTTCGGAAGCGGCGTTCGACGAGTTCGTCCGGTCGGGCGAGCCCTCGGAGGTCCGGGATACGCTGCTTTCGGTGACCGGCGTCGGGCCGAAGACCGCGGACTGCGTCCTGCTGTTCTCGGGCGGCCGCGGCGGGGTGTTTCCCGTGGACACGCACGTCCACCGCATCGCGCGCCGCCTCGGGGTCGCGCCCGCCGACGCCGACCACGAGGGCGTCCGCGCCGCGCTGGAGCGCGACGTCCCCGCCGAGAAATGCGGCTTCGGCCACACCGCGATGATCCAGTTCGGCCGGGAGTACTGCAAGGCCCGAAAACCGGCGTGTCTGGACGACCCCGACGCCTGTCCGATGGCCGATATCTGCGACCAGGTCGGCGTCTACCCCGCGACGGGCGAGGTCGAGGACCCGGCGGACGCCGCCGGCGACTGAGCGGAACCGTCTCGGACGGCTCTCAGTCCGTTCGCAGGTGCGCGTCTACGGTTAGCCGCCTTGGCGAAGACCGATTTGGCTCTAACCTTTTCGGTTACCGATGTGGTTACCACATCGAAGCGAAGCTACACGACTCACCGTTAACCCGGCCAGCGCGAGCGCGCGGCGCGCTTCCGCGCCGCGGGCGAGCGTCCGGGGAAGGGCAGGCACTCGAAGCGTGCGCTGACGACCGTCAGCGCTCGCGCAGACTAGCGGGCCTTAGCGAGAATCGCGCAGCGATTCTGGCGGCGGACATTGAAAGGGCGCAGCGAGCGCTGCCAAGCGCTCGCAAGGGCTTTCAGACGAAGCGGAAGGTTTCCAGGTTCTTCGGCGCGAACGTCCGCATGTTGTAGTCGTGGTACAGCGCCGACGAGAGGTCCTGCACGGAGGACTCGTCGCCGTGGACACAGAGCACCTTCTCGGGGCGGGGGTTCATCGTCTTCACGAAGTTCTCAAGGCCCTGCCGGTCGGCGTGGCCGGAGAAGCCGTCGACGGTCTCGACGTCCATCTTCAGCGTGAGCGTGTCGCCGCCGCGGCGGCCGCCGTTGCCGCGGTCGCTGATCGGGATCTCGTCCCAGCCGCTCTGGATGCGGCTACCCAGCGTGCCCTGGGCCTGGTAGCCGACGAACGTCAGCGTGTTGTCCGGGTCGCTGCCGAAGTGGCGGAGCCACGACATGATGGGGCCGCCCTCGACCATGCCGGAGGTCGAGAGGACGATACACGGCTCGCCGTCGGCGACTTCGCGGCGCTCCTCCTCGCCGCCGTCGATGTGGTTGAACTGGTCGGCGAGGAAGGGGTTGTCGTCCTCGTGGAAGATGCGGTCCCGGAGTTCGTCCCGGAGGTACTCGGGGTAGGTGGAGTGGATCGCCGTCGCCTCCCAGATCATCCCGTCGAGGTGGACGGGCATCTCGGGGATGTCGCCGCTGCGCATCGCCTCCTCGATGACGAGCATCATCTCCTGGGAGCGGCCGACGGCGAACGCGGGGATCAGTATCTTCCCGTCGTCCTCGTAGGTCTCGTTGATGACGCGCTTGAGCTTGCGCTCGGAGTCCTCCTGGTCGGTCTGGTAGTCGTTCCGGCCGCCGTAGGTGGACTCCAGCACGAGCGTCTCGACGCGCGGGAAGTCGTTGACCGCGCCGTTGAACAGGCGGGTGTCGTCGTAGTGGATGTCGCCCGAGAACGCGACGTTGTACAGGCCGTCGCCGATGTGGAAGTGGCTCACCGCCGAGCCGAGGATGTGGCCGGCGTTGTGGAGGGTGAGCTTCACGTCGGGCGCGATGTCGGTCACGTCGCCGTACTCCAGCGGGATGGTGTGTTTGATCGCCTCGCGGACCATCTCGGAGTCGTAGGGGGGCGCGCGGCCCTCCTTGGCGGCGACGTCGAGGTAGTCCAGTTGGAGCAGGCCCATCAGGTCACGGGTCGGCTCCGTCGTGTAGATGGGGCCGTCGTAGCCGTACTTGAACAGCAGCGGGATGAGCGCGGAGTGGTCGAGGTGAGCGTGGGTGAGCACGACGGCGTCGATGTTCTGTGCGCCCGCGCCCAGCGCCTCGGGCACCTGGAGGTACGGCACCTCGTCCGGCGCGCCGGGCTTGTCGCCGCAGTCGATGAGGATGCGCGTCTCGGGCGTCGAGAGGACGAAGGAGGCCCGCCCGACCTCGCGACAGCAGCCCAGCGTGGTGATGCGGACGTACTCGTCGTCGGACATCTCCTCGCGGTGGATCTGGCGGCCGACGCGTTCGAGCACGTCGCGGCGCTCGTCGCGCTCCTGCTTGAGGAAGTTCCGGACGTTCGAGACGGTGGAGGACTCGATCGGCGGCGTGCGGACGACCTCGGGCGTCCAGCCGACCTTCTGGGTGATCTCCCGGAGCGTCGAGCCGTGGCGGCCGATCACCATGCCGGGCTTCTCGGCCTCGATGACGACCTCGCCGGTGTCGGCGTGGAAGTCGAGGTCGGTCACCCCGGCGTCGTCCGGGATGACGTTCATGATCTGCTCCCGTGCGTCGCCGGGTTTCGTGAGCACGTCCGGGTCCGGCCGGACGGTGATCCGCTTGCGGAGCTTGCTCGCGAGCTGTCGGATCAGGTCGCCCTTCTGGGCGAACCGCTTCGGGTCGCGGGTGTACACGACCAGTTCGGGGCCCTCGTACTTGACGTCCGACACCGTGATGTCGTTCGGCAGTTCGCTCGTGATCTCTTCGCGCAGGTCGTCGAGTTGTTGGTCAACTGAACTCATAATGAGAGCTGGATATCGTCAGTCGGGTCTCCCGGACTCGGTGGGCGGTCGCCGCGTTCCGTCGGCCGTCCGCCGGGGGAGCCCCGGCGGTCGGCGGACTGTCATACGGACCGTCGTAGTCCGTTACCGGCGTCCGCCGACCCGTGCAGGCGGTCATCGGTAGATCGTTACAACAGTCCGTATCAAACGGTTCGTCACTGCGTCGTAACGCGGTACACATAGCGATGTCGTCCCGGTTGTGCTGTGGGCGGCGCGTCGGTCGACACGCTCGGGAGTCGGTCCCACGATGTGCGGGAAGGTCCGGAAGAACCCGCTTACCCGGCAATATTACTTCCTTGTTATAAAAGCCTTCGCAATACCGGGCGCGGCCCCGCAACCGTCGCCGCTCCTCGCTCGGCGACGGGTGAGGGTGACGGCCGAAGCTAGTAGGACCGTCGGCGCGTATCGGCGGTCCATGCGACTCACCCCCGACGACGTCGTCGACGAGCGCGACTGGGTGCGGGAGCGCGCCGACGTGGTGGTCCCGCTCATCAACGACCTCCGGGCGGAGTTCACGGAGCTGTTCGACACGGACGTCGACCCGGTCGCGCCCGCGGCGTACCGCGAGGAGGTCGACGCCGTCTTCGCCGACGGCGACCTCGCCGTCAACGTCGCCGCGCTGGTCCGACTGCTGCGCGAACTGGACGTCGAGACGGACTACCCGGGCTTCGTCGTCGACGAACTGCTCGGCCGCCGGCTCGCGGGGATGATCGCCGGCAACCAGCCGCTCGGCCTGCTCGGCGAGGCGGCGTTCCACTACGCCGACGCCCGGCACCACCCGCCGGACGCGACCGCCGGGAGCGACGACCTGGAGGCGGCGCTCTCCGCGGGGTTCCAGACCCGGCTCCCCGGCTGGGACTGGACGGAGGGGCCGAGCCCGTTCCGGGTCGGCCAGTAGGGGCTCAGTACGTCGCCCGGAGGTGGGCCGTCACCTCGTCGACGCGGGCGGGGTCGTACGTCCACACGCCGCGGTACTCGCCGGGCGCGCGCTCCTCGGCCAGCAGCGCGCACTTGTTCTCGTCGGTCCCGCCGCCCTCGAAGGCGACGAACCACACCGTCCCGACCTCGCCGGCGTCGGAGGCGTGGACCGTGACGCCGGGGATCGCGGGGCGGTCCCACTCGGCGGCGACGTAGAGGTGGACCGCGAGGTCCTCGCGCCGCCCCAGCCGCTCGTACACCGACCGCTGGGCCGCCAGCGCGTCGGGCGACTGGAAACCGACGTACAGCGTGCCGCGGCCGACCCGCCAGGCCCGGTCCTCTATCTCCCGCGTCGTCGCCAGCAACTGCCGCCGGTCGGTGGCGGCGAACCCGGTCCCCTCGAACAGGTCCATGAACCGTCGGAACGACTCGTCGCGCGAGCCGCCGGGCGGGCGGACGGGCGGCGAGAGGCTCGCCCGGACGCTGTCGAGCGCGAGCGCCCCGCGGAACGCCCCGTCGCGTCGGACGACGACGAACCCGCCGGTCCCGTCGTCCGGGTACGGTCGGTGCGCGACGCTTACGTTGCGGGCCGCAAACAGGTCGCCGAGTCGGTCGAACGGCTCGGGCGCGTACACGGTCACGTCGACCGCGTCGGTCGTGGCGGCGGCGATGGCGTCCCGGAGCGCCATCGCGCTACTGGCCCCCGGCATGCTCCCCGTCGAGGCTGGCGTGGTCGGCGTCGCCGGCGGCGGCGATCGCGGTATCTATCAGCGCCTCGACCGCCGCCGGCGGGTCGGCGAGCGCGACGCGGCCGGTTTCGGGGTCGTAGTCGACCGCCCCGCTGTCCGCGAGGGCGGGGAGCGCGGCGTGGTGGAGGTCGATCTCGATCCGGTCGCGTCGCTCCGGCCGGACGAACGTCCCCTCCGCCGCCGCCCGCCGCCCGGCGACGACGTCGGCGAGTTCGCTCAGGCTGCTCTCCCCTCGCTCCCGGAGGTAGTACAGGACGACACGGCGGTCGGCGTCGGCGAGCGCCTCGAAGGCGTCGTCGATCCCGGCGCGGTCGGCGTCGTTGACCGCCTCGCCGTCGGTGCGATCCTGCTCCGTCATACGTTACCGGTGTGCACACCGGATGAAGAATCCTTTCGTTGCTGACTGGTAGGTCCGCGGACGGTCGCCAACACGGCGCGTTTATTACTCCGGTGCCACGACGAAGGTACATGAGCGACGAGCAGGACCTCGGCATCACCGAGAGCAAGGAGCACAGCCCCGGGGAGTGGTACGCGGAGGTCGTCCAGAAGGCCGGCCTCGCGGACTACGCGCCGATGGGCGGGTTCATCGTCACCCGCCCGCGCGGGTACGCCCTCTGGGAGTCGATCCAGGACCACCTCGACGGCTGGTTCAAGGACACCGGCGTCACCAACGCCTACTTCCCGCTTTTCATCCCCGAGAGCTACCTCGAACGCGAGAAGGACATCGTCGAGGGGTTCGACCCCGAGGTCGCGTGGGTCACCCAGGGCGGCCACGACGAACTGGAGGAGCGCCTCGCGGTGCGGCCCACCAGCGAGAGCATCATCGCGCCCTTTATCGCGAAGTGGACCCGGAGCTACCGCGACCTTCCGATGCGCCTGAACCAGTGGTGTAGCGTCGTCCGCTGGGAGGCCACCGAGACGAAGCCGTTCTTCCGCACCAAGGAGTTCCTCTGGCAGGAGGGCCACACCGCCCACGAGGACGGCGACGAGGCCTGGGAGGAGACGATGACCCGCCTCGACCAGTACGAGCGACTGTACGAGGACGTGCTCGCCATCCCGGTACTGCGCGGCCGCAAGCCGCCCCACGACAAGTTCCCCGGCGCGGACACGACGACGACCGTCGAGGCGCTGATGCCCGACGGCAAGTCCGTCCAGGGCGGCACCAGCCACTACCTCGGCCAGTCGTTCGCGGAGGCGTTCGACATCACGTTCGTCGACGAGGACGAGGAGGAGTCCGTCGCCCACACCACCTCGTGGGGGCTCTCCTGGCGCGCGCTCGGCGCGCTGATCATGACCCACAGCGACGACCAGGGCCTCGTGCTCCCGCCGGCCGTCGCGCCCACGCAGGTCGCCATCGTCCCCATCTGGCAGGAGGACACCAAGGAGGAGGTGCTCGACTACGCCGAGAGGATCGCCGAGGAACTGGAGGCCGCCGGCGTCAGCGTCGAACTCGACGACCGCGACGAGCGCAACCCCGGCTTCAAGTTCAACGAGCACGAGCTGAACGGCGTCCCCGTCCGCTTCGAGATCGGCCCGAACGAGGTCGAGGACGAGCGCGTCACCGTCGTCCACCGGCCGGACGGCGAGTCCGTCGAGGCGGACCGCGACGGCATCGCCGACGCCGTCGAGGACCACTTCGAGGACGTCCACGACAAGCTCTACGCCGCCGCCGAGGAGAACCTGGAGGAGAACGTCCGCGAGGCCCACTCGCCCGAGGACATCCTCGGCACCATCGGGCGCTACGGCGGCTACGTCAAGACGCCGTGGTGCGGCGACGAGGCCTGCGAGACGGCGATCAAGGAGGAGATCGCCGCCGAGATCGTGATGACGCCCCTGGACGACGACGCCGAGCCGATCGGCGACGACTGTGGCGTCTGCGGCGACGAGGCCGTCGAGACGGCGTACTTCGCGAAGTCGTACTGACGGCAGCCCCACTTCTCACCGCCTCCCCCGTGGCCCGTCGCGGCCTCCCGCTCACCCGACGATGGCGACGTACAGCGCGACGGTCCAGACGAGGCTCCCGATCCCCTCTATCGCAAGCAGCGTCGCGGCCCGAACCGGCACAGCGAGCAGGTAGCCCAGCGGCCGCGTCGTCCACGGGAGGCCGCCGGCCGTCTCGAGTAGGCCGTCGGTGTCCGAGGGGCTGGGGATCGCGGTCCACGCGAAACAGCCGCCGAGCCAGAGGAAGGGCACGGCGAGCGCCGACTCGACCGCACCCGCGACGACGAACGCGGGGACCGCCAGCGCGCTGTTGACGGCGAACGGCGCGACGGCGATGGCGAAGTCCGCGGCGAACCGGTCGGTCGGCGCGTGGTCGACGTACGCGTCCTTCCCGAAGGGGTTCAGCGACGGCGTCGAGTGCACGGCGACGCCGCTCAGGCGGCAGGCGGCGACGTGGGCGTACTCGTGGGTGAGGATGCCCGGCGCGAGGACGAGCGTGAGGGGGACGTACAGGGCGGCACCGAGGGTCGACCGGAGCGACATCCGGCGGACGTAGGGGGACCGGCGGATAAACGCTGGCGGTACCCGCCGACATTGGTAGGTCTATTGAGTGCTCCGTACCGGTACCGACTGGTACGGTGGAGTAATATAAAGGACCTAACAGTCTCCGGGGGTTGTCACGAGCAACGCCGCCGGCGCGGCCGCGGGGCACCGCGCCGGCGAAGGGACCCAGCAATGACGACAGTTCAATTCGACGGCGAGACCGCGGAGCGACACAGGCGCATCGACCCCGACCGGTGGGACGACATCTACGTCGTCGGCGACGTACACGGCTGTCTCCGGGAACTGGAGGCGCTCGTCGACGCGGTCGACCCGAGCGACGACGACCTGCTCGTGTTCGTCGGCGACCTGGTCCGGAAAGGGCCCGACAGCGCGGGCGTCCTGCGGTACGTCCGTGCCGCGCCCAACGCCGTCAGCGTCCGCGGGAACAACGAGGACAAACTGCTGCGCGGCGACGCCCGCCTCCCCGACCTGACGTCCGACGACGTGGCGTATCTGGAGGGGCTCCCGGTCGCGCTGTCCTGGGACGACGCGCTGGTCGTCCACGGCGGCGTCGACCCCCGCTGGGAGCTTGCGGACCACGGGATCGACGACCTGCTGACGCGGCGCTCGGTGCCGCCGGGCAACGGGTACGACGGACCGTTCTGGTTCGAGCGGTACGCCGGCCCGCCGCGGGTGTTTTTCGGCCACACGGTCCTCGACGCCCCGTTCGAGAGCGACGGGGCGGTCGGGCTCGACACCGGCTGCGTCTACGGCGGGCGGCTGACGGCGTACGACTTCTACGGCGACGAGTTCGTCAGCGTGCCCGCCCGGCGGACGTACGAGGCGCGCTGCGACGAGAAGGTGATCTCCCCGGCTTCGCTGGAGGCGACGCCCCGATGAGCGAGGAACGCCACGCCGACGCCGAGCCCGCGGACGGCGGATCCGGCGGCGAGGCAACGGGGGCCGACGTTGCGGGCGACGAGGGGCCGACGGACTCGGCTGCCGACGCCAATGACCCGGCGACCGAGAGCGACCCGGCGGCTCCCGATCCGGGTGACGTCGCCCGGCCGGCCGACCCGTCCGCCGTCGACCTCTCGGACCCCGAGTACTACCTGAACCGGGAGCTGAGCGAACTTGCGTTCCAGCGGCGGGTGCTCGCGGAGGCGCTCGACGGCGACAACCCGCTGCTGGAGCGCGTGAAGTTCCTCGCCATCTTCACGCGCAACATGGACGAGTTCTTCCGGAAGCGGGTCGGCGGCCTGAAACAGCAGGTGGCCGCCGGCATCACGGAGCCCACGCCCGACGGGCGGACGCCCGAGGAGCAGTGGGCCGAGGTGCTGGAGACAGCGCGGCCGATGTTCGAGCGGCAGGCGGAGTGTTACCGCGAGGCCGTCAGGCCGGCGCTCGCCGCCGCAGGCATCGAGATCTGCGACCACGCCGACCTCGCGCCCGAGGAGCGGGCGGAGCTTCGGGCGCACTTCGAGGAGTCCGTCCTGCCGACGCTGACCCCGCTGACGTTCGACCCGGCCCACCCCTTCCCCTTCATCTCGAACCAGAGCCTCTCGCTGGCCGTGCTCACGCGCGAGTCCCCGGGCGCCGACCTCACGTTCTCCCGGGTGAAGATCCCCCGCAACCAGGTCCGCTTCGTCGAGGTCGACGACGACCGGTACGTCCCGCTGGAGCAGGTGGTACGCGCGAACCTCGATCTCCTCTTTCCCGACGTGACGGTCGTCGACACCGGGCTCTTCCGGGTGACCCGCAACGCGGAGGTCGGTCGGGACGAGGACGTCGCCGAGGACCTGATCGAGATGGTCGAGGAGGTCATAGAGGAGCGCCGCTTCGCGACGGTCGTCCGCCTGGAGGTCGAGCGCGACATGCCCGAGGCGGCGCTGTCGATACTCAAACGACAGCTCGACCTGGACGACCGCGAGGTGTACCGCCTCGACGGTCCCCTCGAGTTCCGCGACTTCGACGCGATCGCCGACCTCGACCGCCCGGACCTGAAGGCCGACGAGTGGACGCCCCAGCCCCATCCGCGGCTGCCCGACCGCGGCGCGCCGGACGGGGACATCTTCGACGAGATACGGCGCGACGACGTGCTGGTCCACCACCCCTACCACTCGTTCGACGCCACCGTTCAGCGGTTCCTGGAGGCGGCCGCCCGCGACCCCGACGTGCTCGCCATCAAGGCAGCCATCTACCGGACCGCGAGCGACTCGCAGGTGATAGAGAGCCTCATCGAGGCCGCCCGGAACGGCAAGCAGGTCGCGGTGATGGTCGAACTGAAGGCGCGGTTCGACGAGGAGAACAACCTCGCCTGGGCCAAGCGCCTCGAGGAGGAGGGGATCCACGTCGCGTACGGCACCATCGGCTACAAGACCCACACGAAGACCTCGCTGGTCGTCCGCCAGGAGGCCGACGGCGTGCGGCTCTACTCCCACGTCGGCACCGGCAACTACCACTCGGAGACGGCCAAGACGTACGAGGACCTGGGGCTGCTCACGGCCGACCGGGACGTGGGCCAGGACCTCGTGAAGCTGTTCAACTACTTCACGGGCCACTCCCTCCACGAGGAGTACCGGTCGCTGCTCATCGCGCCGGGGAACATGCGCGAGCGGTTCGTCGACCTGATCCGGGCGGAGGCCGAGCGGGCGCGCAACGGCGAGCCGGCGCGGATCACGGCCAAGATGAACCGGCTGGAGGACCCCGAGATAGTCCGGGAGCTGTACGAGGCCTCGATGGCGGGCGTCGACATCGACCTCGTGGTCCGGGACATCTGCCGGCTCCGCCCCGGCGTGCCGGGCGTCAGCGAGACGGTCGACGTGTACAGCATCGTCGGGCGGTTCCTCGAACACTCCCGGGTGTTTCGCTTCCACGCCGGCGGCGACCCCGAGCACTACGTCGGCTCGGCCGACTGGATGACGCGCAACCTCGACAACCGCGTCGAGACGGTCGTCCCGATAGACGACCCCCGCCTGCAGGACGAACTGGACCGCCTCCTCGACCTGGCGCTCGCCGACAACCGGAACGCCTGGGTGATGCAGCCCGACGGCAGCTACGTCCCCCGGGAGCCCGACCCCGACGAACCGGACCGGGACATCCACGCGGACCTCATGCGCCGGACCCTCCAGTCGGGACGGCCGGGCGGCCCTTGATACTCGTTCACGAAAGGTGTCGAGGGAGCCGTTCGAGATCCGTCCCGAACGACGGAGAATAAATGATCAGTTCTGCCCGAATTCAGATCTCCGGTTCCGATACGGAATCTATTTCGGAGTAACGAGTTCGAACGATCCCCCCATGGCCGCCCGGCGATCGTCCGGATATATGCATTATATATCCTAGTATGGGACTATGGTCCACTTAACGATTTAGGAACAACCTCTTATTGGAGCAGCCGACACTCAGCGGTATGACCGACCACCACGGGCAGGTATCCCCCGAACGAACCGAGGGACTCGCGGACCCGACCGACGAGCGGTCCAACTGCGGCGTCGGCGTCGTCATGGATCTGGACGACGGGACGAGCCACGACGTCGTCGCCGACGGCCTCGAACTGCTGGAGAACCTCGAACACCGCGGCACGACCGGCGCGGAGGAGTCGACCGGCGACGGCGCCGGCGTCCTCCTCCAGACGCCACACGACTTCTTCGCCGACGAACTCGACGTCTCCCTCCCCGACACGTACGCCGTCGGGTCGCTGTTCCTCCCGCAGGACGCGGACGCCGCGGCCGGCCTGAAGGACCTCGTCGAGGCGACGCTCGCCGAGCACGACGTCGACGTGTTCCACTGGCGCGACGTGCCGACGGACAACGCCGACCTCGGCGCGACGGCGGTCGACTCCGAGCCCGACGTGACCCAGTGTTTCGTCCGGCCCGACGGCCTCGACGTCGAGGCGTTCGACCGCGCGCTGTACGTCGGCCGCCGGGCGCTGGAGAACCGCGTCGAGGACGAGCGGCCGCCGGGCCACGAGCGGTTCTACGTCTGCTCGCTCGACCGCGAGACGCTCGTGTACAAGGGCCTGCTCAAGGGCGACCAGGTCGCGGGCTACTACCCCGACCTCTCCGACGAGCGCGTCCGGTCGACGTTCGTCATGGTCCACGCGCGGTTCTCGACGAACACGCTGGGCGCGTGGCACCTCGCACACCCCTACCGGAACATCATCCACAACGGCGAGTTCAACACCATCCAGGGCAACATCAACTGGATGCGCGCCCGCGAGACCGACCTGGAATCGGAGACGCTGGGCAATGACATCGAGGAACTGAAGCCGATCATCAACGACCCCGAGCAGTCCGACACCGCCTCCGTCGACAACGCCCTGGAACTGCTGATGGAGGACGGCCGGGACCTCCCCCACGCGCTCCGGATGCTCATCCCCGAGGCGTGGCGCGACGACGACGCGATGGACCCCGACCGGAAGGACTGGTACGACTTCCACGCGTCGCTGGTCGAGCCGTGGGACGGCCCCGCCCTCGTCGCCGCGACCGACGGCGAGCGGGTCGGCGCGGTGCTGGACCGCAACGGGCTGCGCCCCTGCCGCTACGACGTGACGACCGACAACACGCTCGTGATGGCCAGCGAGGCCGGCGCGCTCGAAACGCCCCCCTCGGAGATCCGCGAGCGCGGCCGCCTCCAGCCGGGTCAGCTGTTCCTCGCGGACCCCTCGGAGGGCCGGGTCATCCCGGACGCCGAGGTGTTCGACGACCTCGTCGACGAGCGCTACGGCGAGTGGGTCGACGACGAGCAGGTCCACCTCCACGAGGTGGCCGACGCAAACGACCGCGAGCCCCGCACCAGCGTCGACGACCTGCGCGCCTACCAGTCGGCGTACGGCTACACCCACGACGAACTGGAGAACATCATCGAGCCGATGATGAAACAGGGGAAAGACCCCGTCGGCTCGATGGGCGACGACACGCCGCTGTCGGTGCTGTCGGACTTCAACCGCCCGCTGTTCACCTACTTCAAGCAGCTGTTCGCCCAGGTGACGAACCCGCCGCTTGACTACATCCGCGAGGAGCTGGTGACGAGCCTCGAATCGCGGCTCGGCTTCCAGCGCAACCTGCTCGACGAGTCCGCCGACCACGCGCGCCAGCTCGTCGTCGACTCGCCGGTGCTCACCGACGCCGAGACCGCCGAGATCCGCAACCTCTCGGCGAACGGCCTCTCCTCCGTCACGGTCGACATCACGTACGACCTGGACGGCGACCTGCGCGAGGCGGTCGAGCGCGTCCGCGACGAGGCCCGCGAGGCGATCGAGGCCGGCAACGACGTGGTCGTCCTCTCGGACCGCGCGACCGGCCCCGACCGCGTCCCGATCCCCAGCCTGCTGGCGATGGCCGGCGTCCACCACCACCTCGTCCGCAACGGCCTGCGCAACCACGCCGGCATCGTCGTCGAGTCGGGCGACCCGCGGGCGGTCCACCACCTCGCGACGCTCGTGGGCTACGGCGCGGACGCCGTCAACCCCTACCTCGCGTTCGCGACCATCGACGACGTCGTGGCCGGCGAGGACGGCGCCGACGTCGAGGACGCCGTCGCGGCGTACGTCGGCGCGCTGGAGGACGGCCTGCTGAAGACGATGGCGAAGATGGGCATCTCCACGGTGGAGAGCTACCAGGGCGCACAGATCTTCGAGGCGGTCGGCCTCGACGACGACTTCGTCGCCGAGTACTTCGAGGGCACGGAGGCCCGCACCGGCGGCATCGGCATCGAGGATATCGAGGCCGACCTGGAGGAGCGCCACCGCAACGCCTTCGACGGCGCGGACATCGAGCGCCAGGGCGAGTACGAGCACCGGTCGAACGGCATCCACCACCAGTGGAACCCCGAGACGGTCGGCACGCTCCAGCAGGCGGTCCGGCAGGGCGACTACGACACGTACCTCGACTTCGCCGACCTGATCAACGACCAGAACCAGAACCTCCAGACCCTGCGGGGGCTGCTGGAGTTCGACACGGACTCCCGCGAGTCGATCCCCGTCGAGGAGGTCGAACCGGTCGCGGACATCGTCGAGCGGTTCTCGACGGCCGCGATGTCGCTTGGCTCCATCTCGCCGGAGGCCCACGAGAACAACGCCATCGCGATGAACCGCATGGGCGCGAAGTCCAACACGGGCGAGGGCGGCGAGCCGCCCGAGCGGTTCGGCACCGAGAAGGAGTGCAACGTCAAGCAGGTCGCCTCCGGCCGCTTCGGCGTCACCTCGTCGTACCTGACCAGCGCCGACGAACTGCAGATCAAGATGGCCCAGGGGTCAAAGCCCGGCGAGGGCGGCCACCTCCCCGGGATGAAGGTCAACGAGATGATCGCCCACGTCCGGCACGCGACGCCCGGCGTCGGCCTCATCTCGCCGCCGCCGCTGCACGACATCTACTCCATCGAGGACCTGAAACAGCTGATCCACGACCTGAAGGCGGCCAGCCCGGACGCCGACATCAACGTCAAGCTGGTCTCCGAGGCGGGCATCGGCACCATCGCCGCGGGCGTCGCCAAGGCCAACGCCGACGTGGTCCACATCTCCGGCCACGACGGCGGCACCGGCGCGAGCCCGCGCACCTCGATCAAGAACGCCGGCCTGCCGTGGGAACTCGGCCTCGCGGAGGCCAACCAGATGCTCGTCGGCACCGACCTGCGCGACCGCATCCGCGTCTCCGTCGACGGCGGGATGAAGACCGGCCGCGACGTGGCCGTCGGCGCGCTGCTCGGGGCCGAGGAGTACGTGTTCGGCACGGCGTCGCTGGTCACCAGCGGCTGCGTGATGGCCCGCCAGTGCCACAAGAACACCTGCCCGGTCGGCGTCGCCACCCAGCGCGAGGAACTGCGCAGCCGCTTCCCCGGCGAGCCGGAACACGTCATCAACTACATGACGTTCATCGCCCAGGAACTGCGCGAGATCATGGCCGAACTCGGCTTCGAGACGGTCGACGAGATGGTCGGCCGCGTCGACGTGCTCGCCCAGCGCGACGACGTCGACCACCCGAAGGCGCGCAACGTCGACCTCTCGGGCGTGCTCGCCGAGCCCGACGGCGACCAGCGCCGGAAGGTCCGCGAGCAGACCCACGAGGTCGACGACGCGCTCGACTGGGACCTGATCGACGCCGCCGAGCCCGCCCTCGACGCGGGCGAGCCGGTCGAACTCGTCGCCGACGTGTCGAACGTCGACCGCGCGGTCGGCGCGACGCTGTCCCACGAGGTGTCCTCGCGCCACGGCACGACCGGCCTGCCGGACGACACCGTGAACGTCGACCTGCAGGGCACCGCCGGGCAGAGCTTCGGCGCGTTCCTCGCGGGCGGCGTCTCGCTGCACCTGACCGGCAGCGCCAACGACTACGTTGGCAAGGGCCTCTCGGGCGGGAAGCTCTCCGTGACGACGCCCGACGACGCGGCCTACGACGCCGCGGAGAACGTCTGCGTCGGCAACGTCGCGCTGTACGGCGCGACCGACGGCGAGGCCTACGTCAACGGCGTCGCCGGCGAGCGCTTCGCGGTGCGCAACTCCGGCGTGAAAGCCGTCGTCGAGGGCGTCGGCGACCACGGCTGCGAGTACATGACCGGCGGCGCGGTCGCCGTGCTCGGCGACGTGGGCAAGAACTTCGCGGCCGGCATGTCCGGCGGCGTCGCCTACGTGCTGGACGAGGACGGCGACTTCGCCGAGAAGGCCAACACCGGGATGGTGAGCGTCTCCGACTCGCTGTCCGAGAAGGACCGCCGGATGCTCCGCCGCCTGATCGAGAACCACGTCGCCTACACCGGCAGCGAGCGCGGCGCGGCGATCCTGGACGCGTGGGACGAGTACGTCGAGCGGTTCGCCGTGGTGATGCCGGACGCCTACCACCGCGTCATCACCGAGGAGGGCGCCGACGACGTCCGCGAGTCCCCGCCCGAGGCGGCGACGGTCGACGCCGCGGCGGACTCGCCGGGCTTTGCGGCCTCGTCCGACGACTGACGACCTCCCTCTCCTCACGTCCGCCGTCCCGAACGGACAGCTACTTGTCGAACGTCGGTCTATCCGCGAAGCCCATGAGTTGGCGAGACGTCCGTCCGGTCGCCCTGGCCGTCGTCCGGCGGGACGGCCGGATCCTGCTTGCGGAGCACTACGACCCCGCCGAGGACTACACCTTCTACCGGCCGGTCGGCGGCGCGATCGAGTTCGGCGAACACAGCCGGGACGCCGTGCGCCGGGAGTTCCGCGAAGAACTCGGCGTCGAACTGACCGGCGTCCGGTCGGTCGACACCTACGAGCGGACGTTCACGTTCGACGGGACCGAAGGTCACGAGATCTGGCGGCTGTACGAGGCCGACATCGTGGAGGATTGGCCGTACGAACTCGACCGCTTCGAGGCCGAGGAGCCGGAGCTCGGGGAGGCGTTCGACGTCGTCTGGAAGGAGCCCGCCGCCTTCGCCGAGCGGGACGAGGTCGTCTACCCGCCGTCGCTGCTTGCGGACCTCTAGTCGTTCCGGGCGACGGTCAGGTAGCCGGTGTGGCCGACGCCGGCGGTCGACGGGCGGGAGCCGCGGTCGTCGAAGTCCATCTCGCGCTCGATCGTCTCCAGCGTGCGGACGTCGCCGAGGCCGACGTCCTCGGCGGTCCGGGCCACCTCGCGGGTGTCCTCGACGAACGGGGAGTAGACGGCGACGAAGCCGCCCCGCGCGAGCAGGTCGGGCGCGCGCTCGACGACGGTCGGGGCGTCCTCGGTGTCGAGCGTGACCACGTCGAACGGCCCGAGGTCGTCGAGGCCCTCGGTCACGTCGCCGGCCCGCACCTCGACGGCGTCGGACACGTCCGCCGTCGCCATGTTCCCCCGGGCCACCTCGGCGAACTCGGGGTCGCGCTCGAACGTGAGCACGTCCGCGCCGATCCGGCCCATGTACGCCGCGAGCACGCCGGTGCCGGTGCCGGCGTCGAGCACGCGGTCGCCGGCCTCGACGCCGACCTCGCCGAGGACCCGGCCGACGTCGCGGGGCACCATCGGCGCGCCGGTGCGTTCGAGGTGATGAAAGAGGTCGGGGCCGCGCAGGCGGCGGACGTGGAACTCGTCGCCGAGGTGCGTTTCGAGGGTGTCGCCCGGTGAGACGTCCTCGGGGACCTCCAGCACGCCGAGGTCCGTCTGGAGCTCCTCGCCGGGGTCGCGCAGGTACTCCCGGTCGCCGTGGACGAGGACGACCGTCACTCCAGGCTGTCGACGGCCGCGGCGAGGTCGCCGTTGTTCTCCTCCAGGGCCTCGCGGGCCGCCGCCTCGCTGGCGCCGGTCCGCTGGGCGACGATCTCGACGTCCTCGTCGGGGACGCCGCCGTCGTCGCCGTCGTCGGCCTCGTTCCCGTCTTCCGGGAGCGCGCCGGCCTCGCGGGTCTCGGGCTCGCCGACGACCTGGTAGGTCTGCTGGCCCTGGGCGTCCATCCGGGTGACCTCGGCGTCGTCGAACACCAGGTCGCCGTCGTCGGTGCGGATGATGACTTCGTTTGCCTCCAGCTCCTCGAAGTCGATGCCCATCTGCTCCATCATCTGCTTCATCTTGCGGGGATTGAGGCCCCCGCCGCCGCCTCCGAACATACCCGGAGGGTCGCGTTACTCCGAGAAAAGACTGACGAACGTCACTCGCCCGCGCCCTCCCGCACCTTCACCGCCATCCCGCTCCCGAACGCGACCATCGCGTCGGCGGCCAGTTCCGCGCGGCCGACCGCGAGCAGGTCGCCCGACTCGTGGACCACGAGCACCTCGTCGCCGGGGCGGACGGCCGGGTCCGCCTCGTCGACGAACTTCGCGAAGGCGTTGCGGCCCTCGCGGACGAACGGCTCGCTCTCGTCGCCGACGACGACCCGCGCCGCCGGCGCGTCCAGCCCCGCCGCGAGCCGCCGCCCGCCGGCGATCCCCAGCGTGAACCGGCCGTCGATGCCGTGGGAGACGACCCGCCCCTCGTCGGCGACGACCTGCTGTGGCCGGCCGGAGGTCGTGCGCTTGATCCGTAGCTCCTCGTCGGCCGGGAACAGCGCCCGCCCCGCCCCGCGACCGAACTGGTAGTCGGCGACGGTCCGAAGTCGGACCAGGTCGCCCGCGTCGTCGCTCATTGCCGCCCAGTTCGACACACGCCCTCGAAAGCCCTTCGACACGGCGGCCGGGGTTCGTGAGTCGTTACCACGCTACCCCCGCGGACCGGTAGAGAAAACTATAAGCGTTCGGTGCCGATCCCTACGTACAATGGATACGAAGAAAGTCGCGCTTGGGGCCGTGTTGCTGGTCGTGAGCAGCGTCGTGCTTCTGGCGACGGGCGCACTGCGGGACACGTCACTACTCATTCCGGCCGCGATCGCGTCGCTCGGGATGGCGGCCGGCGCGCTGCTCGTCGGGACGGCCGGCGACGGCCGCCCGGTCTGAACCGGACGACGCGAAGTACCGGAGGGCGACCCTTTACAGCAGGAACGTGTCGGGGCGCTCGCTCAGGTCGATGAAGGCGTCGACGGCGTCGACGAGTTCGTCGGAGGTCGACTCCTCGAACCCCATCGCCTCGACGCGGACGCCCTCGTGACGCAGGTGCGAGCAGAGCCGCGAGAAGTCGCCGTCGCCCGTACAGAGGACGATCGTGTCGACGTGGTTCGTCAGCGTCACCGCGTCGAGACACATGCCGACGTCCCAGTCGGCCTTCTTCGACCCGTCCTTGAACGTCTTGATGTCCTTTATCTTCGTCTCGTAGCCGATGTCCGTCAGCGCGTCGAAGAAGGACTCCTCCTCCGGCGAGTCCGCGCGGATGACGTACGCGATCGCGCGGACGAGTTCGCGGTCCTGTACCCCCTTGTTCAGCAGTTCGGAGTAGTCGATGTTCCGGCTGTAGAGGCTCTGTGCGGAGTGATAGAGGTTCTGCGCGTCGGCGAGCATCGCGACGCGCTGGCCCGAGTGGATATCCACCATACCCGAACGTGTGTCGGGGGCCAGTAAAATGGCTTCGGGGGAAACGTCCCGCAGTCGGATGGGTTCCCCGGCGGCGTCCTCAGTAACTCCGGAGCTTCTCGATGCGCTTCTCGACCGGCGGGTGGGTCGCGAGAACCGACTTCAGGAGGCCGCGCTCGGAGTCGAAGATACAGAGCGCGCTCACGTCGTCGCCGACGCGGCTCTCGCGGCCCTCGGCGCCGCGCTGGATCTTCTCCAGGGCGCGGGCCAGCGGCTCGCCGCCGCCGATGTGCTGGGCGGCGTCGCTGTCGGCGACGTACTCGCGGTACCGCGAGATGGCGAGCACAAACAGCATCACGAACATCTGCGTGAGGATGCCAGCGATGTAACCGAGCACGAAGTCGGCGATGTCGTTGTCGCCGGTGAGCATGATCGTCCACTGGACGGCGATGCCGACGATGGAGGCGATAGACTGGCCGAGCACCATCGTGACCACGTCGCGGTTGTCGAGGTGGGCCAGTTCGTGGGCGATGACGCCTTTCAGTTCGTCGCGTTCGAGGATGCGGATGAGTTCGCTGGAGACGACCACGACGCCCGCGCCGCGCCGGCCCGTGGCGAAGGCGTTGGGGACGCCCATGTCGGCGACCATCAGCTTCGGCTTGTCGAGGTTCATCTCGAAGCAGATGCCGTCGACCATTTTGTGGATCTCCTGATACTGCTGTTCGTCCATCTCCTCTGCGCCGACGCTGCGCAGCGCCATCCACTTGCCGAGCTTGTACTGGAAGCCGGCAAAGAGGACGGAGCCGACGAGCACCAGCCACAGCGGGACGCCGAGCGTGAAGGCAAAGCCCGCCACGAGCGCGTAGAACGCGAACAGGATGGTGCCCACGAACGCCATCCGGAGTTTGAGTCCGATGTGTCTCATACGCGAGAGTATCCGCCCGTGAGCCATATATCTCTTGTTGATTGTGACAGACCCTCGCGTGGGGCTCGGTAACTCGGCCCCGCCGAGGCAGGATTCGCGGGCGGCACAAGCCCTAAGTCCTCCCGTTACCGTTGGTACGGTAATGCCAGCGGCCGCTCGTCCGGGCGTCGTCTCACCGAAGCCGACGAGCGGCGCGACCGTCCTTCTGAAAAAACGCGCGTAGGGTGTGCTCGCGGCGGGGGTGGCGTCCCCGTCCCGGGCGCGTTCGACCGGCATCGCGCGACCGACCCACACTAACCACACAGCACCAATGACACACGACATCGACTTCAGCGGCGTCTTCCCGGCGCTCACCACGCCGTTCGACGCCGACGAGCGGATCGACTTCGACCAGCTACGCGAGAACGCCCGGTACCTCGAATCGGCGGGCGTCGACGGGGTCGTCCCCGTCGGCTCCACCGGCGAGAGCGCGACCCTGACCCACGACGAGCACGTCGAGGTCGTCGAGGCGGTCGTCGACGCCGTCGACGACGTGCCGGTGGTCGCCGGCACCGGGAGCAACAACACCCGCGAGGCGCTCGAACTCTCCGAGCGCGCCGCCGACGCAGGGGCCGACGCGCTCCTGCTCATCTCGCCGTACTACAACAAGCCAGAGCAGCGCGGGCTGGTCGAGCACTACCGCACCGTCGCGGACGCCGTCGACCTGCCCCAGATCGTCTACAACGTCCCGTCGCGCACGGGGCGGAACATCGACCCCGACACCGCGGTCGAATTCGCCGCCCACGAGAACGTCGCGGGCTTCAAGGCCGCCAGCGGCGACCTGGGTCAGATATCCGAGATAGTCGAGCGGACGCGCGACGAGGACTTCGCCGTCCTCTCGGGCGACGACCCGCTCACCGTCCCGATGATCTCGGTCGGCGCGACCGGCACAATCAGCGTCGTCGCCAACGTCGAACCGGAGCGCACCTGCGCGATGGTCGGCGCGGCGCTGGCGGGCGACTTCGAACGCGCCCGCGGGATCCACCACGAACTCGGCGACCTGACCCGCGCGCTGTTCGTCGAGACCAACCCCATCCCGGTGAAGGAGGCCATGTCGATCCGCGGCCGCGGCTCGCCGGAACTCCGCTCGCCGCTCACGCGCCTCGACGAGGCGCACCGCGAGCGCCTCCGGGCCGTGCTCGCGGACCTCGACGGCGAGGCCGCCGACGCCGGGGCGGAGGTCGAGCCGTGACGGTCCGGCTGGCCGTCACCGGCGCGACCGGCCGCATGGGCCGGGAGCTTATCGCGGAGGCGGCCGACCGCGACGACGTCTCGGTCGTTCTGGCGGTCAACCGCGACCCGGACGTCGAGGCGGTCGACGGCGTCGCGGTCGAGGACGCGGCCGACTTCGGCGACCTCCTGGCGGCCCGCGAGGCCGAGGCGGTCGTCGACTTCACCGGCCCGGAGTCGAGCGTGGCGTACGTCGAGGCGGCCGCCGACGCCGGCGTCCCCGCCGTCGTCGGCACGACCGGCTTCGACGACGGCCAACTGGACGCGCTCCGGGAAGCCAGCGAGGCCGTGCCGGTGCTGAAGGCGGCGAACTTCGCCCGCGGCGTCCAGGCGCTGCTGGACGTGGTCGGCGACGCCGTGGCGAACCTGCCGGGGTACGACGTGGAACTCGTCGAGACCCACCACAACGCGAAGCGGGACGCGCCGAGCGGCACCGCGAAGTCGATCCTGCGGGAGGTCGAGGACGCCCGCGGGGTCGGCGACGACCGCCGCGTCCACGGCCGCGAGGGCGAGGCACCGCGCGAGGACGGCGATATCGGCGTCCACGCGCTCCGGGCCGGCGACGTGACCGGCGAGCACGAGGTGCTGGTCGCCGGCAACCACGAGGAGGTGCGGCTCACCCACCGCGCCGAGAGCCGCGGCGTGTTCGCGGCGGGCGCGGTCGACGCCGCGGCCTGGCTATCGCAACAGGAATCAGGGTGGTACGACTTCGGTGACGTACTGGAGGGACCCCAATGAGTCAGTCGACGCTTGCAGCCGAGATAGAGGACCTGTGGCAGCGCTACGAGAACGACGAGATAGACGCCGGGACGGCCGGCGCGGACGCCGCCGACACGCTGGAGGCGTTCCTCGACGCGCTGGAGGCCGGCGAGGTGCGGGCGGCCGAGAAGCGCGGCGGGGAGTGGGAGGCGAACGCGTGGGTCAAGCGCGGCATCCTGCTCAACTTCGGCCTGCGGGAGACGGAGCCACGGGAGTACGGCGACGTGCGCTACCACGACGTGCTCCCCCTGCGCGACACCGCCGACCTCGGCGAGCGCGGCACGCGCAACACGCCGGACGGCACGACGGTCCGTCGCGGCGCGTACCTCGGCGCGGACTGCATCATGATGAGCCCGAGCTTCGTCAACGTCGGCGCGCACGTCGGTGACGGCACCCTCGTCGACTCCGCGGACACGGTCGGCTCCTGTGCCCAGATCGGCGCGAACGTGAAGCTCGGCGCGAACACGCTGATCGGCGGCGTCCTCGAACCCGTCGAGGACGCGCCGGTGGTCGTCGAGGACGACGTGTCGCTGGGCGCGGGCTGTCGGGTCACCAGCGGCTTCGTCGTCGGCGAGGGCAGCGTCGTCGGCGAGAACACGCTGCTGACCCCCCGGATCCCGGTCTACGACCTCGTCGAGGAGGAAGTGATCTACGGCGAACTGCCGCCCGAGCGCCGTGCGTTCACCCGCTTCGTCGAGTCGTCGATCGGCGAGCACGACCTGTTCGAGGGCGGCGCGTACAAGCCGGCCGTCGTCGCGACGAGCTTAGAGCAGGAGACCCTGGAGGCGGCGGCCAAGGAGGACGCCCTGCGGGAATGAGCGCGGCTACCCCCGCGGTGCGGCGGCTCGACGCCTGGGACGCGGCGCGGCTCCGCGACCTCCGCGACGAGCACGGCAGCCCGCTGTACGTCCTCGACCTCGACCGCGTGCGGGAGAACTACCGCCGCATGGCGGGGGCGTTCCCCGACGCCGAGATACGGTACGCCGCGAAGGCGAACACGCTCGGCCGCGTCCTCTCGACGCTGGGCGAGGCCGGCGCGGGCATCGAATGTGCCTCCGCCGGCGAGGTCGCACGGGCCCTCGACGCGCTCGACGGCGGGACGGACGGCGCGGTCGCCGACCCCGGCGCGCGCGTCCAGTACACCGCGGTCAACCCGCCGGCCGGCGACCTCGACACGGTCGTCGACCTGTGGCGCGAGTACCCCGACCTGACGGTCACCGTCGGCGCGGAGGACACCCTCGACCGCCTCGAAGCGCGGGGGTACGACGGCCGCCTCTGCGTCCGCGTCAACCCCGGCGTCGGCGCGGGCCACCACGAGAAGGTGTCGACCGGCGCGGACGCGAAGTTCGGCGTCCCGTACGGCCTGGCGACCGACCTGCTCGCCGACGCGGCCGACCGCGGCTTCGACGTGGTGGGTGTCCACGCCCACGCCGGGAGCGGCATCTCCGGCGACGACCTGGCGGCCCACCGCGAACTCGTCGCGCGGATGGGCGACTTGGCGCGGGACGCGCCGGTTCCCCTGGAGTTCGTCGACGTCGGCGGCGGCTTCGGCGTCCCGTACCGGCCGGACGAGGCCCCGCTCGACCTCGACGCCGTCGCGGACGCGACCCGCGAGGCGCTCGGCGACGTGGACGCGCGGCTGGCGGTCGAACCCGGGCGCTACCTCGTCGCGGACGCGGGCGTCCTGCTGGCGGACGTCAACACCGTCAAGGAGACGCCCGAGACGACCGTCGTCGGCGTCGACGCCGGGATGACGACGCTGCTCCGGCCGGCGATGTACGACGCGTACCACGCGGTCCGCAACCTCGCGCCGGACGCCGGCGAGCGCGGGACGGTCGCCCAGACCGTCACGGGCCCCATCTGCGAGAGCGCGGACGTGTTCTGCACGGACCGCGACCTGCCCGCGCCGGCCCGGGGCGACACGCTCGCGCTCGGCAACGCCGGCGCGTACGGCTACGAGATGGCCAGCCAGTACAACTCCCGCCCCCGGCCGGCGACGGTGACGCTGGACGACGGCGCGGCGACGCTCGCCCGCCGCCGGGAGACGGTGGCGGACGTCACGAGGCTCGAAGAATGATACGCTACGAGAAGCTCCACGGCACCGGCAACGACTTCCTGGTCGTCGACGCGGCCGCCGACGTGGCGGACTGGAGCGCGTTCGCGGTCGCCCACTGCGACCGCGAGACGGGCGTCGGCGCGGACGACCCGGACCGGACGACCGGCGCGGACGGCGTGCTCGTCCTCGACATGGACGCCACCCCGAACCCGCCCGAGGTGACGATGCGGCTCTACCAGCCCGACGGCGGCACCGCGGCGATGTGTGGCAACGGCGCGCGCTGCGTCGCGCGCTGGGTCGCCGACCGGACCAACGCCCGCGAAGTCGTCATCCACACGCCCGCGGGCACCCGGCGGGCCGAGATCCACGGCGACGACGTGGCCGTCGAGATGGGCGTCCCGTCGTTCGACCCGGCGGAGGTCCCCCTCGCCCGCGACGAGCCGCTGGTCGCGGAGGATGTCGAGGGCTGGGAGGTGACGGCGCTCACGACGGGCGTCCCCCACGCCGTCGTCTTCGTCGACGACGCCGACGCCGTCGACCTGGCGGCGATGGCCCCGCCGATCCGCCACGCCGACGTCTTCCCGGAGGGCGCGAACGTCAACGTCGCCAGCGGAACCGACGACGGGTTCGCCCAGCGCACGTTCGAGCGCGGCGTCGAGGGCGAGACCGACGCCTGCGGCACCGGCGCGGTCGCGGTCGCGGCCGCCGCCCGCCGCCTTGGCCTGACCGACGCCGAGCGCGTGACGGTCTCGCCGCCGGGCGGCGACCTCACGGTGCGGCTCCCCGAGGCCGGCCCCGCGGTCCTGCGCGGCCCCGTCGAGCGCGAGTTCGACGGCGAACTCCCCGCGGTCCCGACCCAGTCGTGACGTTCGACCCCGTTTCCTTCGTCGAACGCGCGGTCCCGGTCGACTCCACCGAGGACGTGGGCGAGATGCGGGACCTGCTCGTCGGGACGCTCGCGGACGCGGGCGTCGACGCGACGGTCGACGGGGCGGGGAACACGCTCGCCTCGCGCGGGTCGGGCGACACCCACGTCGTGTTGAACACGCACATCGACACGGTGCCGCCCCACGTCCCGTTCGAGCGCGACGACGACACGGTCCGCGGCCGCGGCTCCTGCGACGCGAAGGGGCCGCTCGCGGCGCTGCTGTCGGCGTTCCTCGCGGTCGATCCGGGCGAGGCCGGCCGCGTGACGCTTGCGGTCACCCCGGACGAGGAGACGCTGTCGACCGGCGCGGCGGCGCTCGACCTCGACCCCGACTACTGCGTCGTCGGCGAGCCGACCGGGCTGGACGTCTGCAACGCCGCGAAGGGGCGGTTCCAGGGGACCGTCACGCTCTCGGGTGAAAACGCCCACGCCGCCGAACCCGCGGAGGGGACCAACGCGGTGGCCGCGCTGGAGGGCGTCCTCCGCGCGCTCGACACGTTCGACGGGCGCGACGACGCGCCGCCGGTCCACGACGCGCTCGGCGCGGCGACGCTGACGCCGACCGTCGTCTCCGGCGGGACCGCGACCAACCAGATCCCCGCGGCGAGCGAACTCGTGGTCGACCGCCGGAGCGTCCCGCCGGAGACGGCCGAGGGCTTCCGCTCGTCGCTCGAAGCCCACCTCCGCGAGGGCGTCCCCGACGACGTCGGCGTCGACTTCTCGCTGACCGACCGCGAGAGCCCGTTCCTGGAGGCGTTCTCGACGCCGGCCGACGACCCGCTCGTGACGGCCCTGGCCGACGCGGCGGGGGGCGACGTGCGCCCGTTCACCGCCGCCACGGAGGCCTCCTACTTCGCCGCCGACGCGCCGACGGTCGTGTTCGGGCCGGGCGTACTGGCCGACGACGAGGGCGCGGTCGCCCACGCCGAACGGGAGTACGTCCGGGTCGGTGAGGTCCGGGCGGCCGCCGATGCGGTCGCGGCGACGCTGCGCGAACTGCTCGGCTGACCGTCCGCCGCGGGCCACCCTTTTCACCGCCGTCGCCGACGTGACCGGTATGGCCCACCGCGACCTGACGCGCCGCGTCGAGACGGATATGCCGACCTACCCCGGCGACCCGCCGGTATCCGTCGCGCCCCACGCCACCGTCGAGGCGGACGGCTACCGCGTCTCGGCGGTCGAGTGTGGCACGCACGCCGGCACGCACGTCGACGCCCCGAGCCACACCGAACCGGACGGCCGGACGATAGACGAGTTCCCCGTCGGGACGTTCGCCTTCGACGCGAAGCTGGTGGACCTCCGCGGGCGCGGCCCGCGGGCGGCGATCCGCCCCGCGGACCTGCCGGAGACGGACGCGGGGATGCTGGTGCTCCGGACCGGGTGGGCCGGGCGGTGGGGCGACCCGTCGTACTTCGACCACCCGTACCTCTCGGCCGCGGCGGCCGAGGACTGCGCCGAGCGCGGGTACCACGTGGCGACCGACGCGGCGAGCGTCGACCCCTCGCCCTCGCGGACCGACGCCGGGACCGCCGCCGACCCCGACGGCGTGCCCGCCCACCACGCGCTGCTCGGCGCGGAGCGGCTGATAGTCGAGAACCTGACGAACCTGGACGGCCTGCCCGAGCGCTTCGAACTCCGGGCCTACCCCCTGCGGGTGGCCGGCGGCGACGGCGCGCCGGTCCGGGCCGTCGCGGTCGCCGAACGGCCCCGACGGCGGTAGCTTCATTCGACCGGGGGTCGAACCCCCGCCGATGGCGGCGATAACGGTCGACGGCCTCACGAAGGACTACGGCGAGGTGCTCGCCAACGACGGCGTCACCTTCGAGGTGGCCGAGGGCGAGGTGTTTGGCTACCTCGGTCCGAACGGGGCCGGCAAGACGACGACCATCCGCACGCTGCTGGGGTTCCAGTCGCCGACCGACGGGACCGCGTCGGTGCTCGGCGCGGACGTGCGGGCGGAGGACGAACTGATCGCCGCCAAGCGGCGGGTCGGCTACCTGCCGGCGACGCCGTCGTTCGACGAGACGGCGACCGGGCGGCAGGTGCTCGACCTCCACGGGTCGGTCAAGGGCGACCCGCGCCGCGGGGAACTGCTCGACCTGTTCGACCCGCCGCTCGACCGGGAGATACGCGACTACTCGACGGGCAACGCCCAGAAGCTCGGGCTGGTGCAGGCGTTCATGCACGACCCGGACCTCGTCGTGATGGACGAGCCGACGTCGGGGCTGGACCCGCTGATGCAGCGCCGCTTCGAGGAGTTCGTCCGCGCGGAGCGGCGCGCCGGGACGACGGTGTTCCTCTCCTCGCACGTGCTGAGCGAGGTGCGGCGGCTCTGCGACCGCGTCGGCGTCATCAGGGACGGCCACATTGTGGCCGTCGAGCGCGTCGCCGACCTGCTCGGGCGCTCGGGCAAGGCGGTGCTCGCGCGGGTCGACGGGTCGGTGTCGGCCGACGACGTGACCCTCGCCGGCGCACACGACGTCGCCGTCCGGACCGTCGCGGCCCCGGACGACCGCGACGCCGGCGGGACCGTCACGGAGGTGACGTTCACCTACACCGGCGACGTGAACGAACTGGTCGCTTTCCTCGACCGGTTCGACCTGCTGGAGGTGGACGTCGAGGAAGCGCCCCTCGAGGACGTGTTCATGCAGTTTTACGGGGACGACGATGCTTGAACTCGCCCGCTACGACGGCCGGAAGCGCCTGCCCGGCGCGCTGGCGATGACCGTCGGCATCGCCGCGCTCACGGCGATGTACGTCGGGCTGTTTCCCTCGATCACGGCGACGGCGAACCTGGACGAACTCATCGCGGCGTACCCGCCGGCGGTCCGCGAGGCGTTCGACATCCGGACGATGAACACCATCGAGGGGTTTCTCGCCACCCAGCTGTACGCGTTCGCCTGGGTGATCCTGCTCGGCCTCTACTTCGCGTACGCGGCGGCCGGCCTGATCGCCGCGGACGTGGAGCGCGGGCGGATGGACCTGACGCTCTCCATGCCGGTCTCGCGGAGCCGCGTCGTGCTGGAGAAGTTCGCCTCGCTGGGCGTCCCGCTGTTCGTCGCCAACGCGGCGATGCCGGTCGTCGTGTTCGTCGCCACCCTCGCCATCGACGAGTCGGTCGCGATGGAGCGCGTGGCGATGGCCCACCTCCTCTCGGTGCCGTACCTGCTGGCCTGTGCCGGCATCGGACTGGTCGCCTCCGTCGCGGTCGACCGCGCCTCGGTAGCCCAGCGGGCGGCCGCGGGCGCGGTGTTCGCGCTGTTTCTCGTCGAGTCCGTCGTCGCCGGCACCGACCTCGAACCGCTCGGCGCGCTCTCGCCGACGCGGTACTACGTCCCGAGCGAGATACTCGTCGACGGCACGTACGACGTCGGCGGGGCCGCGGTCCTGCTGGCCGGCACCGCGGTCCTCGTGCTGGCGAGCCGGGAGTGGTTCCGGCGGCGGGACGTGTGAGGCGTGGGGATTGGGCGGGCAGCGGCGCTCTACCGGTCGACGTCGACGTCGTCGACGAGCGCGTCGGCCACGCCGACGTACGTCTCCGGCGAGAGCGCACGCAGATCCGCCCGGGTTTCCGCGTCCACGTCGAGGTCGTCGAACAGGTCCCGGAAGTCCTCGATCGACACGTCCTGCCCGCGGGTGAGCGCCTTCACGCGCTCGTAGGCGTCCCCGTGGCCCTCGCGGCGGAGGATCGTCTGGACGGCTTCCCCGATGACCTCCGGGGTCGCCCGCAGGTCGTCGCGCATCACCTGCTCGTTGGGGACGACCTTGTCGAGGCCGTCGGCGGTCTTGGTGTAGCCGATCAGACAGTGGGCAAGCGCCGCGCCGATGTTGCGCTTGACGGTCGAGTCCGAGAGGTCCCGCTGCAGCCGCGACGTCGTGATGTAGTCCGCGAGGAACGTCAGGTCGCTGTTTGCCTTCGAGAGGTTCCCCTCGCTGTTCTCGAAGTCGATCGGGTTGACCTTGTGGGGCATCGTCGACGACCCCGTCTCGCCCTCCGTCGCTTCTTGGCCGAGGTAGCGGTCGCTCACGTACAGCCAGACGTCCCGGTCCAGGTCGAGGAGGACGTTGTTCGCGCCCCGCAGCGCGTCGAACAGCTCCGCGAGGTCGTCGCAGGGGTTGACCTGCGTCGTCAGCGGCGCGTACTCCATGCCGAGCCCGGTCACGAACTCGCGGGCGAAGGCCCGCCAGTCGACTTCCGGGAGCGCGGCGTCGTGGGCGGCGAACGTCCCGCTCGCGCCGCCGAGCTTCCCGGTGATCCCGTCGAGCGCGCGCCGGATGCGGCCCGTCGCGCGGCCGAGGCGGGCGGCGTAGACGGCCATCTCCTTGCCGAACGTCGTCGGCGTCGCGGGCTGGCCGTGGGTCCGGGCGAGCATCGGGAGGTCGCGGTGCTCGCGGGCCATGTCGACCAGCGTGTCGCGCACGTCCCGCAGTTCGCCGAGCAGCACCTCCTCGACGGCCGGGCCGACGAGCAGGCGGTGCGCGAGGTTGTTCACGTCCTCGCTGGTCAGCCCGAAGTGGATCCACGGGACGACGTCCGCCATGTCGTCGGGCAGGTGGTGGCGGATGTAGTACTCGACGGCCTTCACGTCGTGGTTGGTCGCCTCGTACTCGCCGTACCCCTCCGTCTCCAACTTCTTCACGAGGCGGGCGTCCTCCTCCGCGAAGTCCTTGTACAGCGCCCGCAGGGTCTGGCGCGCCGCGGTGTCGAGTGCCAGCGGCGTCGCGTCGAGGTCGGCCAGCGCGACGAGGTACTCCACCTCGACGCGCACCCGCGCCCGCATCAGCGCGGCCTCGCTCGCGTACGGGGCCAGCGGCGCGGTCCGGGACGCGTAGCGCCCGTCGAGCGGCGACACGGCGTGCAGGGATTCGGTCATGCACGAGCGTCCCGCGCCGCGGGCAAAAAGGCTACCGGATGCCTGAAGGCACAGACGTGGATAGTAACGGGAACTATCGTCGAAATACTGGCTATACTATACACGAACATGGATACAAACCCGCCGCGGACCGCAACTACTTTGCCAGCCGCGTGCCGGAGTCGAGGTATGGAGATCGCAGGCCTCGCCAGCAACCGCGGCCGCAACCTGATGCACGTCGCCGACGAGTCGCCGGGCGGTGCCGATCTGGCCGTCGTCCTGACCAACGACGCCGACGCGCCGGTCCTCGACGAGGCGGAAAAGCGCGGGATCCCGACGGAGGTCGTCGAACGCGCGGACGGCGAGGGCCGCCGCGACCACGAGGAGCGCGTCGTCGCGGCGCTGGACGGCTACGACGCCGACCTGGTCTGTCTCGACGGTTACATGCGCATCCTCTCGGACGAGTTCCTCGACGGCGCGCCGACGACGCTGAACGTCCACCCGTCGCTGCTGCCGTCGTTCCCGGGCACGGACGCCTGGGGCGACGCGCTCGACGCGGGCGTCGACGTCACCGGCTGCACCGTCCACGTCGTCACGGACGCCACCGACGAGGACGGCGAGGTCGTCGAGGACCTGGTCGACGCCGGCCCCGTCGTCACGCAGGAGCCGGTTCCGGTGTACGAGGGCGACGACGCCGACGACCTGAAGGAGCGCGTGCTGTACCAGGGGGAGTTCAAGGCGTACCCGCGGGCAGTCGAGTGGTTCGCCGAGGGCCGCGTCGACGTGGACCGCGAGGCCGGCGTCGTCAGCGTCGAGGGCGACGAGGCCGCGGACCTGCCCGCGCGCCGCGTGACGACCGCCGACCGCGCGGCCGACCTGCGTTACGGCGAGAACCCCCACCAGGACGCCGCGCTGTACGCCGACCGGGCCAGCGAGGCGGCCACCGTCGTCGGCGCGCCGCAGTTGAACGAGGGCGCGAAGGCGCTGTCCTACAACAACTACAACGACGCCGACGCCGCGCTGTCGCTCGTCAAGGAGTTCGACCGCCCCGCGGCGGCCGTCATCAAGCACACGAACCCGGCGGGCTGTGCCACCGCCGAGACGCTCGAAGCCGCCTACGCCGACGCGCTGTCGACCGACGCCAAGAGCGCGTTCGGCGGTATCGTCGCCCTCAACCGCGAGTGCGACGCCGCCACCGCCGAGCGCGTCGCCGACTCGTTCAAGGAGGTCGTCGTCGCTCCGGGGTACACCGACGACGCGCTCGCGGCGCTGTTCGAGAAGGACAATTTGCGGGTGCTCGACGTGGGATCGCTCGACGCCCCCGCCGAGACCCACACGGAGAAGGACCTCGTCGGCGGGACGCTCGTCCAGGAGCGCGACCGGCAGGCCCCGACCGCCGACGACCTGGAGGTCGTCACGGAGCGCGAACCGACCGACGAGCAGGTCGAGTCGATGCTGTTCGCCTGGCGGACGATAAAGCACGTCAAGTCCAACGCCATCCTCTTTGCGACGGGCACGGAGACGGTCGGCGTCGGTGCGGGGCAGGTGTCCCGCGTGGACGCCGTCGAGATAGCGAAGATGAAAGCCGAGAGCGACGCCGAGGGCAAGTCCGCCGACGGCGCGGTGATGGCCTCCGACGCCTTCTTCCCGTTCCCGGACGCCATCGAGGCCGCGGCCGAGGCCGGCATCGAGGCCGTCATCCAGCCGGGCGGGTCGGTCAACGACGACGACGTGATCGCCGCCTGCGACGAGCACGACATCGCGATGGCCTTCACCGGCAGCCGGGCGTTCCGGCACGACTGACGGCCGCGCGAGGGCCGCCCCCACTCCGGGTTTCGAAGGGCTAAAGCGCGGGGGAACCCCACGTCGCAGGTATGGAGTATCACGAGGCGGCGAACTTCCTCTACGACCTGCGGCGGTTCGGCCCGCGCCCGGGGACCGAGTCGACCGCGGACCTGCTCGCCCACCTCGACGTCGACGACCGCCCGCGGTTCGTCCAAGTCGCGGGCTCGAACGGGAAGGGCAGCACCGCGCGGATGGTCGAGTCGGTCCTGCGGGAGGCCGGGCTGTCCGTCGGACTCTACACCTCGCCGCACTTCGAGGACCTCCGCGAGCGCGTCCGGGTCGACGGCCGGATGGTCCCCGAGTCGGCCGTCGCCGAGTTCGTCGACGCGGTCCGCCCGTACGTCGTCGACCGGGCGGCCGACGGCGAGCCGCCGACGTTCTTCGAGACGATGACGGCGCTCGCGGTGTGGCAGTTCGCCCGCCGGGACGTCGACGTCGCCGTGCTGGAGGTGGGGATCGGCGGCAAACTGGACGCGACGAGCGCCGTCGACCCCGTCGCCAGCGCGGTTACGACCGTCTCGCTGGAGCACACGAGCGTCCTCGGCGACACGGTCGCCGAGATCGGCCGCGACAAGGCCCACGTCGCGCCGGACGACGCGCCGCTCGTGACCGGGACGACCGGCGAGGCGCTGGCCGCCGTCCGGGAGCAGGCCGGCGACGTGGTCACCGTCGGCGAGGAAGACGCCGACGTGACCGCCACGTACGGGGGCCGGACGAACCACGCCGAGGCGAGCGTCGCGCTCGACGGCCCGGACTGGGGGGTCGAGACGCGGCTCCCGACACTGGGCGCGCATCAGGCGACCAACGCCGGCATCGCCGCCGTGCTCGCCCGGCAGGTCGCGGGGGTCGACGAGGGGACCATCGCCCGCGGCCTCCGGAGCGCCCACTGGCCCGGCCGGTTCGAGGTGATCGGCGCGTCGCCGACGGTCGTCCTCGACGGCGCGCACAACCCCGCCGCCTGCGAGCGCCTCGCCGAGACGCTCGCGGAGTTCGACTACGACGACCTCCGCCTCGTGGTCGGCGCGATGCACGAGAAGGACCACCGCGGGATGGCCGCCGCGCTGCCGACGCCGGACGCGGTGACGGCCTGCCGCCCGGCGCTGTCACGCGCCGAGGACGCGGACGTGCTGGCCACGGTGTTCGACCGCGCCGGGGCCGGATCGGTCCGGACGCGCGACGCCGTCGCCGACGCCGTCGACGCCGCGCTCGCCGACGCCGGCCCCGACGACCTGGTGGTCGTGACCGGCTCGCTGTACGCCGTCGCGGAGGCCCGGTCGCGGTGGACCAACGCGCCGGTCCCCAAGACGGTCCGCGACCGGGCCGACGCCCGCGGGGCGCTGGAGAGCGCGAACGTCCCCGAGCCGGCGGTCCGGCGGCTGGCGGCCGACGGCGTCCACCGGACGCTGAAGCTCCGCGTCCAGCGCCGGCAGGCCCACGCGCTCCGGGAGGAACTGCCGTCGCTCGGCGGCGACTGCGCCGTCTCGGGGCTGGCCGCGGGGAGCGACGACGGCCGCGTCGTCGACGCCGTGCTGTCCGGGACGCTCGCGCAGTTCGAGGCGCTCGTCGACGCGCTCGACGACCGCCCCCACGGCCTCCCGACCGTCGCCGACCGGATCCGCGACGCGCTGGACCTCGGGGGACGCGCCGACGGCGGCGACTACCCGTGGACGGACGGCACCGCGGTGATGGGCATCCTCAACGTCACGCCCGACTCGTTCCACGACGGCGGCGAGTACGACCGCGTCGAGGACGCCGTCCGCCGCGCCGAGGAGATGGTCGAGAACAGGGCCGACATCGTCGACGTGGGCGGCGAGAGCACCCGCCCCGGCGCGGACCCGGTGCCGGTCGAGGAAGAACTGGAGCGCGTCGTCCCCGTCGTCGAAGCGATCGCCGACGTCGACGCGATGATCTCCGTCGACACGCGCCGGGCGGCCGTCGCCGAGGCGACGCTGGACGCGGGCGCGGACGTCGTCAACGACGTCACCGGCCTCGCCGACCCCGAGATGCGCTTCGTCGCTGCCGACCACGACGCGCCGCTGGTCGTGATGCACAGCCGGGACGCGCCGGTCGACCCGACCGCCGACGTGGAGTACGACGACGTGGTCGAGGACGTCATCGCGGAACTGCGGGAGCGCGTCCTGCTGGCCGAGAAGGCCGGGCTGGACCGCGAGCAGATACTGGTCGACCCCGGGCTCGGCTTCGCGAAGTCCGCCGCCGAGAGCTTCGAACTGCTCGACCGCGCCGACGAACTGCGGGCGCTCGGCTGCCCCGTCATGATCGGCCACTCCCACAAGTCCATGTTCGCACGCGCCGGCTACGAGCACGGCGAGCGCGGCGACGCGACCGTCGCCGCGACGGCGCTGGCGGCCGACCGCGGTGCCGACGTGGTCCGGGTCCACGATGTCGCCGAGAACGTCGCGGCGGTGCGGGTCACCGACGCGACGACCGACGGCGACGGTCGGTAGGCTCCCCGACGGGTCCCGTTCTCAGAACAGCCCCGCTTCCTCCCGCAGCGCGCGGTAGCGGTCGAGGTACGACTCCAGCACCTGACGGCGGTCGAAGTCGGCGAACGACTCGTCGACGTCGAGGCGCGCCAGGTCGCCCGCGTCGACGATGGCGTCGGCCAGTTCCTGCTCGCTCGTCGTCCGGAACCCCCGTTCGCGGTTCTCGACCAGTTCGTGCGCGCTGGAGTCGGCGTGGTACTCGACGATGCCGACACAGCCCGCGGCGAGCGCCCACGCCAGTTCGGTCGGGAACGCACAGCGCGTCGCCGTCTGGGCGAACACGTGGGCGTCGCGGTAGACGGCGATCCGCTCGTCGCGGTCGCACTCGCCGACGAAGTTCACCCGGCCGTCGATCCGCAGGTTGCGGGCCTGCTGCTCGTACGCCGCCCGCTCCGGCCCGTCGCCGATCACCGTCGCCGTCCAGTCGCGGTCCCGCAACTCGGCCAGCGCGAGCAGGAGGCTCTCCAGGTTCGCGCCCTCGTCGAGGCGGCGCGCGTACACGACGCTGCCGCCGTCGCCCGGCGGCGTCGCCCGGATCCGGTCGAAGTCGACCGCGTCCGGGATCACCGCGACGTCGTCGCCGTCCGCGCCGGCCCCCCGCGCCCACGTCTTCACCGTCCGGGAGGGCGTCACGACGGCGTCGGGTCGGGTGAGCGCCCACCGCCGGGTCCGCTCGCTCCCCGCGGTCAGTTCGTCCTCGCCGTACCACTCGGCGACGAGGGGACACCGCGACAGCGACGCGCCGACGCTCGCGGCGGCGACCTGCGACGGCGGCACCGCGCCCGCGTGGACCACGTCCGGGTCGACCCTCCGCAGGACGAACGGCAACCGGACGAGAAACGACGTGCCCGCCTCCGTGCCGACGACGGTGCCGTGGTACGTGACCCCGCCGACCTCGTGGCGGTGCTCCGGCTCCGACCACCACTTCTCGCAGAGGACGTGGACGTCGTGCCCCCGCTCGGCCAGCCCCTCGGCGACGAACTGTAGCCGCCGGAGCGCCGGGCTCTCCCGGCGGTGCCACGTCTCCAGCGTCACGACCGCGATCCGCATTTGCCGGAGGTGACGCAGGGGGCCGTTAAAAATCCCGTCCGTTTGCGCCGGACGGGTGGGCACTCCGGTCCGAGGACGGCAGTCGGGTTACCGGTATCGCCGGAAGGCCGCGACCCCGAACGCGACGATCCCCAGCGGAGCGACGTAGTTACCGAGGTCGATCGAACTGCCCTGCGTGCTCGGTTCGACGTTCTCCTGCTGTCCCTGCGGCGGGCCGCAGGACCCGGCCGTTCCCGACGTACCGCCTTCGTATTGGCAGGTGTCGGTCGACGACTTGACGATGACGCTTGATATCTCCTGGTTGGAGGTCCACGACACTTCGATCGGTTCGCCGTTGTCCTTCGTGTCCGTGACCGTCACGGAGACTCCCTGGCTGTCGCCGCCTTCGGGGCTGAAGGAGCCGCCTCCCTCTTGGAACCGCACGAGTTGCCGTTCCCCGTCGGGGCACGGATCGTTACCGGGGCCCTTCTCGCCCTCGACGCAGAACGCGACGTAACTTATCGCTGCGAGGTTCGGCGTCGTCGTGTCGGTGGTCGTAGTCGTGTCGGTGGTCGTAGTCGTGTCGGTGGTGGTGTCAGTCGTCGTGTCGGTGGTGGTGTCAGTCGTCGTGTCGGTGGTGGTGTCAGTCGTCGTGTCGGTGGTGGTGTCAGTCGTCGTGTCGGTGGTGGTGTCAGTCGTCGTGT